>JBEKZQ010000083.1:0-16234 GCA_049509675.1 Thermoguttaceae bacterium | reverse complement strand
GTCCAGGGCCTCGGCGTCGAAGATGTCGGCCGTGAAGACGAGCGGCGGCGGAGTTCCACCGGCCGAGTAACCGGCCGCCAAGGCGCGGCGAATCTCGCCCGCACTGACCGCGTCGACCAGAACCCCCTGCCGCCGCAGCAGGTCCAGAATCGCCAGGTTGGAACAGGCCTTCTGGGCATAGCGAACGTAGTCGAACTCAGCCAGGTCACCGAGTCGCCGGAGGATCGCGGCCGCGTCGTACAGGAACGTGGGCGTGCCGAATTGCCGGGCAAGATCGGCGAGGGCGAGGCCGGCCACCGTGGTGCGCGACGTCGGAAAAACAGGGGGCGGAGGGGTTACTGATTTAACCACGGATGAAACACGGAAATGGAGTTCCGAAAAGTGTGGTTTCAGGGTCCCCTTTCCCTTCGGGAGAGGGTGAGAACTACTTGAACGGGTCGCCGCCGGCGGGGGCTGGCGCGGGTGCAGGGCGCGGCGTTGGACCTGTGCCCATGGCCCCGGGTTGGGCGAAATTGAGGATGACCTTCAGCAGGCCCTCCTCGATCTCCAGCCGCACGCTGGTGCCATTGGGAATGGATTTCGCCTTGAGGGTCAGATGGTCCTTGCCCGCCGACCGGGCCAGCATCGCGACCACGGCGCCGGCCATCGGGTTTCCACCGCCGGCTTGAGCGGCGAACTTGGCGATGGGCGTGGCCGATACGGTGATTTCCAGCGGGGCCGCTTTCTTGCCCGCGTTGGCCTTCGAGTCGCCGATCACCTGCTTGATCGTTTTCAGGGCGTCGCGGCCGGCGGCCAGATACAGGCCGGTGTCGCCGATGCCCAAGGCCACGTTGAGGGTGCTGCCGAGGACTTTGGCGGCCGCTTCGTCGGTGACCGGCAAGGCGGCGGTGTGGATGCTGACCCCCTGGTGTTTCTCCGCGTCCAGGGTGAAGAGCTTGGCGATGTTCGGGTCATCCTTGCCGGCCTCGGCCACGAGCCGCTTCACAACGCTGTTGAGCTTCTCGCCGTCGGCCACGACGCTGGCCAGCGCGAGGGTTGGCGCGGGCGTGGGCGTGGCATTGTCCAACAGCAGGGCCAGGCCGCCGTCGATCTTCTTGCCGTCGATCGTCTTCGCGGCCACGTCGGCCACGTCGCCCAAGAGAGCTTTGGCCACGGCGATCTGCTCCGGCGTCAAGTCGCTGTTGCCGTCGAGATCTTTCAGCGCCTTCTTGCGAATTCCGCCCAGGGCGACTTTCATTTGTGCCGCGTCCGTCTCGTCGATGGTCCCGGTCCAGTTGGCCACCACCGCGGCGCCGGGCAGGGCGAGGCCGGCGAAATCGGTCGTGGCCCCTTTCATCTGGGCGAACTGCCGGGCGGTCTTGGTGCCGCTCTGGGCAGTCATCTCGAAATCGAGGTGCATGGCGCCGGTGGTGGCGTCGACGCCCCAGCCGAGCAACACCTCGTCCAACTCGTTGATCAGTACTTTGGCCTTTTCCAGCGATTGCCGCGAGAGATTCTGGCGGACGGCGTATTCGTCGTCGCTCTCGTTGGGCCGCTGGGCCATTTGCATCTGCAACCCCATCTCGAAGCCCGCGATGGCCTGATCGCGCATGGCGGCCGGCACGTTCTTCACCGAGGCGCGGACGGCCACCGTGAACCGCGTGGTCAGATCGCCCAGCAGGGCGGCCGGATCGGCTGGCAGTTTGGCCAGGTTCTCCGGGTTGTTGGAGACAAAGGCCCAGGCGCCCTTCTGCACCACGTACAAGGTTGTCGTCTTGACCAGCACCTTGTAAACGCCTTGGGCGTCGGGCGTCAAAGGCGGAGGAGCAAGCAACGCCAACAATTGCTTTACGTCGTTCGTGGGGATAAAGCCGTAGACGGGGAACTTCCCCGCGGCGTCGGCGTAGGCCACGGCCCCCCAGGGTCGCGCCTTGTCGATGCCCAATCCCGTCACCCCCTTGCCCTGCGTGACCATGGCCAGGATACCTTCCAGCATATTGGCCAGTTCCGGCTTGCCGCCCAGCTTGCCGATGGTTTCCACGTCGCTATGTACCTTGCCGTAGCCGGCAATGGAGACGGTCAGCACGGGCTTGAGCCCGGCCGTGGAAGCGGTTTGTGCCGGGGCAAAGTTCGCAGTTCCCAGCAGTAACGCGGCGGCGAGCGCGGCCCATAACGATCTAGTCACGGTCGATTCTCCTTCTTTCTTGTGGCGATAGATAATGACGTCGAGCGGAAAAAGGGGGACAGGCACCGTGGCGGTGACGTTTCTCTCACTTCCAAACCAACTTGCGCCACGGAGCCAGTCCCCCCTTTTTCTGCCGATCCTGCCTAGCGGTACTAAGTTTACCCCGGCAGCAACCGAAATGCTAGACGCGACAAAGGCGTTGACAAAGAAGTTGGGGTGGCCCAACGAGCGGCCACCCCAACTCCAACTTGGCAACAGATACGCCTACTGCCCTTGCGGGTTGGCAATGAGTTGTCCGACCATGCGGAGCAGCCCGGGCTCAACCTCCAGATGGTAGTTGGCGCCATTCGGGATGGACGATACCACGAGTCGCACGTGGTCGCTGCCGTCGGCATTCTTCAGTGCATTGGCCATTCGCTCGAACTTGGGCCGGTCGTCCGGTTTAGCAACCACGGCCAGGAAGCGGGCGAAGGGTTCCACGGCCAGCGAGATTTGGGCGGGCGGAATCGTCGCGCGGGAGACGGAGGCCGAGGCCGAGATCGCCTCCTTGAGCGTCTTCAAGGGGGTGCGGCCGGCCGCCAGATAGAAGGCATTCTTGCCGATCCCGATGACCACGTCGATCTTCTCGCCAATGAGCTTGACCGTCCTCTCGCGGTCGTTGGCATCGAACCCGATGGGGATGGAAACGGTATGGAAATGAACGCCCTGGAATTGTTCGGCGTCCAGGGTGATCCACTCGCCGAGCATCGGGTTGCTGGTCTTGGCCAATTCGGCCAGCGCCTTGGCGGCCTTGTCGATCACCGCGCTGTCGGCCACGTAACCACCCACCAGGGCGGTCGCCGTGTCGGGGGCCAGCATCACGGCCAGCGCGCCGTCGCAGTGGGCGCTGCGGACCGTCTTCTGCAATGCGGCGGCCAAGGCGTCCACCGCCTCCTTGGCGAGCCGCGTCTCTTCGGCCGGCTTCTGGTCCCGCTCGATGTTGGCCAGGCCCTTGGCATGGATCGCATCGATCAGCGTGTCGAGGATCTCGATCTTCGCGGCGGGAATCGTGCCCGCCCAATTGCCCACCAACGCGGCGCCCGGCAAGCGGAAACCGGCGACGGCGGTGCGGGTGTTGGCCAGTGCGGCGAACTGCGCCGCGGTGGGCGACCCGGCCTGGGCCGTCACGTTCAGATCCAGGGAAGTCTTGGTCGCGCTGCGGTCCAGCGACCAGCCCAGCGTCACCCGGTCCAGGTCCTTCAGTGCCGTGACCAGGCCATCCACGACGAGTTTTGAGACCTTCTTACGGGTCTCGAAGTCCTGCTGCGATTCGCCGGGCTTCTGCTGCTCCATGTCCCGATCGGCCTTTTGGCGGAACTGGCCCAAGGCCGTGTCGCGGAGATGCGCGGGCAGGTTGGCCGGATAGAGGCGGACGGCCACGTCGTATCTCTTCTGCAGGCCTTCCAGGACGGTGGAAGGATCGGCCAGCGTCTGCGCCAATTGCGCCGGCTTGTCGCTGAAATAGGCCCAGCCGTTCTGCTCTTTCAGATACAGCGGCTTGGGGCTGTTCTTGGGCTGAATCACGGTCAGGCCCTCGGCAGTCTTCGTCTCGCCAACGGCCTGCTGCAAGGCGCTCAGCAGTTTCTTCAAATCGCTGACCGGGAGGAAGCCGTAGCCGCCGATTTCCTGACCATCGGTCTGAACAATCACCCCGCAGGGACGAGTCTTGTCGAGCCCTTCCAGTCCCTTGCCCTGCGTGACCATGGCCAGGATCCCTTCCAGGGCCGCGTTCAACGCGGGGCGGTCGGCCAGTTTGCCGACGAAGGCCACGTCGTCCATCAAATTGGCATAGCTTGGCAGCGACAGCACGGCCACAGGCTTGGTGTCGGCCGCCGCCGCCGCCGGCACTCCTTGCAGCAGCGATCCCCCTAAAAAGAGGGCTCCGATCAACAGCACCAACAAGATCTTTCTCATCGTCCGATTCTCCTTGGGATTAGTGGGCACGAAAACTGACAGAAAAGGAAGGCACAATGCCAGCCCGGCCGACAGCCGGTTATTCGCCGCCGGCGCGGGAATCTTGGAAAAACTGGCAAAGAATTTTGGGCATGTTGAGGCCGTGACCCGGGGAGGGCGCGCCTGGGCGGCGTTTCTATCGTTCGCGGTAAACGATGCGGCCTTTGGTCAGATCGTAGGGAGACAACTCGACGCGCACTTTGTCGCCCGGCACAATGCGAATGAAGTGTTTCCGCATCCGCCCGGCGACGTGGGCAATGACCTTGTGGCCGCTATCAAGTTGCACGCGGAATCGCGTGTTGGCCAGGGCCTCGGTCACGACGCCCTCCACTTCAATGGCTTCTTCTTTCTTCGTCATACAGCACTCCGGCAGGAACGTTTCTTGCGGCCGTCACGGTCAAGCACCCCGCTATCGTAACACTTTTCCCCCCTTTATCCAAGGCCCAGTAAGTTCGGCTCGCATTTCGCGTCTCAAATTTCAGATTTCAGATTTCAGATCTCAAATATCGAGTCCCCCCAATTTGTATTCCGTGCAAAGTCGGGGTCTGGTCCATTTTTCGGCATGTAGGCGTTGCCATTTGGCTGGACGCCTGACCGAAAACATGGACCTGACCCCTTGGCCTCGCACCAATTTGTATTCCTTGGTAATACTGTGTATGCTATCAGGCACGATGGCCAGGACCACTGTCGAAGATTCCGCCTCAAGCGCGGCCGCTCCCCGCCGCCAGCTTACCCTGCTGGACTCCACGTCGATCATCGTGGGGATCATCATTGGGTCGGGCATCTATCGCAGCAGCCCGTTGATTGCCGGGTCCGTGCCGAATACCGCCTGGCTGATCGGCGTGTGGATTCTGGGCGGGCTGCTCTCGTTGGTCGGGGCCTTGTGCTACGCGGAACTGGCCAACGCCTATCCGCGCGAAGGCGGCGACTATGTCTATCTGACGCGGGCGCTGGGTCGGAAAATGGGCTTCCTCTTCGCCTGGTCGCAGTTGTGGATCGTCCGGCCCGGTTCCATCGGCCTCTTGGCCTATGTCTTCGCCTCCTACGCCAACCAGTTGCGGCCCGTGGGCAATGGTCCGCCGGCGCTGATGGCCTACGCCGTGCTGGCGGTGCTGCTGTTGACGGCCATCAACCTGCTCGGCCTGCGCGAGGGAAAATGGACGCAGAACCTGTTGACAGTCATCAAGATCCTGGGCCTGGCCGCCATCGTGGTGGTGGGACTGTGCGCCGCGTCGCCGGCCGCAGCGCCGGCCGCGACCATGCGCCAGCCCGACTACCGAACAGCCATGATCTTCGTGCTCTTCACGTACGGCGGCTGGAACGAGATGGCCTACGTGGGCGCGGAGGTCCGCGATCCGGCCAAGAACATATTGCGGGCCCTGGTGCTGGGAACCACGGCGGTCACCGTGATCTACGTGTTGGTGAATCTGGCCTTCGTCCACGCGCTGGGTTTTGCCGGCGTGGGCCGGTCGCAGGCCGTGGCCGCCGACGTGCTCCGGACGGCATTAGGACCGTGGGGTGCCAAGGCCATCAGCGTGCTGATCTGCATCTCGGCCCTGGGGGCGATCAACGGCATGATCTTCACCGGCGCCCGCATCTACTTCGCCATGGGCAGCGATCATCGCCGCTTCGCCTGGCTGGCCGCCTGGAATGCCCGCCGCGATACGCCCGTCCGCTCGATGCTCGTTCAGGCGGCCATCGTGCTGGCGCTGGTCGTAGGCTTCGGCTGGAGCAAGGACGGCTTTGAAACGCTCACCTACTTCACCACGCCCGTGTTCTGGATCATGTTCCTGCTGGTGGGCGCGTCGCTGTTTGTGCTGCGCTATCGAGAGCCGCACGCGCCCCGGCCCTATCGCGTGCCGCTCTACCCGTTGACGCCCGCGATCTTCTGCCTCTCCAGCCTGTTCATGGTCTACGCCAGCATGTCCTGGGCGATCGACAATAAGAGCTATGAAGCCCTGTGGTCGATCGGCTTGTTGGCCGTCGGCCTGGCGCTGAGCTTCGTGAACGGCGAGCAGGCCCGACAAGGATCGGTGAATCAATAAGTGTCGCAACGATCGTACTCATCTCGCTCCGCGAGATGGAATTCATCACGTGGAGCGTGATGAGTACGAGCACCGCTACCAGTAACCGCGCCGATAGTACGGCCGGCCATACCCGTAATAGCCGCCCACGACCACCGGCGGCGGCGCCTGCTCGACGATGACGGCGGGCGGCGGGGGCGTTTCCTGCATGGCGGCGATCACCCGCGGGCTTACCCCGTTTTGTTGCAACATAATGAGGTCGCCGGAGGTCAGCGGAGTGGCCATGCCGTGCGCCCGGACGTGATTGATAATGAGCGCTTCATCGACCCGGTACTGGGTCATGCTGACCACTTCTTCCTTGCTGACCTGGCCGACAACCACCGGGCGTCCGAGCCGGGCCTCGATCAGGGCGCGATTACGTCTCTCTTGTTCATCGGCCGAGTTGCCGATGGCGCCGCCGGCCAGGGCGCCCACGCCCGCCCCGACTAGCGCGCCGGCGCCGGCGTGTCCTGATGCGCCGCCGACCAACGCTCCCACCCCCGCGCCCGTCGCTCCGCCGACCAGGGCTCCCGTGCCCGTGTTCGTGGCACAGCCGGAAAGGCAAAGGGCCGCTATTGCCACACAACCGAGCGAAAAGCGAACGAGGTAACTCATACAACGCCTCCTTGCGGGCGATCCGTGCCCTGCTATGCTTCCGAGTTTTTTTCGCGGGTGACGAGGCTATTCGGGCCGCGCAGTCGCCTTGGACCGCGATTACATATCGGCTTTAGCGACGCCGCCCCAATAGTGGTCGGGGATCGTAGCAGAGAAAATCGGGCGCGTCGAGAGAAGATGGGTAAGATGCGAATGAATTCTGGCGAACTCCGGAGACCCGATCAGAACGGGATTTGCGTGTCATCGTCGTCGCTGCAATCGGGCAAAGAGTCCACATTCAGCGGAAAGAGGTCCTCCTCGGCTGCCAGTTCCAGTAGCAACTCGTCCACCTCCGCGTAAAGGCGTTCTTCCGCGCGATCCAGGGCATCGGCGGCTTCGAGTTGATGCGCGTAGGCACGCACCCGCTCGTTTTCGTGCCCCAGGTACTTGCCGAATTCCGCTCGCTTCTTGCGCCGGATGCGGCCCTCCCCGGTTAACAACTGCTCCAGGTTGCGGATCGCCTGGCGATAGGCCAACTCTTCTTTTCCGAGTCGGGCGCAGTCCTTGCACAAGTGCCGGGCATGCCCCCGGCCGGAGAACTTCTCGTTCGCCCGCAGCCTGTCGCACGACCAGCAGTACTGTCCCCTATGGCGCTTCCGTGACATATATCGCGCGGTATGAAATGATCCCAACCGCATGATGATAGCGTGTCTGCCGTGAAGAGTCGAGAGTCCAGCGATGAAACGGCTCTTGCCGCCTACTGCTGCCGCATCAACTGATCGATGGCGGCCAGAGACAACTTGTGCAGCGGCAGCAGATCGGCCAGCGCCGAAGGCGACGTGGCGACGCCCGCCGGCACGCTGCCCGACGGATCGGCCACGGTGAACATGAAGGTATTCGAGGCCAACTCGTTCCAGGTGAGCGGATCGGGCTGGTCGCAGCCCCAGGGGTTGTACAGCGTGAAGGTTGCGTTTGCGCTGTTGTAGCCCACCACGGCATAGGCATGATCGCCGTAGAGGCCGTAGCCCGGGTTGCTGTCGGTGCCGGTGGTCACGGCCTTGTGGGCGGCCAGGGCGGCAATCAAAACCTGCTGCTCGGAGTTGCTTTGATAGTAGTAGTCCGACGCGCTATGGCCCAACACCTGCGCGTCGACGGCGTCCATCAATCCGCCTTCGATAGCGGCGTAGTCGTTCTGGCCGTTGCGGCCCTCCCGGCCGGTCTCGTTCCATTGAGCATAGGCCTTTTCCGCCAGCGGGATCCACAGCTTCTTGGCCGTGCTGGCATCGTTGAAACCGCAGTCGGCGTAAACCAGGTTGCCGGAGGAATCGGTGGGAAACTGGTTGTCCACGGTCACGTAATCGGCCGTGCCGTTGAAGTAAAAGCGGACGGTCCACGTGTTGTCGCCGTTGGCAATGAACATGTTCTGGATGGCGGCGGGCGAACTCTCGGCAATGCTGCCCAGCGAGGAGATGAAGTAGCAGTCGCCCAGGTAGCCTTGATACGCGTCGGTGTAGGCCGGGCCGTTGCCAAACAGCGTGCCTGCGGTCATGTGATAGGTGTAGCCGCCGGCCAGCGGATGGTCGCTGCCGAGGAACCACTTGCTTAGCAACTCGGAGAGCCTGCTGGCCGGGCTGCCGGCCGCCAGGTTGCCCAGGGCCTGGCCCTGATAGTGCAGATTGGCCGCATTGCCGTTGACAACGTCGCCGCCCAGCACCTGCACGTAGCCGGGGATCTTCAGCGTGGCCGCATCGCTGAGGATCGTTTTCAGATCGCTGAAATCATTGCTGCTGACGGTGCTGTTTTCACGGGCCACGCTCTGCAGAATCGCGATCATGTCCGCACGGTTGATCGCTCCGTCGTGCGACAGCAGGTTTTCGGTCAGCGCGGCCAGGGCAGGATCCTTCAGGCCCAGGAAGTTGCCGGGGGTGATGTTGGCCGTAGCGCTGGCGTGCAGGCTGCCGGCGGCGGCCGCGATCGTGACCGAACCGGCCGCGGCCGGGGCGGTGAACAGGCCGCCCGGGGTAATCGCGCCCGCCGTGGCGGTCCAGGTCGCGCCGGGCGCGGCGGCCAGCGGCCTGCCGAACTGGTCCAGCCCCACTGCGGCGAACTGCTGCCTTGCGCCCACGGGCAGGCTGACGTTGCCCGGCGTGACCATGATCTGAGTCAGAGTCTGGCTGACCGTCACGTTGACTGTGCTGGTGGTGAAAAGTCCGTAGGAGTCAGCGATCTTCACCGTCAGGCCGTAGGTGCCGGCCGCGGCGAAGGTAACGATCGTGTTCTTGGCGGCGTTGCTGGCGTTGGCCGCGAAGAGGGGAGCCGCCGCGCCGCCGGGCAACGTGGTGGCCGACCAGGTGTACGTCAGACTGCCTTCGCCCGCCGCATCTGCGCCCAGCACCGAGAGGCCGGCGGTCGTGCCGGTTACCGGCGTGGAGCCGGCGGACGCCGCTGTGGCCACGGTCGGCGGGGGCGGGATGACCGTGACGGCCGAATTGCCGCCGAGCGCGCCGCAAACCGCGCTCACGGTGGCCGGGCCAGCCGCGGCCGGGGCCGTAAAAAGACCTTGCGGACTGATCGTTCCAGCGTTGCAATGCCACGTGACACCAGGCAGGCCCGAGAGCGGCCTGCCGAACTGGTCCAGCCCCACTGCGGCGAACTGCTGCGTCGTGCCCGCAGACAGGCTGACGTTGCCCGGCGTGACCACGATCCGGCTGAGGGTCTGGCTGACCGTCACGTTGACTGTGCTGGTGGTGAAAAGTCCGTAGGGGTCAGCGATCTTCACCGTCAGGCCGTAAGTGCCTGCCTGCGCGAAGGTGACGGTCGTGCCCTTGGCGGCGTTGCTGCCGTTGGCGGAGAACGCAGGAGTGGCCGCGCCGTTGGGTAGCGTGGTGGCCGACCAGGTGTACGTCAGACTGCCTTCGCCCGCCGCATCTGCGCCCAGCACCGAGAGGCCGGCCGTCGTGCCGGTCACCGCGGTGGGCGCGGCGGCGGCGGCCGTGGCCACGGTGGGCGGCGGGACGGCCGGAGCGGTGCTCGTGACCATCAGGGTGGGGTGCATGCCGCTCTCGCGCGAAGCCAATTGCACATAGCTCTGCGATCCGGACCAACTGACCACGTCCAGTTCCAGCGTGACAATCCGGTTTTGATTGAAGCTCTGCTTCACCATCGCCGTTACGTCGATCATGTTGGGCACGTTGGCCGCAAAGTACGAGCCGCTGAAGACGATCGCGTTGCCGACGGAACTGGGCGCGTTGTTCCACGTCATCCCGCTGCCGGCTGTGCCGTTGCCCTCGACCCAGCCGTCGCTCGAGTCGGGCAGCATGCGCAGGCGGAACCCGGTCGACAAGAGACTCGATCCCATGCCCACCGGCACGAATTCGAGCACGGCCGAGCTGATCGTGCCGCCGATGTTGCTCAGATCGAACCGCATGTACGTGCGGGCGACGTTGCTCGGATTGGCGTCGCCGCGGACCAGCAGAACGGACGAGTTGCCGAAATTGGTATTGCTGTAGGCGCCGCCCTCCACGTAGGTGTCGGCATTGTCGGCCACCGAGAGGCATTGCGACTGCACGTTCCGCGCGTGCGACGGCGCGCCGACGCCGATCGCCCCGGCCCAGTGCAGGAGCGGCCCGGCACTGAGCGTCAGACGCGGCTCCAGCGGTTCCAGTCGCAAGGACTTTTTCCGGCAGGTTTGCTTGCGATCGTGGCGAGAACCTTTCCGTCGGCGCAATGTGTTGCTCATGGCGAGGTCTCCGAGAGAAGCGAAAAATGACGGGTGTCGCATGTCGATCGCAGGTTATGCCGTTCCGCACGCGCTGTTTGGTGGCGGCCGGTTTGACAAGAGCCGCCCGGGCTAACGTGGAGGATTCTCCACTGAAAGCATAGTGCGCGTTTTCCCCCCACGATGATCTATAGGCTTGGAACTCCCGCCCGCCTTGTGTTAGAATCAGGGCCGCAGAAGCCATGAATCTTTACGATTCGCACACTTTGAGCAAAAGGGGGATCTATCATGCATGTTACTTCCAGAAGAACCTTCCTGCAATTGACCGGCGCGGCGGCGGGCTGGCTGAGCTGCGCCGGCGGCGGACTCGGCCAGACGGCGCCGGCGGCCGCGGCACCGGCCGGAAAGCACGATCTGCCGCTGAAACTGGGCATCGCCTCGTATTCGTTCCGCAGTTTCGACCTCGCGCATGCCTTGGCCATGACGACTCGCCTGGGCCTGAAACACATCTGCTTGAAGTCGTTCCATCTTCCCATGGAGGCCAAACCCCAGGAGACCGCCGCGGCGGCCGCGCAAGTCGCCCGGGCAGGGCTCGTGCTGGGCAGCCTGGGCGTCGTCACCATGCAGAAAGAAGCCGAGGTGGCACACGCCTTCGACTACGCCAAGGCGGCGGGCGTGTCGATGATCGTGGCCGCCCCTTCAGCGCCCATGCTCGGCCTGATCGAGAAGAAAGCCAAGGAGTACGACATCCGCATTGCGATCCACAACCACGGGCCGGGCGACAAGCACTTTCCCACGCCGCAGAGCGTTTATGAGCACATCCAGGATCTCGATCCGCGGATCGGCCTGTGCATCGACATCGGCCATACGGTCCGCGTCGGCGCCGACCTGATCGATTCGACGCGGAAATATGCCGACCGCCTGTACGAAATCCACATGAAGGACGTGACCGGCACTACGCCCAAGGCCCATGAGATCCAGGTCGGCCGGGGCGTGATCGATATCCGCGCGTTCCTCCGCGCGCTGATTGACGTGAAATACGCGGGCGTGGTCTCCTTCGAGTACGAAGGCGAACCGAGCGACCCGCTGCCCGGCGTGGCCGAATCGGTCGGCTATGTCAAAGGCGCACTGGAAGCCCGGGGCCGCAAGGTCTCCTGAGCTCCTTACTGGACTTTTGCAAACTGCGGTAAGGGGTACGCAAGCAGTCCCCCTCTCCCTCCGGGAGAGGGCCGGGGTGAGGGGATGCTGGGGAAGGCGGGAAATTTAAGAGGCCGAAACTTGCGAAGGAGCCTCCGCACCATAAGCATCTCAAGGGGGGAGTGGAACTTGGATCGGCATTTTGCAAGAGTCCAGTTACAGCTTTGATGTCACAGTTTGTGATATCAAAGAGCGGCGCGGCGGGCGCCGCAAGCTCCCCTGGGTCTTCACCGAACACGGGGTGGCGAACCGCGCGCCGAATTGCGCAAGACGACGGTCATAGTTCGATTAACGACTGGTCGATAAGCACTTGTTTGCAACCAAAAGGAATTCTGTCCGTTGTCGCCGTCCCCTCGCGTATGCGCGCTAGCAAATCGGCCGAGACCGCATCGTGCAGGATTATATCACCAGATGCGACCAATCGTTCCAGGTCGGCGTCGGTCGTGATCCTTGCCTTGTCATATCGCATGAACGTTCGGTGTCGAATAAAACTGTGATCCTCCGGTTCGAGCACGCATGATTGATCGATCCCGTCGCTGGTCATGTTAATGATGACGACGTGTTTTCGATCAAAGGCGGGATTGGATACGACAACCCAAAGGTGCGTGTGTCTGCCGAATCTGAAGGCGCTTCCCGCTTCCATGCGATGCCATCCCTCACCGCTGCCCGCCGCAAGCAAGCATTTGGCTGACCTCGAATTCCTCTTGCGCTTCCTGAAGGATCGCCTGTTCCTCGGCTGCGAGCCCAACGGCTCGGATCAGGTCACGGAATGGAATCGTTCGTGAAGTGTCTGCGGCCTTGTCCGGATAATTCTCGCTCCATTCGGGGAACCCATGGGTAATCTCTACCAAATCCCATTCGTCCGTCGTTGCATATTTCTCGAACGTCTGGGTAAGGGTGCGAACTTCTGCCGCAGATAGCTCGGACACGCCGGGGTCCTTTTCCAGCGTAACCTCGCAACCATCTCCATGGATGTGCTCCGACCACGCCGGCTCTTGCATGTGCTCGCCCTTGATGAGGTTGAAAACCTCACTGTGCAGTGGGCCGTTTTTCATGGCGACTGTCCGGCAGCCAATGATCGGGCGGCGGAATTCGCGAAGGCTGTCTCGATCAGCGATATAAAGCAGTTTCAAGAGACGAAGTCGCCCCATGCGGCCTCTTGCCAGCCGAAGCAAGACGCCAACGGCTTGAATCGTCTTCTGCGTCGAGAATCTAAAGTACGTCATTTGTCCCGCCCGCACTCGCGAAACATCGTAGTATACCCGGGCAACACTCGAAATCACTCTCCCCTTAATAAGACACGTTCCTGATCTACAAGTGTACCAGGGAAAAGCTGAGAATGCGACTTGGACGCCGAGAATAGCCGTCACGTTCATCGCTGTCAACAACGATTCGTTGCCCCTCGCACCACGGCTGCTGGCCCCCACCCGGGCTACACGATACCATCCCCCTGTCGGCCATTCACCACCGGTACGCCGGTATGGCAATCCGCGTGGCGCGTTGCTAAATTGGAAACCGAGCGCGGCGGCGGCCATTTTTTCGGGGCCAACCGGATGCCACCGGGCCAACGTGGCGCAAGAGCGACACGGCGGGCGCGCTGACACCCGTCTGTCGTTCCTCAAATCGTCCACACCCCCCCCGTAGTGTTAGTCCGGGCTGGAAAAAAACCGCCTCTCTGAGCGACGGGCTTCTTGACACCGCCGTTGGGGCAATCATACTGAACGCCAGAAACATCGCCTTGCCCTTCATGGCCGAGAACGGCCGGAGGCAGCGCCGCACGACGACAACCGCTTCTGATTGTGTCAGGGCGGGTCGTCGTGCGGTTCTTGTAGTGGCTCGCATTTGTCGTGTGGGCCATTTCCCTGTCTGGTGTGCGGTGGGATCGTTGCGCCGTTATGGTGTTGCAAATCGGAGGAGGTGTGAAATGAAAAAGCGTTTTCTAGCGTTGATGGTTGTGGCTGTGTTGTCGATTGCGGCGGGAGATGCTTGGGGCAGTTTTCTATACACCGTGACCGACCTGGGCACGTTCGGCGGGACCATCAGTTATGCTGAAGGCATCAACGATAGCGGGCAGGTCGTGGGGGAGGCACAAACCAGCGACTATGGCCCGTACCACGCCTTCCTTTACAGCGGCGGTTCCATGCAAGACCTCGGCACGCTTGGCGGAGCAGACAGTTGGGCCAGTGGCGCAGCCAATATCGGCAGTCCATGTTTGCGCTCATGGCGGAACTGCCCGTGTTGCGAACGAAAAGTTGGACAGACCACTAGCCCGACGCGCTAGCGAGGGAGAATCGCCGCAAATCCCTCGCTGGCGCGTCGGGCTAATGTCCTACGGACGGGTCCGATACCGCGGTGCCTCAAGGCGGTGCGGAGGCGTCACATCTCCATCAGCGGCATCAAGAAGTGGTATCCGCCGGGACCGCAGCGATTCTCCAGGATACTCATGATCTGTTCGCAGCGGCTGGGGCCGTCGTTCGGGCCGGCAACGAAAAACGGCTTTCCGTCCTTACCGTATCGATACGTCTCGGTGCAGGCATCCGCCGCGATTCGGCCGAAGATCAGGCTCGCCCTGCGGTAATCTGCATGGGGCGGGATCCCCAAATCCAGCGCATAAGCCACCGCCCCTTCGATCAACTTGCGGGCACATTCGGGCTTCAAAGGGATCAGCGAACCGCGGCGCACCAGTTTGTCGTACAGATCGGCCATATACTTCGCCCGCGGCGCGACGTTCAGGAAGACGTCCTTCACGCCCAGGCAATACAGGTCGACCATGAAGACGGCGAAAGCCACGTTCCCGGTCGTCATCTGCCGGCTGATCAGTATCTGCCCGATGCCGTGCTTCCAGATGTCGTCCGCCAGGCAACAGTGGAGGATGGGGGCATCGGCGGCCGCTTTGAACTGGGCGGGAAGTCCGCGGCCTTCCAGGCGGGCCACCGCGCGCTGCTCGGCCTTCTTCTTGGCCTTCTGCCGTTCCAATTTCTTCTGCCGTTTTCGTGGATCCTGAACCATCTGTGGGCAACTCCTTTCGTACTGCGTCCAGGAGAACGACAAAGTCCCGGGCAAAGGGGTCAGGTCCGTGTTTTCGGGCGAGCCACGTTAGCCGCCGCAACGCTTTTCCGCCGAATAACAGACCAGACCCCGACTTTGCCGTTCTCCTGCTATCCCGTCCGATCAATGGCCTCAGCCAGCAGTTTGCCAAAATCGGCGGCGGCCGTCAATCGGCGCAAGTCGCCCACCACCCGCGGATGGGCAAAGATGCGGACCTGCTTCACGTAATCGTCGAATTGCTCGGTAGCCAGCGTGCGCGTCACCGGCGAGACCTCGGCCAGCGGGCGATAGCGGTCCTCCTTGGGCGAGTAGATCTCCAGGTCGATCTGCACTTCCCGCGTGATGGGTGGGGCGTCGAACAGCAACTCGTGCGGCGCCACCTCTTTACCCAATGCCACGCTCACGCCGGCCGCCAGGCGCTCGGCACAGGCCGCTAACCAGGGATACGGTCGCCGGGCCAGTCGCTGATAGACCTCGCGCTCGGCCAGGAAGCTGTACTGGGCCAGCCGCTTGTAAAGCTGCCGGGTGGGCCCGAAAAGCCCGCGCAACAGTTCTTGCACCGGATTGTTGCCGGCCGTGCGCAGCAACTCGTCGATGAACTCCTGTTCGCTCATGCGGAACAGGCTGTCCAGGTCCAGCGCGCCGCACAGCAGGTAGAACGCCCGCTGCAGCATGGCGGTGGCCGCGCGGACGCCATGGTGCCAATAGACCTCGCTGAACATCACGTAGCGGGCGAAGACCATGAGCTCGGCGGCGGTGCGTCCCTTGTCGGTAATGGCCAGGCCGTCGCCGGCGCGGTTCAGGCACAGGCTGCCCAGAAGCCGCTGCTGGTCGAAGTGCCGGCCGTAGGGCACGCCGGCGTGCAGGCTGTCGCGGAACAGGTAGTCCATCTTGTCGATGTCGATGGGGCCGGAGAGCATGCTGGCAAGGATCCGCCCGGCGGCATCGCGGGGCTTCTCGCTCAACACCGCCACGACTTCGCGCGGAGGGATGCCCCAGTCCTGAGCGAGCGCGTCGCCGATCTCGCCCTCCAGCAGAAAGCTATTGGCGAACAGCTCGTGCGAGGGCACGCGGGCCACGTGGATGTCTTCGATCGGATGGCAAAACGGCCAATGTCCCAGATCGTGCAGCAGGGCGGCGGCGATGAACAATTCGGCCTGTTTCCGCGGGATCGCCGCACAGAACCGCTGGTCGTGGGCCAGTTGCCGCAGATACAGCAGGGCCAGCCGATACACGCCCAGCGAGTGCTCGAATCGCGTGTGGATGGCCGCCGGATAGACCAGCGACACGAGGCCCAACTGGCTGATCCGCGCCAGGCGGCGGAAGTCGGCCGCGTCGATGATCTGGCGGACCCGCGGCGTCAGCGGCACATCCAGTTCCGGCGGAATGCGGACCATGGACCGCCGCGTGTCCAGGGCGACCACTTCGGGAATGTCGAGCAAGCCGGACATGGGGGGG
>JBEKZQ010000082.1:0-16241 GCA_049509675.1 Thermoguttaceae bacterium | reverse complement strand
GGTGACGTGGTACAGCGCGTCGGGGAAGTCAATGCGTGGAGGTCGTGCCATGATCGCCATACGGTATCAGACGCCATGCCGCCTGTCAGGGCCAGTTAGCTGTTAAAGTCTGACCCCGCTCTGGACCGGAGCGGCAACGCGAGCCCGCGTTTCGATTGCGGTTTTCCCCTCACCCCCAACCCCTCTCCCGCGAGGGGAGAGGGGGGGTAATTGACGGCGATCCGCTTACTGAACGTCGATGACAAACTTCTGGGTCGTTGTGCCGACCCGCTCGGTGCTGGTGGCGAGCACCTTTTCGTTGCCCCACACGAGCACCTTCGGATCGAGCTTCCGCACCTGCCGGTCAATGGTGGCGGTGACCGCGACTTGCGCCTTGCCGGCCGCGTCGGGAGTGCCGTGGAGCACGCCCGTGGCGGCGTCGATCTTCAGCCAGTCGGGCCCCTGGTCCAGCGCGAACCGAGGCTTCTCGACGTCGAAGTAGCCGCTGACCTGATCGCTGCCTTTCATGCGCGAGCTGAGGTCGCCCAGGGACCGATTGGTGGATAGCTGGTAGCGGTACTCGGCGCCGACCTTGGCCGAGAGCACCGGCTTGCTGTAGATCATGGGCCGGCGGGCGGTGGCGTAGTCGGACGGCCCGCTGCGCTTGCCTCGATCGTCCACGGCGACCACGCGGTAGTGGGTCTTGTTGGCGGCGGGCAGGTCGACTTCGCGGCCCAGCACCGGCAGTTCCGTGGCCGTGGTCTCGGCGATGAAATTGGCGGGGAACCAGGGGTTCCAGGCCGCCATGTCCTCTTTGGTGACGCCTACCGTGCTCTGGAACCTCTGCTCGGCGATGGTAAAGCCCTTTTCATCGCTTCCGTAGACCCGGTACTTGACCGGCGGCCGGCCTGCCGGGTTGGCCTTCCAGCGGAGGATCCCCTGGCCTGCGGCCTGGTCGTAGTCCAGAGCGACGCTGAGCGGCTGCGCCGGGCCGCCGGCGGTGAAGCTCCAGGTTTTGCTCCAGGGCCCCCACGCGCCTTTGCCGCCCATGGCCCGCACGTGCCAGTAATACCGCCGGTCCGGCGTGAGCAGGCCCGGCTGAGTCAACGTGTACTGGGCCTTGACGGTGATCTGCTCCCGGCCCGTGCGTTTGTCCTTTTCCTTGATCGCGTCGGCGGTGCGGGAGATGAGCTTGTAGAAGCACATCGAGAGGGGGAAGCTCATGTCGGCGCGGCTGGAGAGCTCGAAGTGGTAGTCGCCGATCGCAACACCGTCGGGGTCGTTGGCGGCAGCCCAGCGGAAGACGACGTCGGTGCCATCGGACGCGCCGCCGTCGGGCGGATAGAGGGGGGAGCGCGGCGCCTGCGGCGGCTTGGCAAGCGACCGCTCCACCCAGCGGTGCGTGATGCGGACCTTGCGGCCCTCGGCCGATTGGTCGGAGTAGGTGAAGGCGTTGGTGCCCACGACCATCTCCGGCAGCGCGCTGGGGGCCATTTGCAGGTCGTTGACGATCGCCAATCGCCGCAGTCTGGCCGCACCTTGCAGTTGGCACTTGAGCTTGTACTGGTAGCGGGGCGGGCCGACGACGGAGAAGAACTTGTCGAGGTTGTCTTTGACCGTCTGCCATGCCTTGCCGTCGGCGGAGATGGAGAATTTGGCATCCGCGCCCTCGGCTTCCAGCCGGCCGCCCACCATGACGTACGGGCTGCGCATGGTCCAGATGATGGTGCCCTTCTTGCCGTCCTCGGCGGCCAGGCCGTCGCTGCCGGCGGCGATGTTCTCCACGGTAGCGGCCCCCTTGCGCCAAGCCTGCTGGGAGAAGTCCGGGCGATACTCCCACAGACCGTTGTAGATCGGCGACATGTAGGTGGGCATGGTCATCAACGCCCCATGATACTTGACCGGATCGAGCTGTCCCCAGCGCCAGACGATGGCCTCACCGGGGCGCAGCACCATGTTCATGGTGGTGTCGGCTTTGCCGTTGCGCTGCCCGTCCACCTCGCCTTCATAGAAGTACATCGCGCACATTCCCGGCCCGTCCCACCACGTATCCGGGAAGAGGATTCCCTTGGAGTGGGTCCGTTTGACCAGATCATGGTCGCGGACGATGTCCTGTTCGCCGGCCACGGTTTGGTTGTCGCGCAAGAGATAGACGCTGTGCATGTCGCCGTCGTAGAAATGCCAGCCGTTGTCGTAGAATGCCTGGGAAATGCAGTGTCCCAGGGCCCGGGCCGGCGCCACTTTCAGTGCGGCCTTGTGCCACAGCGTCGCCATGCAGATGGAATCGTTGCCGCAGGTGTTGTAGCCGTAGATGTTGAAGACCTTCACGGGATCGCCCAGTTCGTTGTTGTCGCCGGGGGAATGGTGGCGGTAGCGGATTTCCTGGAACCACAGGGCAAAGGCTTTTTCCGCGTCGGTCATGCCCGGCGTCACGGCCGAGGAAATGATCTCTTCCACGTTGCGGAAGTTGTTGCGGCCGTTGCAGAGCCAGGGGTTGACGACGTCGATCTGGCCCACGTTTTCCATGCGTACCGAGCGGTTGGACTCCCAGCTTTGCAGGAAGGCGCCTTCCCGCGCAATCCCGCAGCCCATGGGGGCTCGGCAATTCCGGCCATCCATCGTGCCGGCCTGGAGCACGGTGTATTGGTGTTGTCCCGCCGTGATTTCCTCGACGTGCGACCTCGCCACGTCGGCGGGCTGAGTATTGGCCGACCAGGGCTTTAGGGCATCGTCGGCGCCAGTGACTGCCGCGATGGCCATCGACACGAGAAACAGCATGTTGTGCATGACACTTGCTCCTACAGGTTGTTGGTTGTGTTGGTTGCAGATGATTCCACGTTTGCACGTGATCAAGTTGCTTTTCTTGCGTCTCACCTGGGTTTTGCTGCGGCGCCGGCGGGGCTGGAAGTGGCCGCGTTCGCTGCCTGGAGCGGCGCGGGCGCGGGGGCCGAGGGTTGGCGAACCTGCTTCGCAGAAGGCAGCGGAAAGAAGCGGCGGTAAACATAGTGCAGCACGTGGAAGGAACAGCCAATGGTGATGGCCGCCACGGCGTTGATCATCAGAACCGCAGCGGCCGTCCCGACGAACGCGGCGGCATCCACGCGTCGCATCTTGCCGAGACGCCTCCAGGCGCTCCAATCCAGCAGGCGGGCGCCCATCCAGGCCGTGACTCCCGCCAGCGCGGCGAGCGGTATTTGGGCCAGGAAGTGCGTACCCAAGGTCAGGAAGCCTACGAGGAATACGGCATGGATGGCGTTGGACATCACGGTGGTGGCGCCGCACTGCACGTTGGCCAGGCTGCGCGCGGGGATTCCGACACTGGTGGGCGCTCCAAAGGTCCCGCCGATGAGGTTCGCAATTCCGTAGGCCCCCAGTTCCATGTCGGCATCATGTTTCTTCATCAGCTTGTGACGGCCGCGAAAGTGTTCCACCACCCGCGAGGTCATGAGCGAATCGACGGAAGATACAAAGGCCAGGCCGAAAGCCGCGGGGAGCACGTTCCAAACATCCGACGACTCCCAATGAAATCCCACCGGCGAGGGCAGGCCGGAGAATAAAGTGCCGACTTCCGTCTCGTGCCACCCAAAAACCTTGCCCACGATAAGCGCCACCACGACTCCGAACAAGGGCCCCGGGCTGCGGGGGCGCCAATAAATCACCATCGTGGCGATCACGGCGACGGTCAAAGCCACAATGCACGGTTGCACGCGCATGTGGCCGAGGTTCTGCACGACCTGCAGCAGTTGCATGAGCATCGACTCTTTCCATCCGCCCGCGGGCGCGTGGAGAGCAAAGATGGTGCGCAACTGCGAGATGATCATCATGCCGCCAATCCCGCAGGAGAACCCGGCCACGACGGAGTGCGGCACTTTGGCGACATGGCGGCCCAGACGCAGAACACAAAAGGCCATCATGATGATGGAGGCGGAAATACAGACTTTCGCCGCACCGGAGATTCCCTGGGCACGCACGGCCGCGGCGATGAAAGGAACGGTCACACTGGAAGTGCCGCCAATGAGTACGGGATTACGGCCCAACAGCACGCAGAAGGGAGCCGAGATGATCGACGTATAGACGCCCAGGATGGGAGGGAGTCCCATCAACGACGCCAGCGCCAAACCATAGGGGAGGGCAATCAGCGAAGCGATCGCCCCACCCGACAGGTCGCCCAGAAAGCGCCTCCAGGTGTAATCACGAAAGTCACTTCGCCCGAGCAAGATATTCTCCTTCGGCTGCCGCACGCGGCCCCCGAGCGGGCGCACGGCGGGCAGCTTTTTTCAAACCCGCCGCTCTTCCGTCTGCCTCTAGGACCGGCAAAACAATAACTGTCCTGTTCTCGAAAGCAGTCATCACGCTCCGCGTGATGCAGTTCCATCTCGCGGAGCGAGATGAGTACGATTGTTGCGACACTTATTGACTTGCCGATACTAATCGACCAGTGCGGCGTACACTTTGGTGATGGCGGCGACGATGTCGTCCAGATCGCGGTTGGTATACTTCGGACCCACCGTAAGCGTCGCGGTCCGATTGAAGATTTCCATCGAGCGGGGAACACTGTCCGCGCCGTAACGGAGTTCCTTGCCGCGCGGCGAATTGAAGGACGGCCACGCCGGATGGGGCACGGCCTTGTTGGCGATGGGGGGTTGGGCCGGCAGGATCACGGCGGCGCTGGGCCGCTCCATCGGCACGTTCTCAGCCTGCATGGCTTTCAATAAGTGGTCGCGCAACTCCTGGCTCGACAACAACAAATCAACCGTGAGGTGGAGTTCGCCATGCCAATCGTTGCTCCGCCGCATCTTGATTCCCGGTATGCGGCTGACACGCTCAATGACGTACCCGCCCCTGCGGCGCTGCTCCGCCACGATGCTGTCGAGCTTCCGCACCTGGGCCAGCATCACGGCGCCCGTCATTTCGTTCATGCGATAGTTGACTCCCATGAAATAAGGCATGGCGCCGGCGCCCACCTGGGCCTGGGTAGGGGGCCGCAGCAGACCAAGATCATGAAAGCGGACCGCGCGTTCGTAGAGCAGCGGGTCGTTGGTAACCACCGCTCCGCCCTCGCCGGCGGTGATCATCTTGTGGAGCTGGAAACTGAAAATTCCCATGTCGCCGATGGTCGAGGTGCGCTTGCCCTTGTACTGGCCTCCCGCACACTGTGCAGAATCTTCCAAGACCTTGATGTTGTGCCGGCGCGCCACCTCCATGATGGCGTCCATGTTGGCGGGCGATCCGAACAGATGCACGACCATGACCGCCTTGGTTTGCGGAGTGATCTTCCTTGCGAAATCCCTCGGATCCATGGCGAAGGAGTCGTCAACCTCGGCAAAAACCGGCAGGGCGCCGGTCATGAGGATGGTGTAGTAACAGGAATACCAGGTCCAAGCGGGCAGAATCACCTCATCGCCCGGGCCTACGCCCAGAGCCGTCAGGGCCGTGTGCAAGGCCGCCGTCCCGGAGGTGATGCCCAACACGTACTTGACACCCAGGAGTTTGGCAAACTCCTTTTCGAAGGTTGCAACTTTCGCGGGCTGCGGTTGGCCCTCCGGGCCGTACCAGCGGAACAAACCATGCGTTGAAATGGCCTCGTCCGCAAGGTCCCGTTCGTGATGATCGTAGAATTGGGACCCGGGGCACGAGGTGCTGAGAATCGTGGTGCGGACCGGCGCTGCCCCGTTCAAGGCCAGCGCCGTTGCCGTCCCTCTTGCCCCCTCCGTCCCCTTTGCGCCCGCGGCCCCGTGCAGCAGCGGCACGGAGGCGGCGATGGGAACCGCAGCGAGAAAAGTCCGCCGGCTGATCTTTTCGATGTCATTTCGTTTCATGGTGTTCCTCCCTTGCGTCGTGTTGATAGAATCCCCGCGCTACAAATGTCCACCGGCGCCGGTCCGCCGGAATTAGCCGACGCACAACGCGCACGTTCTTTTCATCGTAAGGACGGCCGCATAGGCGGTCCACGCCGATTTCGCCTTTTTCTTTGCAGAACGGGAACATTACTGAACGTCGATCACAAACCGCTGGGTGGCCCTGCCGACCCGCTCCATCGAGGTGGAAAGCAGTGCATAAGTGGTCCATCGTGCCGATACCGAACCTGACACGCCCCCTCAGTTGGCGCCGAGGAGCTTGAGGATGGCGGCTTTCAGCAGGGGTTCGGAGCCGGGGCCGACGGCGGTGTCGGTAGGCTCGTAGCCGCCTTCCTCGAATGCCTTGTCGGTGCAGATGTAGCCCGGCCCCAGGTCGGTGTAGGCGGCCACGGCCACGAAGTCGCCCGGCGCCGCGCGCTGGGCGAACAATTGATAATCCACCAGGCATTCGCCGGGGAGATCCAGGATGTGTACGCGGCCGATCTGCAAGCTGCTCAGGGCCAGCGGCCGGTCAATGCGGTCGGCGAAGGCCAGGAACATGGCCCCCAATTCCAGCCGCGTGCCGGCGTCGGCTTTCGGGTCGGCCATCCGCGCGCGATTCTCGGCCGCCGTGCGTTCAGGGCCGGCATAAAGCGGCAACTTGACCTCGCTCGTCCGCCAGCAGATTGACCCGGCAGGGGCCAAACGCGTAGCGGCAATTGCCGTCTCCATGCCCGCCAGGAGCCGCTGGGCGAACTTCGCCCGGGTAGCCGGCGTGCCATCGTTGTACTTGCCCACCAGGATATCGCCCGCGCAGCCGGTGAAATAGACCTGGAACACGTTCTCCTTCTTTTCCAACTCCTCTCGCGCCATGCCGGGAAAATCGTAGGTCACCCGCGGATCGTGGTAA
This sequence comes from Thermoguttaceae bacterium, assembly GCA_049509675.1. GTDB lineage: Bacteria > Planctomycetota > Planctomycetia > Pirellulales > Thermoguttaceae > JBEKZQ01. The sequence continues at coordinate 9,515 of JBEKZQ010000082.1, read as the reverse complement.
TAGCTTTGCGGATGCGTGGCGTAGTAGTGCAATCGCACCAGCGGCTTATCGCCGTGGGCCAGGGTGATGGTCTTCAGCAGCGGATCGATCAGCCCTTCCGGCTCGTCCCGCAAGGGAAGATCCTTGCCCGTGACGAGGCTCCAGCGGGGGTGGTGGACCTTTCCGTCCTTGTCGATGAGCCGCCGGGTGGAAGCCACGCGCTCCACCCGGCCCTCGCCGGCGCCGATGCGATCGAACGGTTGCAAGCGGCCGAGCGACTGCTTCACGGCCGCCCCCAGCCGGTCGGCCATCTTCTCGAAAAATTTCAGGTCGGGGCACGCCGGTGGGTCCTTGCTCTGCAACAGCAGTCTGTAGGCGTCATTGTCGGCAATCGGCGCGGTGTGCTGGTGGACGGTGTGTACCGCCACCCGTGCCGGATCGGTCCCGGCGCCTTCGGCCACCTTGCGGCGGAACAGGTCGTAGGTCGAGTTGCAGAGCGTACACCAGTCGATCGCGCATAAGACATACCGCCGTTGGCCGTCGTCCAACACGATGCCCTTGGCCAAGAGGGGATGCTCGATCTTCTCCAGCGGTTGGAAAGTCGGCGGGTAGGTCACAAAACCCAGCGGTGGCGTCACGTCGCAGCGGAACGCGGCCACGCGGAGTTCGGCCGCTTCCGTGCAGCATGGCGGCGACCAGGTCCAGACCGCGGCCACCGCGGCCGCGCAAACCAATGGGGCAAAAATGTAACGCATGGCGCCCTCTCATCTTGGAAACGTGGTGGGGAAAGTTACGGTCGCGTACCGGGCGCGAGCAATCCCTGATGCCTTAGCCAGGTGGCGCAAGCCTGCGTCCAGGTGGAGCAGGGATGGTCGCTGGCACGGACCCCGAAGTCGTGGGCGGCCGTCGCATAGACGTGCAACTCGGCCGGGATGCCGGCGCGCTTCAAAGCCAGGTAGGTGATTACGCTGTGCTCGGGAGGGCTGATGATGTCGTCGCCGCCGTGAACCAGAAAGATCGGGGGCGTCCCGGCCGGGATGTGCAGCCACGGCGAGAGCTCATCCTTGTCCTTGGGCTTCAGATAGCCCGGATAGCACAAGATGGCGAAATCGGGCCGGCAGCTTACTTTGTCGGTGTCGTCGATCGGTTCATAGGTCCGCTTCGGGAAACTGGTGGCGGTGGCCAGCGCGAGATGGCCCCCCGCCGAGAAACCGATCATGCCGATCCGCTTCGGGTTGATGTCCCACTGGCCGGCCTTGCTCCGCACCAGGCTGACGGCCCGTTGGGCATCCTGGAGCGGGCGTCGCGCCGGCTCGGCCTTGGGCTCGTCCGCATGACGCGGCACGCGGTACTTGAGGATGATGCCAGTCACACCCAGCGAATTCAGCCAGGCGGTGACCTCCTCGCCTTCCAATTGCCAGTAGAGGTTCCAGTAGCCGCCCCCGGGGCAGATCAGCACCGCGGTGCCCGTGTCCTTCTGCTTCGCCGGCCGACAGATGGTGATGGTCGGCTTGCTCACGTTGGTCAGCAGGCGCGTCGACTCGGTGACCTCGACCTGTTTGCGGTCCAGTTTCGGCGACATCCACACCTTCTCCGCGCCGACGTTGCCGGTCTCATCCGGAGCCTTGCCCGGCCAGATCTCGACAACCAGCGGCGTGTCGACGGCGATCACCGGCCCGGCCAGACATAAGCAAGGGATGACGAAAAACCACGATGTCCATCGCATTCCAATTCCTCCTTCGTTGTTGCCCTGGGGACTGTCCCAATTTTCGCGCGTTGTCGCGAAAATGGGACTGTCCCCTTCCACCGCTCGTTGCTCAGGCCCACACGCCCGCAATCGTCGTCCGGCAGAACTTGCACTTGCCCTGCTCGACGTTCATCTCCTGAACGCTGAAGCCGACCCGTTGGACGATCGTTTTGCCGCAATGGGGACACAAGGTCCGCTCCCCGTCGGGCAGTTCGCCGCAATTGCCGATGTAGGGATAGTGCAGCCCTTCTTCGCGGGCGATCGACCGCGCGGCCACCAGCACTTCCAACGGCGTGGTGGGAAGCTGCGTCAGTTTGTGCGCCGGCATGAACCGCGAGAAATGCACCGGACAGTCGGGGCCCACGTTGTCCACCAGCCAGCGGCACATCCGCCGGATCGTCGCCGCATCGTCAGTGTAGGTCGGTACGACGAGGTTTACAACCTCGAACCAGATTTTTTCCCGCCGCAGCGTTTGGATCGTCGCCAGCACGGGGGCCAGCTTGCCCGAGTTCAGCCGATCGTACGTCTCGTCGCTGAATCCTTTGAGGTCGATGTGGGCGCCGTCGAGATACTGGCACAACTCGGCCAGCGGCTCCGGCTGAATATAGCCGCACGTCACCCAAACGTTCTTGATGTTCTTGGCCCGGGCCGCCTTGGCCGTATCGATCATGTACTCGAACCAGACGGTCGGCTCCGAGTAGGTGTAGGCGATCGAGCGGCAGTCGAAGCTTTGGGCCATGGCGACCAGGCCCTCGGGAAAGATGCTCATGCGGTTGACCTGCTCTTCGTCGGTCAACAGCAGCTCGTGGGGCTTCGGCTCGAAGGCCGGGCCGCGCGGGTCTTTCAGCTCCTCCGGCTTCCGCTGCGAGATATTCCAGTTCTGGCAGTTCAGGCAGCGGAACCCGCAACCGGTCGTGGCGAACGAGAAGGCCCGGCTTCCCGGCAGGAAGTGAAAAAGCGGTTTCTTTTCGATCGCGTCCAGTTGCGGCATCGACGGATTGCCGTAGGCGAGCGTGTACAGCGTGCCCTCCTTGTTCACCCGATTGCGGCAGCGGCTACGGTCTTCCGGCCCCAACAGGCACTGGTTGGGACAGAGCTTGCATTGGAGGTTCTTGCCCAGTTTGAGGTAATGCCGTGCCTCGCGGACCCAGCCGCGGTCCTTCCAGAGTTGCCAGAGTTGGCCTTGCGGGGCGTCGCCGGGGAAGATCTCGGCGGCCGTGGCGGCCCGAACGCGGCCGGAGAAATACCACCAGAGCCCGCCGCCGCAAGTAGCGCAGGCCAAGCCGGCGGCGCCGCCTCGAAGCAGCTTGCGGCGCGTGAGCCGGGAAGGCCGGCCGTGCGCGTCCGTCTCCGCAGCGGGCCCATTCACGGGCAGTTGCGTTTCTTGATCCATCCCCACCTCCTCATGGCGAAGTATACGGTCAAGGAAGCATGTACCGAAAAGGCGCCGATCAAGGGCCAGTCAAACAGGCGGTGAATGACCAGCGCCATCTGATAGTTTATCACTCCATCGAACCCGAACATGCCGCACAACGCGAAACCCGTCGCCAAGTAGACGATCATCAGCGGAAGCAGCAGCCAGCCGCTCAGCCGGACGATCTTGATAAGATAGTAATGGGTCGTGTGTCGGGGCATCTATTCCTATTGTGCATTGGTGTCAACGGCGATCATGGAGTTGATCCCGCGTCAGTCTATCTCCATGGGAATCGACCGGAAGCTGTTCGCACAGTTCATCCAATGCGGCGCACGACTGCGCCGTTTGAATAACCGCGTCCGAGTAGGGCTCGATCGTTAGCCGAACTTTCGTGCCGGGCGCCAAACCGATTTCGCGGTCAGGCTTCAAAAACCCGTTCTCAACCGTCGCAAGAATAATTTGGCTCATGCCGGCCATCTCCTCTGCTCGACATCCGAAAGAATTACTGACCTTACATCTATTCTACACGGCGTTGAGCAGATGCAGAAGCGACGCGGGCGTGGATGCGTGGATTGCTGGGCAGAATCTGCGTGCATCTGCGAAATCCGCGGATGAATTGTCCCCTGATTCTTGGGCGGCTCCGCTTGTCGGCAAGCAGCAGTAACTCAGGCGCCCCGCGACCTACCTTGCTGCCAGAGAAGCCGAAAGCCGCCCACGCGACCGCCGCCGCAGAGCGTAGCCGGCAAGGCCGGCGGCGCCCGCGGCAAGCAGGGCGAGCGTGGAGGGTTCGGGAGAGTTGATGGGGGTGAGCAGAAAGGCGTCGGTCTGTCCGCCGGGATTAGTGCCCCAGCCCGCAATCTGGCCATTATCACTCACGGCATAGGCCGCTCCAAGAATCCAGTCGGAAGATGGGGGGATCAGGCTGTTCAGGTCCAGCATGGCCCCGTTGGTATACAGGAAGGCGCGGTATGTCCCACCGTCGGTAATGGACGAACCAACGATCTGCCCGCTGTCGTTGACGGCGACCGCAAAGCTATCCGAGCAACCGGGGAGCGCGCCCAGATCCTGCATCGTTCCGTTGGCCCATAGGAAGGCGCGACCGTTGCTGTCGCTGGAATCGGTCCAGCCCACGACCTGCCCCTGATTGTTGATGCCCCAGGCAACGGTATCCTGCCCGCCGAACGTGCCGAGATCCTGCATCGTTCCGTTGCTGTACAGGAAGGCGTGATTGGGACCTCGACTCGTATCGGCATCGCCCACGACCTGACCTTTGTCGTTAATGCCGTTGGCCTCGCTGGAGAAACCGCCGGGGAGCGTCCCGAGGTCCTGCATCGTTCCGTTGCTGTAAAGAAAGGCACGGAAGTCGCCCGTGCCGGTAAAGGACGAACCGGCGACCTGACCGCTGTCGTTGACGCCGACAGCGTAGCTCTCGGAGCGGCCGGGCAGTATACCCAGGTCGGTCACGGTGTACATCACCTGAGCCGAGGCACCTGCCACGGTGAACGACAAGAGAACCATAACTGCCAATGCGACGCGGCTTTTTCTCATCGGACGGCTCCGGAGCAGAACACAACGGCCGGCCTCGGCCAGGAAACCTCCCCCCATCTTCGATTACTTCTACAAGCGTGTCAACAATCGTGTGGCAATTCCCCTCACCCCGGCCCTCTCCCGGAGGGAGAGGGGGACCTGAGTTCCGGCTATCTTCGCCCCGTTGCGGCCAGAATGCCGCCCGCGAGCAGGCAGAGGCCGGCGGTCAGGAGGCATACCGCGACCACCCCGAGCAGCGGAATCAGAAGCGTGCTGACCCACAGTGCCCCCAACGACGCCCCGATATAGTCGGCCGTGTACAGCCGCGAAGCCACGGCGACGACGTCCGGACATTCGGATGGCCGGGTCAACTCGAGCTTCGCGGCCAGCGGAAAGGACATGCCCACCAGGGCCGCCAGCACCAGTGTAAGTAAGGGGATGGCAACCTTCGAGACCGCCGCCACGCCCAGGTGGCCCAGGCCCATGAGTGCCGCCGGCAGGCACGCGGAAAAAACGGCCAGAACCGCCAGAAGCCACGCCAAGTCGCCGCGCCGACGGCGCGCAAGGCCTCGATTCATCGCCATCGCCCCGACCCCCAATCCGAGCATGAACATGGTCACGACCAGGCCGACCTGGTGATACACGCTTCCACAAAGGATCTGGAATCCGACGAGCAGCACGACCTCCAGCGACGACGCGGCCAGTCCGGTGGCAAAGACGGCCAGCGGCACCGGCCGAATCCGCACCAGGTAAACCGCCAACAACAGCAGCAATGCCGCCTCGAACAACCCGAAGCGAACCTTGAACTGGCTCATCCAGTAGCGGAGGTGGTAGTAATACAGGATCGGGCTGAAGTCCCGATTGATCGGCGCATCGACGGCAAGCGCACGGCGGATATCGGCCATGCGGCTGGGCGCGAGCATGGCAGCCAAGTAAGGGCGGTTCACGATCCGCGCCGCGATCCCGGCGCGCTCGATCCGCTCGGCAATCTCCGTCGTCACCGGACCATCGGAGGCCGCGAAGAAGACCTTGCCGCCGGGAATTACCGACACGTTGCCAAAAACTTCCTTGAGCGTGCGGTGTGTGGTGGCAAACACCCGGGACATTTCCGGATCCAGATATCCTTCGTCGTAGTGCCCGATCGACAACGAGAGCACGCCGCCGGGCGTGAGGATGCGGCGAACCTCCCCAAAAAACTCCCGCGTGTAGAAACGGTTCAGCTGCGACGTGGATGGATCGGGCACGTCGAGGATCACCACGTCGTATCGCTCCCGGGTTTGCTTGACGTAGAGCCGCCCGTCGGTCGCCAGGGCATGGATGCGCGGATCAGCCAGGTTCGCGGGCAACCAGCGTCGGCCCACTTCGAGCACCAGCGGGTCCAACTCCACGTAATCGACCGCCTCCACGCCGTATTTCAAGACCTCCCGAGCGGTGCCCGAGACGCCGCCGCCCACCAGCAGGACCCGCCGGGCCTTGGGCCGCTGCGACATCGCGTAATGCACCGTTTCTTCCAACCGCTGCACGTTGTCCGTCGAAAACAGTACGACGCCGTTCTCCATGAAGTTGTATTGCCCGGACATCTCGGCCACGACCAGGCTGCCGTAAGGCGAATGGCCGCGATAGACGATCCGCTGGCCGGGATACTGGATGGCGGTCGAGAGCTCGTCCAAATCGACTGCCACGAGAAGACCGCCCAGCGCTGCGGCCACCGCCAACGCCACGCCCAGCACGCGCCAACTCCGGCAGCGGGCGGCCACCCAGCCGGCGGCCAGCAGGTTCAGCACTCCCGCGGCGTAAAGGATGCCGAAATGGCTCCACAGGAAAACCAGCACGAAACTAAAGAGCAGCCCGGCGAGAACCGATCCCAGGTTGTCGAGGAAGTAGACGCGGCCGATGCCCGCCGCGTCCGTGGGGGACTGTCCCAATTTTCGCGCAGGATAAGTGGGCGACCGTCCCAATTTGGGCACCGAGCTTCGCTTGGTCGCGACGAAAATGGGACTGTCCCCTTCCCTGCCGCCTCGGTCCTCGGCGGCCAGCAGCCACGAGGCCAGTGTCAGCAGATAGCCGAGCGTAATGCAGTAGGGGGCCAACAGCACGCAACACGTGACGACCGTCTCGGTCACGCCGACTTCCGACCCGCGGATGAAGACCACGTTCCGCATCGTTCGCAGCAGGAAGATCTCGCCGATCGGCACGACGGCCACCAGCACCTGGGCCAGGACGAAAACGCTGTGCGGGGATTTCAGCCGGCCGGCCGCCTTTCCCAGCGCGGAGCCCAGCCCGGTCAGCAGCATCCAGTTCCCCAACACGATGCCGAAGACCAACTCATTGCCCGAAAAAGCGCTGAGCAACTCGCGCATGAGCGTCACTTGGGTCAGGAAGGCCGAGACGCCCAGGCAGCACACGGCCGGCGCGAGGTCCATCCTTCGCGTCGAGATCCCCTCTCCCTCCGGGAGAGGGTTAGGATGAGGGTTAGGGGAACTGAGACAGAGCATGGCTTTCTGTATTGCCGGTCTATCGCGGCGTCCCCTCACCCGGCCCTCTCCCATCCCGTCGCGCGCCCGGCCGGAGAGAGGGAGCGGACGTTTCTGCAAACGCCTGGACCTGGAAAACCAAAATCTTCGCGTCGCTCCGCTTCCATGCGGCCGGCTCCAGTCCCGCCTTCTCCTCCGCCAGCCGGCTGAGGAACTGCTGCTTGTCGGGAAGTTGTTCCCAGACCTGCGGCAGGAAAAGGCCTTGATTGCCGCCCACGCGAAGCACGACGCCGTCCACGCCCGGCCGCAACTTCGCCAGCAATTCCTCGGGCGAGTTGAACTTCAACCGGCTGGGCAACGTCAACACGCTGACATCGACCTCGATCTGCTTCAGTTCCTCCGGCTCCACGGGCGGGAAGCGGTGGTCTTCCACCGCCGCGCTTCGGCCCGCACGGATTACCGCCTCGTAAAGCGGCTGCCGCGGAAAAACTGTGCCGATGCAGCCCCGAAGCTGATGGTTCTTCTTCAACGTCACGAAACAGGCGCGGGGCTGGGTGAGCTTCTCGGCCAGGTTCTTAGTGTCCGGCTGCGGCGGTCCCTCGCCACGGGCAGCCGCGGCGACCGACTTCCGCGCCAGTTCCAGCAGGACCTTCCCCTCATCGGCCGTGAACTCGCCGGGCTTGCCGTCGGCCGGCTTGGCCGTCTCGGCCTGCGGCCTGGCCGGTTCATAGAAGGCAATCGCCGCGTAACCGACCACGGCCTCTTTGCGGCCCGCCGTGTCGCCGCTGTTGCGATAGTCCAGCAGTTTGGCCTTCCAGCCTTTCTGCCGCGCCACGTGCATCACGGTCAGGATCGGGTCCTTCCCGCAAGCCAGCGAGATGTGGGCCTGGCTCTGGAGCGCCGCCTCCTCTTCTTCCAGCCAGTCGGGGTTCACGGAACAGATGGCCGTAACGGTGGTCGTGTCCAGCGCGCGCGCCACGTCGTAGGGCAAGTAATGCGTCAGATCGGAACTGGCCACCAGCAGCGTGTCGTCGTCCAGAACCTTCAACAGCGCCCCGGCAGCCGCCTCCGGATCAACCTGCCCAAAAACCACCGGCAGCACCTCGAAATCCTTGAGCACGCGCTGCAGGAACGGATACTGGACTTCCACGGAATGTTCCCAGGTGTGCGGGCTCTCCTCGCCGAATGCCGGCAACTCCTTGGGCGCGGCCTGCCACCATTGCGGCCGGTGAACTTCACACTTGGGATGCAGCTCGAAGGGCTTCAGCTTGGCCAGTTCCGCGGCCTTGGCCGATATGGGAATTCGGCCCAGCGGCGTCTCGACTGCGTCGGCGTCGGCAACGGCAGCGCCCTGGAAGAGCGACGTGTGGCTGGGTCCCAGGATGACCACGGTGCGTATCTTCCGCCCTTCGAGTTGCTTGTATCCGCTGGCGGCGATCTTGCCGGAGAATTCATACCCGGCATGAGGGCAGACCAGCGCCCGCAGCCGCTCTACGCCGCAGGACTTCGCCTCGGCCAGCATTTGATCGACCTGCCTGGCGAGATCCGTTTCGTGCCGCGGGTAGAACAATCCGGCAACCGCCGGCCCGAGGACTCTTTTCGGCTCCTTCTTCGGCGCCGCCGCCGCCGGTTGCCATCCGCAACCAGCCAGGGTCAAGAGGATTAACGCGGCAAGAACAGCCCGGCCCAAGTACTTCATCTCCGGTGCTCCATGAAAAAGGCAGACCGGGGCCAGTCTCGCGCCGCGGCCCGGTGAAATCTATTCCTTCGTGACCAATAGGATCGCAGCCCGGCTCGAAGCAATCGCAGCCTTGATCTGGTCGAGCGACTTCGACCCAGACTGTAATGCCTTCATTGTAGCAAAGAATCGGCTGAACTGTGTCGCCCGTTTCCACCACGCCGGGGCACCGGCCACAGTTGACGGTCGGTGGTTGGGCGGGTATGCTACATGAACTGCTGACCGCGGGTTGTCCGCACAACTGGATAAGGGATGGCGTGGCAAATGCGAAAGGCAGTGTAAAATAAGAGGTTAGGATCAAGCGGGGCGTGGCGCAGTCTGGCTAGCGCGTCTGAATGGGGTTCAGAAGGTCGCAAGTTCGAATCTTGTCGCCCCGACAACGGAAGGCCCGACGTGACAAGGAGTTACGCCGGGCCTTCTTTTTGCGCCATCGGGCCGAAAAGCGAAGTGCGCTACGTTTGCGCCACGACAAAGCATCCCCGTGGCCGCGCCGATCGTCGCCGGCCCCCACGGTGACGAGGATCGAAGCCAGGCATCGACTAGCGCAAGCGGCCGGTCAGCTTCGCGGCCCCGGGCCTCGTGGTGAAGAGAATCGACCAGGGCCGGCCCCCACGGTGACGAGGATCGAAGCTGGGC
>JBEKZQ010000081.1:0-16264 GCA_049509675.1 Thermoguttaceae bacterium | reverse complement strand
CAGGCGCCCACCTTCTTCTGCTGCTGCGGGCCGCGGAAATTGAAACGGGCCACGTACGCCCGGGAGTTGATCGACACGTTGCCCATCTCGATCTTGTCGCGGCCGTCGGTGATCTCCTCGAAGACCGTGTGCGCGTCGTCCAGGGCGTCGCGGTGCTGGTCCACATACGAGAGGACCACGCTGGAACCCACTTCCAAAACGCCCTTGTCGGGCCGCTCCTGGCCGATGACCATGCGGAAGAGCGTGGTCTTGCCGGTGCCGTTGGGACCGATCACGCCCACGATCCCGCCGCGGGGCAGGTCGAAAGAGCAGTTCTCGATCAGGTTCAGGAACTGCCCGTCGCCGGCAAAACCCTTGCACAGGTTGCGGGCGGTGAGCACCTTGTCGCCCAGGCGCGGGCCGGGCGCGATCTGGATGATCGTTTCGCTCTTGGCGTCGATCTCCTGGCCGGCCAGTTGTTCGTAGGCCGTGATGCGGGCCTGGTTCTTTTGCAGCCGGCCTTGATGGGAATTGCGGATCCAATCCAGCTCGCGTTGCAGGGTCTTTTGCCGCTGCGATTCCTTCTTTTCCACGACCCGCAGCAGTTCGGCCTTCTGCGCCAGCCAGGAGGAATAGTTGCCCTCGAAGGGCAGGCCGCGGCCGTTCTCGATCTCCAGGATCCACTTGGTGATGTTATCGAGGAAGTAGCGGTCGTGAGTGACGATGATCACGGTGCCCGCATAGGCCCGAAGGGTCTGCTCCAGCCACTGGACCGTTTCGGCGTCGAGGTGGTTGGTGGGCTCGTCGAGCAGCAGCAGATCGGGTTTTTCCAGCAGGGCCATGGCCAGGGCCACGCGGCGCCGCTCGCCGCCGGAGAGCCGCTCGACGGGGGCGTCGTCGGGCGGAAGCACCAGGGCATCGGAGGCGATGTCCATCAGGCGATCGCTCTCCCAGCCGTCGCAGGCATCGATCTTTTCCTGCAACGAACCCATCTCATCCATGAGCTTGTCCAGGTCGTCGTCAGGCCCGGGATCGGCCATGAGGTTGGAGATCTCGTGGAAGCGGCCCACAAGGTCCTCGACCGGCTTCATGGAAGTGCGGAGGTTTTCGCGGACCGTCTTCTGCAGATCGAGTTCCGGTTCCTGGGCCACGTAGCGGACGCGCATGCCCTTGGCCAGCGCGGCCGTGCCATCGATGTCGCGATCCAGGCCGGCCATGATGCGCAGGAGGGTCGATTTTCCCGCCCCGTTCTCGCCCACCACGCCGATCTTGGCGCCGTAATAGAACGAAAGGCTGATATTGCGCAGCACGACCTTCTCGCCGAAGGCCTTGCTGACGTTCTGCATTTCGAAGATGAATTGGGGGGGCATGGAAGAAGAAGTTAGGAGTTAGGAGTTAGGAGTTAGGGGAGGTAGAAGTTAGAATGGCGGAGCGGTAGGCGTTCAGCAGCCGGCCGACCTGCTCGGTCATCTCCCAGAGTGGACCCCTGCGCAGGTGCCCGAGGTCCTGGGCGAGGATCAGGTAGTAGCGGCACTCCTCCAACGAGCCTTCGGAAATGTTCAGAAACCTGGCTTTGTCCTGCTTCGATTGCTTGCGAAAGCCTTCCGCGATGTTGGCGGGAATGGAAACCGCCGCGCGACGAAACTGCGACGTGAGTCCGTACAATTCCTCGCTTGGAAAAGCTCGCGTGGCCGCGTACACCTGCAAGACGAACGCATGGGCCTTCTGCCACACAATCAAATCCTGAAACGACTTCGCCGGTTCTCTCATGCCCTTTCTCCCTTCTAACTCCTAACTTCTAGCTCCTAACTCCTTTTCTTGGGGAAGCGGTCCTGCACGGCTTGCACGCCCATCTCCTCCCCGCGCAAGGCTTCCATGGCCCAAACGGCCGCTTGGGCGGCCTGAATCGTGGTGATGCAGGGTATTCCATGAGAAACCGCCGAGGCGCGGATCCGTCCCTCGTCGGTGCGGGCGCCCTTGCCGCTGGGCGTGTTCATCACCAGCCGCAAGTCGCCGTCGACCATGTAGTCCAATACGTTGGGATGCCCTTGTTGCAGTTTCTTGAGCCGCTGCACGCGGATGCCGGCCGCTTCGAGATGCTCGGCCGTGCCGCGGGTGGCCAGCAGCTCGAAGCCCATCTTCTCCAGCCGGCGGGCCAGTTCGACCATCTGTTCCTTGGCGCGGTCGGCCACGCTCAAGAATATCTTGCCGCTGCGAGGCAAGACCGTCCCGGCGGCCAACTGGCTCTTGGCAAAGGCAATGGAAAAGCGATCGCTAATGCCCATGACTTCGCCGGTGGATCGCATCTCCGGCCCGAGAACGATGTCGACGCCCGCAAACTTGACGAAGGGGAAGACGGCTTCCTTGACGGAAACGTGGCTGGGGATCGGCTCGTGAAAATAGCCCTGCTGGGCCAGCGACACGCCGACCATGACTTTGGCCGCCGCCTTGGCCAGCGGCATGCCCGTGGCCTTCGAGACGAACGGCACGGTGCGGCTGGCCCGCGGGTTGACCTCCAGGACGTAGACCACGGGGCGGCCGTCCTCGCGTTTGACGGCGTACTGCACGTTCATCAGGCCTCTGACGCGGAGATGGCGGGCCATGGCACAGGTCGCCTCGCGGATCTCCGCCACCACCGGGCCGGGCAGGCTGAAGGGCGGAATGGCGCAGGCCGAATCGCCCGAGTGGATGCCCGCCTCTTCAATGTGTTCCATGATGCCCGCCACGATCACCTGCTCGTCGTCGGCGATGGCGTCCACGTCGACCTCGATGGCGTCTTCCAGGAAGCGGTCGATCAGCACCGGCTGCCCCTGGGCGACGACGAAGGCGGCGGCCACGAACCGCTCGAACTGGCTGGCGTCGTAACAGATTTCCATGGCCCGGCCGCCCAGCACGAAACTCGGCCGCACCAACACCGGGTAGCCGATCTTGGCGATCTGCGTGCGGGCCTGGGCCATGTTCCGGGCGATGCCGTTGGCCGGCTGACGCAGACCGAGCCGCGCCAGGACGTTGGCAAACTTCTCGCGATCCTCGGCGTCTTCGATCGTATCCACGCTGGTGCCGATGATCGGCACGCCGGCATTGCTCAGCGCGCGGGACAGATTCAGCGGCGTCTGACCGCCGAATTGCACGATCACCCCGTCCGGCTCGATGCGGTCGCAGATGTTCAAGACGTCTTCCGTGGTCAGCGGCTCGAAGAACAGCAGATCGCTGGTGTCGTAGTCGGTGCTGACGGTCTCCGGATTGGAGTTCACCATGATCGACTGGATGCCCAACTCGCGCAGGGCGAAGCTGGCATGGCAGCAGCAGTAGTCGAACTCGATCCCCTGGCCGATGCGGTTCGGTCCGCCGCCCAGGATGATCACGCGGCGTTGGTCGGGCTTCCTGGCGGGGGTCTCGTCCTCGTCCTCGTACGTGGAATAGAAATAGGGCGTATAGGCCTCGAATTCAGCGGCGCACGTATCGACCGATTTGAACACGGCCCGGATGCCGCGCCGCTTCCGCTCGGCCCGCACGTCCATTTCCGTGGTGTGCCAGATGGTGGCCAGTTGCCGGTCGGAAAAGCCGAACTGCTTGGCCTGCCGCAGCGTCGCGTAGTCCACCTTTTCCAGGCTCCCCACGGCCCGCAGCCGCTCTTCCATTTCCACGATCTCCACCAGGTTCTGCAGGAACCACGGGTCGATGTTGGTCAACTCGTGGATCTCCTCCAGGGGCATGCCATACTTGATGGCGTAGCGGAGATACCACACGCGCTGGTCGTTGGGCATGGCCAGCTTGGCGCGGACGTCTTCCAGCGAGGGTTGCTCGGGGGTGCCCCACAGGTCTTTGCCGTCGCAGCCGAAGCCGAAGCTGCCCACTTCCAGGCCGCGCAGGGCCTTCTGAAACGATTCCTTGAACGTCCGCCCGATGGCCATGGTCTCGCCCACGCTCTTCATTTGCGTGGTCAACACGGCGTCGGCCTCGGGAAACTTCTCGAAGGCGAAGCGGGGGACCTTGGTCACCACGTAGTCGATGGTGGGCTCGAAGCAGGCCATCGTCTCGCGCGTGATGTCGTTGGGCAACTCGTGCAAGCGGTAGCCGACGGCCAGTTTCGCGGCGATCTTGGCAATCGGAAAACCCGTCGCCTTGGAAGCCAGGGCGCTGCTGCGGCTGACGCGCGGATTCATCTCGATCACCACCATGCGTCCCGTGCCGGGATGAATGGCGAATTGGATGTTCGATCCGCCCGTCTCGACGCCGATCTCGCGCATCACGGCGATCGAGGCGTCCCGCATCCGCTGATATTCCTTGTCGGTGAGCGTTTGGGCGGGGGCCACGGTGATCGAATCGCCCGTGTGGACCCCCATCGGGTCGAAGTTCTCGATGGAACAGATGATGACCACGTTGTCGTCGACGTCGCGCATGACCTCCATTTCGAATTCTTTCCAGCCCAGCACCGATTCCTCCAGCAGCACCTGGTGGATGGGCGAGGCGTCCAGGCCGGCGGCGACCAGGCGATCGAATTCGTCGCGGTTGTAGGCGATGCTGGAGCCGGTGCCGCCCAGGGTGAAACTGGGCCGCACCACGCAGGGCAGGCCGATGGTCTGCACGACGCGGCGGGCTTCCTCGAGATTGGTGACCGTTTCGCCGCGGCACACCTCCAGCCCGATCCGCTCCATGGCCGCCTTGAACTGGTCGCGCTGCTCGGCCTTGGCGATCACCCGGGCGTTGGCGCCGATCATTTCCACGCCGTACTTTTCCAGCACGCCGTGCTGGGCCAGGTCCATGGCCAGATTCAGGCCCGTCTGGCCGCCCAAGGTGGGCAACAGGGCGTCGGGCCGTTCCGCCTCGATCACTTTGGCCACGATTTCCCAGGTAAGCGGCTCGATATAGGTGCGGTCGGCCATTTCCGGATCGGTCATGATCGTGGCCGGGTTGGAATTCACCAGGACTACTTCATACCCCTCTTCCCGAAGGGCCTTGCAGGCCTGCGTGCCCGAATAGTCGAACTCGCAGGCCTGGCCGATAATGATCGGGCCAGAGCCGATGAGCAGAATCTTCTCGATGTCGTTGCGTCGCGGCACGGTCGGTCCCAATATCTTTGTCCAAAGTACAAAGCCCTCTAATATTAGCAGGTCGTGAGTAGGTTCATCAATCCACCCACGCGGTCTTTTCCGGCCGTAGGGCGCCACTGACGCGAGCGAGGGGATGGTCGCTGGGGGAAGAGTTACGGCGTCTTTTCCAACGGCAGGCGATACGGATAGAGCGCGTGCTCCACGGTATCTTCGTCGCCTGCCTTGCGGATTCGCTACTGCGCGGTCGCGGTGCCGGCATAGCCGGGCTTCGGCCGACCGCTCGCATCCAGCTTGTTGGTGATCCACAACAGGCCGTTGGCCAGCAGTCGATGATAGGTTTCCAGGTCGGTCGTCGGCGTGCCGTGTCCCAGGCTGGTGGCGAACACCCGGCCTTTGCCGTACTGATTGATCCACGCCACGACGTGATCCTTCTTCGACGTTCCGCTGTAGGCTGTCAGCAGCGGCGTGGCGCCGGGCCAGAACTTGATGTTCTGATAAAGCTCGTCGTTGGGGGTTTTCCAGTCGTCGGGCCAGAACCGCGTGATCGGGTGATCGGCCACTTTCCTGGTCGCCAGTTCGGTCGCCTTGTCGTGTGCCGAGGAGGTCAGGCCGATCGCCTCACAGTAGGCATTGCGGCCGGCTCCCAACTCGCGGAACGAGTGGAGCGTGCCGTGGATCACCAGCATCGGCTTTCCATCGCGGATGGTGGCGGCAATGTTGTCGGCGATCGCCTTGCCGATCTTGAGGTCCTTGTCGTGAATCGTGTGGAACTGGACCACCGCATCGTACTGGTCGGCAAACCCCTTCTTGGCCCAAGACTTGTAGTCCCAACTCACGTCGAACTCGGCCCGGGCGTATTTCCGGATGCTCTTGGTCAACAGCGGGGTGAGGCCCTTGTAATCGTGGCTGCCGCCACCGGTACACCAGAGAACCTTCAGTGGCTTGGGGGGTTCGGCCCGCACGGTGGCGGCGAGTCCGATCGAGAGCAGGATCGCGGTGAGCAAACGCAACGGCATGGCAGGCTCCTTGCGGGAGGGCGGGACTGGACGATTACCGTCCTATCTTACCACCGCCCGGCGTGGTAATCAAAGTTCTCCATGCATCATGCATCCGCGTTAGGATCGGCAAGACAATAACTGTCCTGTTCTCGAAACTAGTCATCTCGCGGAGCGAGATGAGTACGATTGTTGCGACACTTATTGATTCGCCGATCCTTAGTGGCCGGTTTTTTTCAGTAACCGGGATCGGCGGGTTTTGGCGGGCGATAATGCACGCCTTGGATCGTCAGCCGTTGGAAGTGCGTTTGACAACGCCGTTTGAAGTCGGCCCAATTCTTCTGCGGCCGATCGGTCCACCCCACCTCGGCGATGGCACAGGCGCGGGGATAGGCCATGTACTGGACCTGGGCGTAGTTGGGAAAGAACTCGCTCCACAGGTTGCCGCCGGTGCCGAGGATGTGCCGGGCCTTGGCGGCGGCGAGTTCCGGCGGCAGCGGCTCGAAGCCGTAGACCGTGGCCAGCGGCAAGAAGCCGCCGATGGCCCGCGGCTCGCCCGACTTCCCCTGGCAGTAATCGAAGTAGCAATGGCTGGTGGGGGTCATCACCACGTCGTGCCCGGCGTTGGCGGCGGTCACGCCCGAGGCAACGTCCCGCCAGCTCATCACGGTGGCGTTGGGGGCCAGGCCGCCCTCGAGGATCTCGTCCCAGCCGATCAGCGTGCGGCCCCGGGCGTTGATGAATCGCTCGATCCGCTTGACGAAGTAGCTTTGCAGCTCGTGCTCGTTCTTGAGGCCCTCCTGCTTGATGCGGGCCTGGCACTTGGGGCACCGGGTCCAGTTGCCCTTGTCGACTTCATCGCCCCCGATGTGAATGTACTTGCCGGGGAACAGACCGATCACCTCGGTGAGAACGTCCTGCAGGAAGGTGAAGGCCGCGTCGTTTCCCGGGCAGTAGATGCCCATGCGGCCGGAGTCGCGGTCATAGGGCCCGCCAAAGCAACTGAACTCGGGATAGGCCGACAGGGCGGCCGCGGCGTGGCCCGGCATTTCGATCTCCGGCACGATGGTGATTGCCCTGGCCCGCGCGTAGGCCACCAGTTCGCGGATATCGTCCTGGCTGTAGAAGCCGCCGTAACGGCCGTCCTTGCCGTAGGCCGTGCCGTCCTTGGGATTGAAGCCGAAGTCGATCGCCTTTCGCCAGGCGGCCACCTCGGTGAGCTTGGGATAGCGCTTGATCTGGATGCGCCAGCCCTGGTCGTCGGTCAGGTGCAAATGGAGGGTGTTGAGCTTGTGCTCGGCCATCAGGTCGAGGAAGTTCTTTAGTTCTTCCTTCTGGAAGAAGTGGCGTGCCACGTCCAGGAGCAGCCCGCGCCACGGGAACCGCGGCCGGTCGGTGATCTGCACGGCGGGGGCGGCCCAGGCGACGCCGTCCGCGACCCGGGTGGGGCTGAAGACCTGCGGCGGCAGCAGTTGCAGGAAGGTTTGCGTGCCGTAGAACATGCCGGCGACCCCGTGGGCCGTGATCAGCACGCCCTCCGGCTTCACCTCCAAGCGGTAGCCCTCGCGGCCCAGCGCGACATCGGCGTCCCCGGCCATGATGCGGATGGCCCCCGGCGGCGCGAGCGCGCCGGGCGACGTGGAGACCTTCAACTCCAGACCGGTGCTGCGGGCAAGCCGCTGGGCCAAGAGTTTGCCGGCGCTGGCCGTCTCGGCCGAATCCTGATCGACCACGATGGCCGTATCCGCTTTGAGCAGGAATTGGCCCGCCCCGCGCTCGACGTGCAACGGTTGCGGAACCAGGGCCAGCGGGGCGCCGGGATCGGCGGCGGCAAAGCGACCGGCTGCCGCAAACAGGATCCCCGCAACGGCAAGGGCTGCAAATCTCGAACTGTTCATGATCGTGACCTCCGGGAGAGAGTTTTCGTAAGGACTGGCCGAAAAATAATCTCCCTCTCCCCTCGCGGGAGAGGGGCGGGGTGAGGGGGGAGCGGTAGCATTTCCGAGCGAAGGTTAGTTTCGTTGCGGTTCCTGGCGTTGTCAACTCCCCTTACCACAAACCGAGCACCGAATCGGCGGCCAAGAGCGTTGGGCCGGCTTTCCTGGCCGCGGCGTGGCGGACCGCAACCCGCGCTATGGTGGTTGCCAACGAGGTGTCGGTCGAGACGGTTGAAGTACGGGCCTTCGGCGCCGTGGCCCGCGTGAGCACCGTGTCGTGCGCGGCTGCCGAACTGCTCGGGATCGGCGAATCAATCGTACTCATCTCGCTCCGCGAGATGGAATTCATCGCGCGGAGCGTGGCGACCGGTTCCGCGAACGGGACAGTGAGGCCCGTGTTGGAAACCGCGGCCACCGTGGCGATTGGTTGGACTGAGAAAGGACTGAGGAAGGACTGAGGGGTCAGAACTATTTATGGTAAACCGGGTCATTAAAAATAGTTCTGACCCCTGGCACTCCAATCATACACAAGTGGCGTTGTATGGAGGCGGCGGGCCGTTCAGAGACAAAGGCCGTAGAAATGGCCTTTTTCCCGTGTTTCTCGGCGTTTCTTGCTGTCCCTGCGTCCCGTCAAAACCTCCCGTAAATGGCTTAATAGGACTATTCTACCCCTGCCTCGCGGACTTGGCAATTAGTGGAGGCTAAAAGCCTCCAACCCGTCTCGCGTGACATTCTACTGCGCCCTGGCGTGGCCGTCCAACGCAACGCCACCCCCGCCCGCCACTTCCATTTCGATGGCGACTATACCCGTGGTGGCGTTACACCAGCGTTACGCGGCCCTGGCAACCGCCCCACCGCCTCAATAGTTCCAATTGGGGGGAACCCCCCATCAAGGCCAACCGCCATCGCTGAGAACCATTCGGTGCCGCTTGGGAGAATCTGGGCGTATTGCTTGCCCCCTTGCCCGTGGCTAGAATGGCGGTTATTCCCTCTATGTAAGGGTACGAAAACGAAGCGGACTGTGGTTTCCATCGAGCCGAGACCGTTTTTCTGAAATCCTGGCCGCTGAAGAGTTCGCCTTTCGTAGAGGGCAGCATGATCCTTCTCGGGAGCGAACGCTATGGCAGACCAATGGTACTACACGGAGCAGGGCCAACGAAAAGGGCCAGTGTCCGAAGACGACCTCAAGCAGCTTGCTTCGACAGGCCGAATCAAGCCCGCCGATCTGGTTTGGAAACAAGGCATGGCTGCGTGGGGGCCTGCGTCGCAGGTCGCAGGACTTATCTTCCCGCCTGTGGAGGACGGCCCGCCGCCTATTCCTCCCGAAGATGAGCCGCCCCCGATTCCGCCAGAAACAGCACGTCGCAGAGTTTCGGGTGCGGCGGTTTCAATTGCGGCTCAAGAGATGGGCGCATCGGTCGCCAGCAGCTTCCGCACCGTTGGGCGACTGCTGAGCAAACGGATCGAACGGGCCACACTCGTCAGGAGAACCATCCCGCGTGCCTATCAAGCGTTGGGCAAGCACATTTATTCAATGGGAAGTTACCGCTCTGACTTTCCCGAAGTCTACGTCAGGCTTGACGGCCTTCTTGCCGAGATTGCGGTTTTGGAGGCGCGGCCAAAAGCACAAGCGGTCGGCGCAATTCTCCACGCATCCAAGGCTATGTTGCCCGTTGCGGTCCTGAAAAGGCGAGCAACCCTCGCATTCCGTGAACTTGGGAGCGTGGCTCTTGCCAAATACCCCGAACTCAGCGGAGCCGAGGATGCGCTGCGGCCCTTGGTGGAGGCACGCAATCGGCTCTCGGGGCTGGAAAAGGAGATTGCCAGCCTCTCGCACACTCAACGAGGGCAGAAGCAAGCTAATGACGAGTGAGGCTGGACGACAAGGAGCTACAATATGGCACATGAATGGTACTACACCGAAAACCGCGAACGACGTGGGCCTGTTTCCGAGGAGCAACTCAAAGAGCTTGCATTGGCAGGCCAACTGACGCCCACTGATCTCGTCTGGAAAAAGGGAATGGCCCAATGGGTGGCTGCGGGTCAAATCAAGGGACTGTTCACGGCGGTGCAGGCCCCTGCCTCACCGCCGCCTTTGCCAGTCGCTCCGCCTTCACTGGCTACCCCTGCGATGCCTTTGCAATCCACCGAGGCACAGCAACCGTCGTTCGCCACAGAGACCAGGACGTGTGAATGGTGTACGACGACGATACCTTCGGCAGCGTTGAACTGTCCGCATTGCGGAAAACTGAGGAAAGACATCTACAAGGACAAGGTACTTTGCTGGGTATACTGCTTTTCAACGGCTTTGCCCGCTTCGTTGTACATGGCGGGAATGCGGAATGGGTGGTGGCACGTTTGTACGGGGTTCCTCTCGATGTAGTTCAGCTTGGCACAATTCCTTTCCTCGGGGTCAGGACTAACGGTAGTTGTGTCTTTTGCAGGTTGTGGCATCGGTACTGTTTATTATGGGGTGAAAGCCTCTAGGAAGCTCGGCACATGGGTCTGGTTTTGACCCTCATGGACTTCTTCAGCTATACCACGATGCGGGTTTGGACCATCCCCCTCTATGCAAGGGTACGAAAACGAAGCGACAAGTGGATTATCCCGACTGACCGTTTTTCAGAAAACCTTTGCCTAATAAGGAAGGCGAATCATGAACGCAACCGTTGGAAGCCTCTTAATGTCCCTGCTCTTGCTGCTGCTTGTCGGCGTGACTGTCGCTATTATCCTGTTCATTGTCTGGATGGTAAGGGAGAAGAAGCTGGACCAGAACAAAAATAACCTGAATCTTGCGGGTGGCATTGTCGCGGTGGTCATCGTGATAGGACTTATCTGGTACTTCCAAGGTGGAAGCCTCTTAATGTCCCTGCTCTTGCCGTTGCTGCTTGTCGCCGTGACTGTCGCTATTATTCTCTGGATGGTAAAGAAATCATCACCCGATAACAGCCAGTTGCATGGGGGCGTGACAGACCAATGGTATTACGCACAGCAAGGCCAACGGCTTGGTCCTGTCTCTCCAAGCGAACTGAAGCAACTTGCGACATCGGGGCGGCTCCAACCATCTTATCTCGTCTGGAAAAAGGGAATGGCCCAATGGGTGGCTGCGGGTCAGATTAAGGGGCTGTTCACGGCGGTGCAGGCCCCTACCTCACCGCCGCCTTTGCCAGTCGCTCCATCTCTGCCCGCTGCGCAATCCACCAATCCACCAAAGCCGCCGCCCGCCACGGAGGAATCAACAGTCTGCGAGTGGTGCCGTGAACCGATTCGTGACGACGCGCTTAAATGTCCCCATTGCCATAAGTGGCGGCGGGATATTCAAGACGACATCAATAAGAATCTAAAGTGGGCCGTCTCTGGAATCGGTTGCGGTATTCTTGGCGCAGTGTTCGTTGCCGTCGGACTTTCAGGCGAGACCTGGCGAGAATGGAACAACGACTGGGGACGGATTGTGGGTGCGCCTGGTTCCTTCTCTCTGAAACTGTTTCTATCATCGTGGCTGGGATGGCTTGTGCTTCTGTCTATCGCAGGAGCCATAACGTCCATCGTAATCAGTCGGCGGTATGCGAAAAGCGCGCAGCGCAAAACAGGCGGCGGCCTGCGCGAGATATGATGGCAAGGCACCGCCTCGGCATCCTTGGCCTCGATCACGATGTTGCCCACGATCCCGCCGCCCTTCGTCTTGATCTTGAAGACGAATTTGAGGAACATCAGGGTCAGACCTTAACTGATAACTGAAATCATCTGCTGGTATAACTGCGCGAACGCCGATCAGGAAATGTACGAGGCGACGCAGGCCGAGAACATTCTGACGCCGCTCTCGCCCAAGCTATTTCTTCATCTGCAAGCCCTGGATGATGGTTTCGAGGAACTCGCGGGCGCGGCGGGCAAGGCGGTCCACGCCTTCCCGCGCGCTCGGATAAGGCACCAGCGGCGCGGAGATGTTCTCGCAGCACAGCGGCATCGTCAAGCCCGTGAAGGCGACCGTGGCCAGCAGCTTATAGTGATCGATCTCGCCGAAGCCGGGCCCGCAGTCCTGGCTCCGCGGCCAGTTGCGGTGGTCCTTGATGCAGAAGCTGCGGACCACGTCGGCGCACTTGCGGATGTCGGGGATCGGATCGAGGTGCAGGTAATCGAGCACGTTCCCGGCATCGTAACAGACCAGGATCCCCGGGTCGTTGACTTCGCGAATGATCTCGGCGCAGGCCGCGCCGGTGCCCGTCGTGCCGCCGTGCTGCTTGACGACCAGCAGCACGCCCTGGTCGCGGGCGATGGGGCCGAGCTTCTTGAACCGTTCGATCCATACGGGTCGGCTGCCGCCCTCGGTATGGCCAAAGGTGAGCACCTGGGGAATGCCGGCCTCGTGCGCCTGCTTGAGCCGCTGGGTGAGGACTTCTAGAGCCTGAGGAGCCTCGGGATAGATATTGGAGAACATCATGAGCGGCTCCAGGCCCAGGTCGCGGCACCGCTTGCCCAAGTCGCGGGCCCTTTGCGGCGGGGCGTCGGGGGCCATCACGGGCACGTTCGGGCCGCCCGGCTCATTGTGCGTGGTGCCCCAGGCCACGTATCGGTAGCCGGCCGCCTGAATGCCCAGCAGCGACTGCTGCAAGGGAAACTGGGAGTAGGGCAACGTCATGCAGGCGATTTGGAACTGCGTGGGCTTGGCCGGCCCGGACTGTTCTGCCGGACTGGCCGGCTGGGCGGCCGGCGTCTGCGAAGGCCGCAGCAGCGCCGCGCCCGCCGCTGCCGCAGTAGCCAAACGCAAGAAGGACCGCCGGGGGATTTCCAGAGCAGACATGATCAGGACTCCTGGGCCGTGAAGGGGACAGGTCCATGTTTTCGGTCATCGTTGATTAGCAACACCGCGCCTGCTCGCCGAAAAATGGACCAGTCCCCGGACTGCAAAAAATTGTCTTTTCAGACGAAGGGCGTGACGCCGGGCACGGCCACGGCCGGCTCCGGCAGCGGGCCCCACTCGTACTTGGGCGGCGAGAGGTCCTCCTTCGAGTTCATCGCCTGCTCCCAGGTGATGACCTGCCCGGTGTAGGTGGCCATCCGTCCCAGGATCGCCAGCAGCGTACTCTTGGCCATGTACTCGCCGTTGTTGATCGGCTGGCCCTTGCGAATGGCGGCGAACATCTCGTCGTGTTCGGTGTGGTAGATGTTGTTGTCCGGGCCGCGGAAGGTCCAGTTCTCGCCGCCGGCGATGATCTGGGCTCCGTTCTTGCGCTCGGCGATGATCGCCCGGCCCTTGCTGCCGGCGACCGCGGCGCTCATGTCGCCGGCACAGCCGGCCATCTGCCGCGTGTTGCTGAAGAACTTAACCCCGTCGTCGTACTCGTAAATTACGCTGTGGTGGTCGAAGATGTTGCCGAACTGGGGGCCGGTGCGGACCTGCCGGCCGCCCATGCCGATCGCCCGGACCGGATACCGGCCCTTCATGATCCATGCGCAGACGTCGAGGAAGTGGACGTGCTGCTCGACGTTGAAGTCGCCGGAGAGCCAGGTGTAGTAGTACCAGTTGCGGGTCTGCCAGTGCATGTCGGATTCGCCCGGCTGCCGCGTCTTTGTCCAGATTGCCCCGCGGTAGTCGTTGGCCTGGAGGGTGTGGATCTCGCCCAGGGCGCCGTCGTGGATGCGGCGGACCAGTTCGCGGAAGGCATAGGAGCATCGCAGGCACAGGCCGGAAACGATCGAGAGGTTCTTCTTCTTCGCCTCCGCGCAGGTGGCCAAGACGCTGCGCACGCCGGGGGCGTCGACGGCCACCGGTTTTTCGGCGAAGACGTGCAGACCGGCATCGACGGCCGCCTTCAGGTGCGCCGGGCGGAAGTGCGGCGGCGTGGCCAAGAGCACCACGTCCACCCCGCTGGCGATCAGTTGCTTGTAGGCCTCGAAGCCGACGAACTGGCGCTCCGGGGTCACGGCCACTTTCTTGCCGATTTCCTTGTCCTTCTGCAGGCTTGCCAGGCTGCCTTTGAGCCGGTCCTCGAACAGGTCGGCCATGGCGACGAGCCGCAGGTTGGGGTCGGCCTGGAGGGCATCGGCGGCCGCGCCGGTGCCGCGCCCGCCGCAGCCGACCAGCCCGATGCGCAAGACGTCGCTGCCGCCCACGTGTACGCCGAAGGCGAGCGGCCCGGGGCCGGCCAGCATTGCAGTGCCGGCCAGGATGCCCCCGCCAAGCAGGGCCGAGGCCTTCAGAAAATCTCGCCGCCCGCCGCTGGGCGGTTGCGCGGAATCGGGTTTCGCCATGACAAATCCTCCGTTTCTATTTCTTCAGGGGGAACAGTTCGACGTTGCGGAAATAAATCTCGCTGCCCTCGTTCTGCAACAGGATCTTTCCGGCCGCCGGCGTCACGTCGAAAAACTCGTTCACGGTAACGCCGTTGATCTTGATCGTGAGGCGGTCGCCCGCCGCAATGCACTCCACGCGGGTCCACTGGTCCAGGGGGCTGGCGACGTCGTCCTTGCCCCGGTTGTCGAGCCGTTCCTCGAAGAACGGCTGGTGCTTCGACCACCAGAACTGCTTGCCGGAGTAGACCGTCTTGCGGCCCCCTTTCTTCCATCGGGTGTTGCCGTCGGCAGCCGTCTCCGTTTCGCTGCTGGCGGTGGCGGGAATGACCCGGCCCTTCTCATCCTTGCCGCGAATGACGATCAAGTCTCCCTCGCAGCCTTGGGCGATCTGGCACTCCAGGCACGTCATCCAGGCCCCGTCGCCGGCGCCGCCGTCGGGACCGACGCCGTGCAGCAGGCAGCCTGAGTTGCGGACGACAGTTGGGCTGGTCGTGAATTTGCCCCATTTGTATTCCAGCACAAGGTGGTAGTTCTTGTAGGCCCTGTCCGTTGCCAGATACCCCAGGCCCTCGCCGGAAATGCGAATGACGCCGCGGGCCACGCTGAACACGTGGTGCGGATCGTTGCGACCGGTCGCCTTGAGCCAGCCGGTGAAGCCGGTCAGATCCTTGCCGTTGAAAAGCTTGATGGGCTTCTCGGGGGCCACGGGCTCGTCGGCCAGAACCGCCGGGGCCGGCAGAAACAGAACGACGGAAACGACGAGTTGCCAGCACGTATGCATTGCATCAGCTCCTGGTCGAGGGAGAAGTGCGAACCGGACGCATCCAAGCTATTCTGTGCAACCCCGGAAGTCAACTATCTTCTTGGTTCTTGGCAGGAGCACTGCAAAGTCTGACGCGACTTTGTCGATGTAGCCGTGGAATCGGGCCATCATGGCGGTTTCTCCTTTCGTTTGCGGGCAAGAGTTTCCTTTTTCTGGGCCTCAGAATAGTAATGCAACGAGGCCGACCGACGGGAGGCCGGTCTTGCGGGGAAAAAGCACGCCCGCCGTTGCATTACTTTGCTGAACACCAATATGAGGCGGAAGAAGGAGGACGGTCGCGCTTTCTTGACAAGAAGCGAGTCTGCCTGTCTTTCCGCCCCAGTCCAGATCGTCCGTCATTTGCCACCTGCCGGCTTACACGTGAACTTTCGCGGCTCGCCTGCCGCTGCGTAGCTGGCGGCCACCTTGTCGAGCGCTTCCGAGCGCTCGGCGCAAATCACCAGCGGGCGCGGGGCGAGCATGCCCAGCACGTCGGGAATGTCGCACACCCGCAGCACGTTCAACAGCGCGGGGGCGTCCGCTTCCATGTGGCCCAGCGGCGGCTTGCTCAAGATCACGCCGGCAATCTCGGGTTCCCAGAGAGCCGCGTAAGCGGCCAGCACTGCCGCCGGGCCCTCGCCCAGCACGTACACGGGGATCTTGCCCGAGTGCCCGGCATGAAGGTATCGGGCCGCGGCCGCCACGTCCCACACGCGGCCGGCGTCCACGGTTCGCCCCAGGAGCAGGTGGGCCCGCGCCACATAGTTGGGCGGATCTTTCCGCGTCCAGCGGGTGCGCCCCACGCCCCGCGGGGCACACAGGTACACCTCGTCGCCGACTTCGCGCACGCGCTGCAACCAATCGGCAGTGGGCGGCGTACTCTCGGGGTTTTGCACGACCAGAAGGATCCGCTTCGCCTGCCCCGGCTGGAACGTTACGACCCGCTTCAGGCCGACTTCGATCCCCGCCTCGCTCTCCAGTCGGGCGTCGTCGGGCTGGACCTGCTCGATCAGGCGCGCCGCCGGAATCCGCGCGGGAAAGCAGCGGAACGTCACGCGGCGCAACTCCTCTTCGAGCGTCGTCCGCCACGCCTCGAATCCGCCTGCACGCGGCGGCGCCACCTGGGCGACGGCCACGAAGTGCCGATCGATAGTCGTGTTCAGCTCATCCCTGGGAATGTCCGAATCCTTGGGGAAGACCCGCAAC
>JBEKZQ010000080.1:0-16440 GCA_049509675.1 Thermoguttaceae bacterium | reverse complement strand
TTTTGATCATCACGGCTGGATCTCCTGAGTGTGGTCCCCCTCTCCCTCCGGGAGAGGGGGACTGTAGTTCTCAATGTGTGCCACTGGCTTTGCCAGTGCTTGGTGAACTTGTGGCACACAACCCTCGCCGCTACTGCGCGGCTTCCGGCGCGCCGGGCGGTTCGATCGCCAGCAACTCCACGTCGAACGTCAATACCGCGTTGGGGCCGATCACGTTGCCCGCCCCCTTGCTGCCGTAGGCCAGTTCGGGCGGAATGAACAACCGCAATTTATCGCCGACCTTCATCAGTTGCAAGGCCTCGGTCCAGCCACGGATGACGCCGCGCACCGGAAAAACGGCCGGCTCGCCGCGCTTGATGGAACTGTCGAAAACAGTTCCGTCCAGCAGCGTCCCTTCGTAATGCACTTTGACGGTGTCGCTGGCCTTGGGCGAATGTCCGGTGCCCGATCGCAGCACCTTGTATTGCAGGCCGCTGGCCAGGGTGGTAACGTCCGGCTTCGCCTTGTTCCGGGCCAAGAAGGCTTGACCTTCGCTGCGGTTCTTGTCCGCCGCGGTAAGCCGCCGTTGATCCTGTTTGGCTTGCATTTCGCGTTGGAAGATCTGCATCGCGGCGCGGAACTGCGGCTCGGTATATTTTGGGGTTGCGCCCGCCGCGCCGTCGCGGAGCCCCTGCACAAAGGCGTCGAAATCGATGTCGATGCCCTCTTCCCTGAGCGAATGGCCCGTACTCCTGCCGATCCCGTAGCTGGAGATCGTCGCGGCATCTTTGGGATCGATCTGCGGCAGCGGCTCCGGCGCCGCTTCGCGGCGCAGCGTTTGCTGGGCGTAGCCCGCAGCGGCAGACAAACAGAAGCCAAACGTCAACAACACGGCAAGTCTCATTCTCTTCTTCCTTTCCATAGCGTGGGTAGTTTGGGCTCGCGCAAAAATAACTTGGACAAATTGTAGCAGGCACACGCCGTGTGCCGTCCGCCCACTTGCGGCAAACCGACCATGCTGCGCATGGTGCCCGGTGTCGACTACATGGGAATTGCACACGCTATTCTCGCGCGGTCGCTTTGTGCTATTCCCCGGCCCCTCCCCCGGATGCACCTGGGGGGACGGGAATCAGCAGCCGGCGGCAGCGGGCGGTTCCGCTTTTTCCCGCCCACCGAATCATGCTACCAGACTGGGAAACATGGGGCAAGCAGAGAAACCAACGCCTGTGCGGGGAAGGGGCGAGGGTACGACAGCGGCCAGGCTTGATCTGAACTTGCACCATTCGAGCTATTGTGCGATGATCTCGACCCATCTTCTCACGTTATCCATTCGCTGCTCCCTTCTTTTCTGACTTGGTGATCATGATTTCGGCCGTAGTTGCCTGCTTGGGCCGCCGGCGCGCCTGCTCTTTCCGGCTCTTGTTGCTGTTGCTTGCCATGTTGTGGCAATCGCCGATGGCCCTGGCACAGTATCCGCCCTATGCGGCCAATAGCGGATTCTTGCCGCCGGCGACCTCGATGCCGTCGGCAACTGCGGCGCCGCCTTTGCCGGGCCCGGCCATGCCGCCCGCCGCTGCGCCGGCCTACGTCGTACCGCCGGCCGGGGCGGCCCCGCTTGATGCCGCGGCCGCGGTCGAGATGCCCGATTGCCGCCGACCGGGCGGCTGGCTCTGCGGCGCCGGCGCCTATTACTTGCAGCCGCGGTGGAGCAGCAATCCGGCCTTCGAGAAGCTGGTCTCCTTTTCCACCGATTCAGGCGATGGGCAGTCGAGCGACCAGCAGGATTTCCAGATGCGCGGTCAATTCGCCCCGCTGGTCTGGCTGGGCTACGTCGGCGATCAAGGAATCGGCCTTCGCGCCCGCTGGTGGCAGTTCCATGGCAGCACCAGCACGTCGCTGGCCGCCCCAACGTTGGACGATACGACAACCGAGACCATCTATTCCGCTTATCCGCTGGGGATCGGCTTTTCGTCGATCTACTCTCCCGACTTCAACGACACGCTGCAATTTCAAAGCGATCTGACCTTGAACGTGACCGATTTCGAGCTCCTCTGGGACGTGCATCCCGGGCCGTGGTCCGTGCTGCTGGGCGCCGGCGTGCGTTACGCGCACGTGAGCCAGCACTACACCGCCTCGCTGCTGTCGGCGCCGAGCGATCCCACTCTGGGCGAAGACACGACCACCTCCAGCCTGGTTTCCGGCCATCGCTTTGACGGCATCGGGCCGGTGTTCTCGATGGAGGCGCGGGTCCCCTTGGGTTCCAGCGGTTTCTCGATCCTGGGAAATGCGCGGGGCGCGCTCCTGTTGGGCACGGGAACTCAGCAGGTGCAACTCACCTCGACCGATACCGATTCCACCGGCGCCCTGGTATCCACGACCACAATCAACGGCTCGCGCAGCATGGGCGGCACCGTTCCCGTCCTGGAACTCGAACTCGGCGCCGAGTGGGCCCGGCAAATCTACCATTACCGATTCGTCCTGCAAACGGCCCTGGTCGGCCAGGCGTGGTTCTCCCTGGGAAACGCCGCCGGGGAGCAGAACATTCTGGAAAGCACGTCGCTTGCGGATAGCGCCGATCGCCGCGACACGCTCGGGCTACTGGGTTTCCGCCTGACGGCAGGATTGTCGTACTGACCGATAGGAGAATGCGATGTTGGGATTCTTGCGTGGCGGTCGTTCTCGGGCGGCAGGCAAAGTGCGGCCGGGCGGAGCACGGCGATGCGAACCGCGCGTCCTGATGGTCGAGCCGTTGGAGTCCCGGGCACTGCTCTCCGCCGCGGGCCTTAATGCCTTGACGGCGCGGCCGCAAATCGCCTGGGCCAAGGCAATTGCCGGACAGGGATATCTGACGCCGGCCCAAGTCAGCCGGGCCTACGGGCTGGGCCAGACGCCGTCGCACCTGCCGGCCGGCGCCGGCAGTGCCGTGCTGGACGGCAGCGGCCAGACCATCGCCGTAATCACCGCATACGATGATCCGGCCATTGCCGCCGACCTGCACGTCTTCGATCAGCAGTTCCAACTTCCCGATCCGCCCAGTTTCAAGAAAGTCGACCAGGCGGGTGGCGGACAGTATCCTCCGGCCTCGGCCGACTGGGCGGTGGAAACCGCGCTGGACGTCCAATGGGCCCATGCCGTGGCCCCGGGCGCCAATATCCTCCTGGTCGAGGCACAGTCGGATAATCTGCTCGATCTGCTCACGGCGGTCGATTACGCCCGGCGGCAACCGGGTGTTTCCGTCGTTTCCATGAGCTGGGGCACCAGCGAGTTTCCCGAGGAAACCGGCTTGGACGGCTATTTCACCACGCCGGCCGGACATGCCGGCGTGACGTTCGTCAGCTCGGCGGGCGACGACGGAGTGCCGGGTTGCTGGCCGGCCTTTTCACCGGCCGTGGTGGCGGTCGGCGGCACCTCGCTCAAGACGCTCGGTGCGGCCGGGACCTATCGCAGCGAGAGCGCGTGGTGCCACGGCGGCGGCGGTTGGAGCATGTTCGAGCTCGAACCCGGCTACCAGGCACAGGTGCAACGCAGCGGAGAGCGCACCATTCCGGACATCGCCTACGCCGCCGATCCGAACAACGGCTTTGCCGTTTACGATACTCTCGGCGATGCGGGCGGATGGCTGGAACTGGGCGGCACCAGCGCGGGCACGCCGCAATGGGCGGGCATCTTTGCGCTGGTGGACCAAGGCCGGGTTCTGGGCCACGTCGGGCCGCTGCGGTCGGCGCCGGCCGATCTGTACCGACTTCCCGCCAGCGCTTTCCACGACGTGGCGACCGGAATGAATGGGTTTGCGGCCGGTCCGGGCTATGATCTGGCCACCGGACTGGGCAGCCCCGCCGCCGCTCGGCTGATCCCCGACTTGATTGCGTCCAGCGACGCGGTCAGTGCGATTTCACCCGGACGCAATGTTGCGATCTTTGCTCCGTCCTTGCCTTCGCCGCCGACTGGGGACTGGTCCATTTTTCGGCGAGACGGCGTTACCTCGGCCAACCAGTCGTTGACCGAAAACATGGACCTGTCCCCTTGGCCCCAGGCTGTCACTTCATGCGCACTCGGCTTCTTCGAGGGCGGGAAAGCAACCGGGCTTCCTTTCGCAGACCTCGCTGCGATAGATCGGTATCCGGCCGGGACCACGAAAGCCCAACTTCACCCGATCGCCGCGGATCTCGAGCACCACGATCTCGACATCCCCTCCTACGAAGACGCGCTCGCCTGACCTTCGGCTTAAGACCAACATTGTTTCTCTCCTCCGCGCGTGCAAGGCCGATTCGACCCGGCTGAATGCTAGCACGGCACAGTCACGGCACGGTGAGGAAAGAATTAGCTTTCCGTTGCGTAGGGTGGCACGCCCCTTGCCCGTGTTCGTTCGACGGGCTCTTGCGGCTAGAAATTGCCTAACCCGCACGCACCGGGGTACACAGGTAGACAGAGCCGCCGACGGCTGCTACAACATGCTTGGTTGGGAGGAAATCGCCGCCCTTCGGGCCGCTGTTTCCAGCCGACCAGACTTGGCCCTGCCTCCGCACCCTCCCACACGCTCAAGGAGAACACCATGCCGCGAGTTCGCCCTTCGCTTTGGTTCCGCTCGATGTTTTTCCTCGCCGTGATGGCGTTGGCGGCGTCGGCCTGGAGCGTTGCCGCCGCGCAGACGACGCCCCTTGCCAAGTTGTCGCTGTGGAAGGGCCGGGCTCCGCTGGGCGAGGGACGCTTCGAAGCGGCCGATGCGGCCATCACCATCCATCTGCCCGCCGCGGAAAAGGCCAATGGCGCTGCCGTGGTCATCTGTCCGGGCGGCGGCTACGGCGGCCTCGTGGCCGGTCCCGAAGGGCATGGCATTGCCGAGTGGTTGAATCGGCACGGCATCGCCGGCATCGTGCTGGAGTATCGGCTGCCGCACGGCCGGCCGATGGTGCCCTTGCTCGACGCGCAACGCGCCATCCGCACCGTTCGCGCCGGCGCACGGCAATGGCACATCGATCCGGCCCGCATCGGCATCATCGGCTTCTCGGCGGGCGGACATCTGGCGGCCACGGCGTGTACCCACTTCGACGCCGGCGACCCGCACGCGGCCGACCCGATCCAGCGCGCCAGTTGCCGGCCCGATTTTGGCGTGCTCGTCTATCCGGTGATTACCATGGGAGAGAAGACCCACGGCGGGTCGAAGGAGAACCTGTTGGGACCGCATCCTACGGCCGCGCTCGTGGAACTGTTCTCCAACGAGAAGCAAGTCACCGAGCGCACTCCGCCGGCCTTTCTGGCCCATGCCAAGGACGATGCGGCGGTGACGCTGGAGAACAGCCGCATGTTCTGCGACGCCCTGAAAGCCCATCACGTGGCCGCGAAACTGCTGGAACTGCCGCAGGGCGGCCACGGACTCAACGGATACCGCGGACCGGCGTGGGACGCCTGGCAGCGAAGGTCGCTGGAGTGGCTTGCGGAACAGAAGATGATTCGGTAGGGCCTATGGCGCGTGCGCCGATTTTTATCCCGACGAAGCGAGAGATTTTTCGGCCATGAAGCGTTTCAAAGAGTTGTCGCCGGCGGAAGTGGTGGCCCTGGCGATTTCGCTGGAAGAAGAGGACGCGCGGATCCTGCAGGAGTTCGCCCGGCTGTTACGCCCCAACTACCCCAAGGCGGCGGCCGAGCTGGACGAGATGCGCCGCGACGAAGATACGCACCGGCACCTGCTGATCGAGCTCTTCCAGCGGAAATACGGACAAGAAATTCCGCTGTTGCGACCGCAGGACGTGCAGGGCTTCGTGCGCCGCCCCTCGATGGCCTCGGCCCAACCCTGGGACGTGCAGCGGGTCCGGCGGCAGGTGGCCATGATGGAACTGGAGACCCAGCGGTTCTACAGCCGGGCCGCCCAAGCGGCCACCGACGCCGACTTGCGCCAACTCCTCGGCGATCTGGCCGAGGCCGAACGTCTGCACGAAACGCGCAGCAGCCGGTTCGATCCCGACCAGCAGCCCGAGAGCGAACAGGAGCAGGAAGCGCGGGTGGCGCGGCAACTGTTCGTACTGCAAGTCATCCAGCCGGGGCTGGTGGGGCTGATGGACGGCTCGGTCTCGACCTTGGCCCCGCTGTTTGCCGCGGCCTTCGCCACGCACCGCTTATCGCCGGCTTCGGCCACGTGGTCCACCTTCCTCGTGGGCCTGGCGGCTTCGGTGGGGGCGGCCATCAGCATGGGTTTTGCCGAGGCCCTTTCCGACGATGGCAGCTTGACGGGGCGGGGACGGCCCTACCTCCGCGGCCTGGTCTGCGCCTTGATGACCTTCACCGGCGGCATCGGCCACGCCCTGCCCTTCCTCATTCCGCATTTCTGGACCGCCACGGCCATTGCCACGTTCGTCGTCGTGGTCGAACTGCTGGCGATCGCCTGGATCCGCAACCGCTACATGGAGAGCCGCTTCAGCACCACGGTCTTTCAGGTCGTCGTGGGCGGGACGCTGGTTTTCCTGGCCGGCATCCTCATCGGCAATTCGTAAGACGCCACCTCACGCCGGCTGCCACTGGCTTTGCCAGTGTTCTTTCGGAGGGCTCTTGCGGTGAGAAGTTGCCAAAATAGTGGCGTGCGAGAGAGGTCGGCCGCCCACAACCGTTCCGCGCCGCGAACAGATTCCAGTTTCGCCGACGAACCACGCGGCGAGGTTTCCGGCGACTCAATGCTGCAAGAACCGGCATACAAGAGCACTGGCGGAGCCAGTGGCACCCTACGGAGCCAGTGGCACCCTGCGCGAAAAGACGCAGTTCGCCGTCGTCCTGCTGCCCCTGGCCAGTTGGCACAAGCAGCTTCCGTATCCGCCGGCCTATCGGGCGATGATCGAGGAATTCTGCGCGGCCAACGGCTTTCGCCTGATCGATTGCAGCGACCTCTTGACGGACGCCGACTTTGTCGATCACATCCACGTCAACAATCGGGGCTTGCCGAAGATCGATGCCGCGCTGATGGACGTCGCCCGAGAGTTCCTCAAGGACAAGGGCACCTGGCCGGCCGAGTGAAAAACTATTTCAAATCTGCCGCCTGCCAGGCAACCGATTTCAGATTTGAGGCCGCCAAGAAGTTTGGTCACACACCGACTTATGTCTGAATTGCAGACACATTATAATTATCGTTGCCGTGCCAGGCGGCGCCTGCTAAGATGCCTTGGGCCCGGCGGGTCCTGGGGCAACAGTTGCTGGTTCGGGCACTGCGCGGTTCGTCCGGGAAAACAAAGTGAGTCATCGTGCGGTGAATAACCATGATGACATGATAGAGGGCCCCCACAAATGCTTTCCAGTGAGCAGTCAGTACCTGAAGTCGATCGGTCGCTAACGCGCAAGTTGGAGTGGTGGGGGGGATTTGTCCTCATCTTCGCCTACGCGCTGTGGATCCTGGCCCCTTGGTCATGCAGTTACATCCGCGCCGACCACGAGGCCAGTTGGCAGCGCGGACTTCAGGATGCGTTCCTGACCAAGACGCCGTTCGGCACGGATTTCGTCTTCAGCTACGGCCCCTGGGGATTTATCACCCAGAATATCTACCACCCGGCGCTGTACGGGTTCACGGTCGGTATTCAGACTGTCCTGACACTTTGGTTCTTCGCGTGGGTGTGGATACTTGCGAAACGCGTATGGCGCGACAATCCGCTGATGGTGTGCATCGTTTGCGCTTGTGTGGTCTTCATGGCAAGCGTTCACTTCGACGTGTTCTTCGTTGTTCTGCTGTCTTTCATCGTCATCGATCACTTCTTCCCTGAATTCGATGGGGAAAATCGGCAATCTGACGCTCCGGGCGTCTCGTTGGCAAGCCGTATAGAATCGAAGTGGATGCGTTTAGGCAGGCAGGGGCTGATCCTCTCCTCCGCCTTCATCGGTTTGACGAAGTTCACTTCCTTTGTCCTGGCAGTCGCGTTCGTGACGACGATCGCCCTGGATGAACTACTGCGGAAGAAGCGGATCCCCTGGATTGTGGCAATCTTCGCGGCCGAAACGCTCTTCTTTTGGATGCTCGCCGGGCAACCCGTCAAGACGTTCCTTCCCTTCGTGAGCAACGCGCTGGAGTTCGCAGGCGGGTATTCCGCCTTGGCCCGTGAAGCCCCACCAGCCGATCTGCTCGCGGTGCTGGCGCTGGCGGCGCTGTTCTGGGTCCCGCTGATGTGGAGTGAATGGCGTCGCCGCGGCAAATGGTCTTTGATTCCGCTGGCAGGTTTCAGCTTTCTCACTCTTCTGATCGTCAAGCATTGCCTGATCCGTTTCGATGCGGGACATGCGAGGACTGTCGTGGCCCTCTCGGCGCTCAGCCTGCTCATCCTGCCGCTCTCATGGCGGCCGCAGGCTCGACTCGTGCATCCCTTGTTCGTCATACTGGCCGCCTCGCTCCTGGTTCCAAAATGCATCCTCTATCGGCAAAATCTCCTTGGCCTTGATAGGAAGCAGGCGTCGCACGACAGCGAGGCATTCTCCCCGCCCGGCAGCAAGCCCGCGAGCCGTGGAGAGTTGCACGAGGCTGCCGTCGCAGCCATATGTCGCGATTATCCGCTGCCGGTTGCGGAGGGTACGTTCGACGCGTACCCCGGCGCGATCGCGGTGCCTGCCGCGCAGGGAGTCAAGTGTCAACCGCGTCCGGTGATTTCAAGCTATTCAGCTTCCACACCGCGGTTGGCCAGGCTCAATGCCGATCATCTCTGCGGTCCCAGGGCGCCGGATCGGGTTCTCTTCGACATAGTTTCGATGGATGATCACTTCCCGACCCAGGAAGACGGGCTCTCCTGGCCCGAACTGCTTACGCGCTACGAAGTCGAGTCGGTCCTGCCGCCGGGCCGTGACCTGCGATTCCTGCTCCTCAAGCATAGCGCGCAACCGCGGCGCTACGAATTGACGCCCCTGCAACAAGCGACGATTGGCTTCGGATCGCATTTAGAACTTCCCGGACCGGAAGAGGGACCGATTTGGGTCGAGATTTCCGTTCGACCAACGGTTGCCGGAAAAATCTTCGCAGCCGCCTACGAGCCCCCGCTGATCTGGATGGAAACCGCGTTGCGCGACGGCCAAAAAGTCCGGTACCGTCTTGTGACCTCCGTCGCCAAGGCAGGGTTTCTCCTTTCGCCCATCGTAGAAGACAGCACTTGGTTCCGCTGGCTTGCCACGACCCCATGGCACGATCCGGCCTGGCAACGTCTGCTGACGGGAAAGGGCGTTGAATCGGTGCAATTGCTCCCGCCCGACCGGAAGTGGTGCTATGACCCGCAAATATCTGTCCGGCTGTTCCGTCTGACTTTTCCCGCGTGTGGCCCGGCCTCCATGGCGTTTCGCCCGGGCCTGGTGGGGCTCGTCGAACTCGCGGCGGGCGATTCCCGCGAGGACCCCAAGACCCGGTGGGAGAACGTCCCCGGCGGCGCCGCGCTGACGATTCGCAGAGGGACAACGCTTCTCATCCCGGTATCCGAGAAGAACCGCTTCCTTCCGCTTGTCGGGCCGGCCTGCCGGCTGAGAATTGCTTTCGGCCTGCTTTGCACCGGGCCGGCGGAGACTCCACCAGGGCATCCCTCGCGTTTCCGGATCGATACAATCGACTCCAAGGGCTGGCGCAAGACGATCTGGGCCGCCAGCCTGGACATCGCCCGCCACTCCGCGGACTCGGGCATCCGAACCGCTGAGATCCCGGTATCGCTCACGGGCGTGCAATCGCTCTGTTTCCAGAGTGATGGACCGGAAGCAGGCGACGATTTCGTTCCCGCCTGGTTTGGGATAAGTTGCTTTTGACGCCCTGCCCGTGGTCGAGGATCAACTCGACCCGAGAAGAGACGCAAGCAGTGGCGTCCGAGACAGGTCGGCCGCCGACGGCTGTTCCGCCCTGTGGATAGATTCCATGTTCGCCGACGAACGACGCGGGCAGGTTTCCGGCGCTTCAATGCCGCAAGAAAACGGCGTAGAAGAGCACTGGCGGAGCCAGTGGCACCCTGCGCCACTGGCCAGTACCCTGCGCAGATGCATGCCAAAATCGACAGAATGTTGACGTCGGGTGCATGATTTGGCTGTTGCATTGGGACCTTGCCTAACCTAAGATACTGGTATGGAATCGATCGCACGTGACGTCAAGAGCCTTGAATCGGATGAACGCCGCCTTTACGAGTCGGTCGTCGGTCATGCCCTTCAGGAGAATCAACGGGTCATCATCCGCGTGGTCGATCTTGAGGAGGAGCCCGATCAGGCGACCCGTCGAGCGGCAATGAGTCGGGCCGTAGAGATCGCGCGCCAAGGGAGAGAAGCGGCGAGGGCGCAAGGTATCACGGAGGAGGAGGCCAATGCCGCGATCGAGGAAGCGGTTCGCGATGTTCGCCGCGAAAGGCATTCCAAGCCGTAATGCGTGCGGTCCTCGATACCAATATTTTGGCGCGGGCTGCGGCCTCTCCTTTCGGGCCCGCAGGAGAATTGTTTGAGCGGATCTCAACGGGCCACACGTTGCTTGTGTCATCGGAACTACTCGATGAACTTTCCGGGGTGCTTGGGCGCGACTGGGTGCGTCGCGTGAACCGACGCAGTGAGACAGACATTGCAGAGTTCGTTGGGAGCATCGAAGCTGGCGGGAGGTTGATCTCATTGCCGAAGCCGGTGCCGCGAGTGGTGCCAGGCGATCCGGATGACGACTTGATCGTCGCTGTTGCTGTCGCGGGAAGGGCCGACGTAATCTGCACGCTCGACCACCACTTCTATGAGAACCAGGTGCAGGATTACTGTCGCGCGCGGATGATCGAAATCATGGATGATGTGGAGCTATTGGTACGGCTGCGGAAAGCGTAGTCCGTCGCGCCCGCGGTTCACAAATGCGGGCCGCTGGCTGCCATGTCCACACTTGCGTGGACATGCCCGGCCTGCGCTGCGCCGGCTGCCACTGGCTTTGCCAGTGTTCTTTTGAGGGCTCTTGCGGTGAGAAGTTGCCAAAATAGTGGCGTGCGAGAGAGATCGGCCGCCCACAGCCGTTCCGCGCTGCGAATAGATTCCAGTTTCGCCGACGAACGACGCGGCGAGGTTTCCGGCGCTTCAATGCTGCAAGAACCGGCATACAAGAGCACTGGCGGAGCCAGTGGCACCCAACGCCGTCGCCTATCCGCCCCCTACTCTGCACTGAAGCCGATGTTCGGTGAGCCTTCCCAGATCACCTGAAAGCCCGCCGGCGCCAGTTGTTCGCGGCTGGTTATCACCTGCCCTTTGACCTTGAGGCCCTTGAACTGGACGTTGACCTTATCGGTTGCCTTGACGATGAAGTGGCTGCCGTCGTACAAAGAGTCTGCACGGGCAGAGGAGTGGCGGGGCCAGATGGTAAGAAAATTGACGTTCTCGAAAACGGCACGCACGTCGGCCTCCAGTACCTTCGTGCCGAACACGCCGGCGACGTCGAGATTGGCCATTTCCTCGACATCAATGTTCTTGAAAAGGATGTCCTCCTGCGCTCCCGTGGCCTTTGGGCTATCGACCTCCAGTGCGCCGTGCAAGCTTACGCAGTCGACGAAGTGCAGGTTTCTGACCAACAGCAAAGACATGTCCTTCATCGCCGCAGCTCCGCCCTCTGCCCGAAACAAGCAGTTCTTAACGAGTATGTTCTCCGAGGGCCGATTTCGTGACCAGACGTAGAAGGCGTCGTCCCCCGACCACGAGAATATGCTGTCAACCACGCCGTTGGTGGTGTCGTCCAGAGCAAAGCCGTCCCGCTGCTTCCCGTAGGTCTCGTCTTGCGGGCATCCCAGGGCCTTGATGTTTCTGATTTGAAACTCGTTGAGGGTGAATCGGGCCATCATGTGAAACTCGCCCTTGGTCGATACGTGGCTGTCGCGGAGAACGACGTCTTCGAGCAAGAAATTACGGACCGGTCGGTCGCGACGGCCTGCGCTGCGCATGGCATACGAATCGGCCTCGATGGTGCCGCGGCCCTTGACGGTCACCCCGTCGGCCCTGAGAACAACTGCGCCTGGCCCGTGGGGCTTTTGCAGGAAGGCGTCGCCCTCAAGATAAAACGTCATGTCCGGAGTGTCCAAATCGACGGTGGAATCGAGCCGATACTTGCCCGCCGGCACGTAGACGGTTCCATGCTTGGGACAGGCCTTGATTGCGGCGTTGATGGCCGCGGCCGAGTCCTGCGCACCGCTCTTGTCGGCCCCATGATCCACAACCGACACGGTGTTCGCCTGGCCGGGCACGGGAGGGTTCGTTTCCAAGGGATCCGCAAACAGGACCAGGAAGTGATGGTCGTGTGCGCTGGACCAATAGCTGGAAAACTCCCGCACGTTCGTGCGGATGAAAAGTTTGCGCGGCCCCTGCAAAGTGAAGGCAAATGTCTTCCCGCTAATGGTCGGCGTGATCTTGTATTTCGAAGGCGTGACGGCCACGCCGCTGGTGATCCTATCCTTGAACGTCACTTCTACTTTGGCCGTCCCGGAAAAGGCGAAATGCGCGTAGTCGTAGTTCATGAAGCTGTGGGTGAACACCGGCTGCCCATTGACTTTCACGGAAAACGCCTGGCTGGCGGGACTCATGTGCAGGCCGCCGTAGGAGACCACCTCAGCGCTTGCAGAAAGCGAAAATCCCAGAAACAGACAACTGCATGCGTAGAAAAGCGTTGTTCCCGAGCGCCGTGGTGATTGAATGAACTTCATTGGCGACAGCTCCTGGTTGGTTTTGCAGTTCCGATTCACTGGGTCATTGCCATTGTCGTAGCCACTGGCCCCCGCAACGGCCTCGCGACGAGGTTTAGTATTGTTGTGGCCTCTGGCGATGTCAAAGTGAACAAAGGGAGTGAACGAAGGGGACAGGCGCATATACTGGGTACTCTGGACAATGTTAACGAGATTAGTTTACCCAGATTCTCCAATATATGCGCCTGTCCCCCCCTTTTTACTCCAGGTCGGGGATCTACCAATTACCTCTTTAACGGCACGTTCGTTTCCTCGGAGGTGATAAATCAAGACCGCCTGCTAGCCGGCCCTCGTGTCCCCGCAACGGCGATCCGAGCCGCTAATTGAAGCATGGCAGGATCGCAGAACACAACCCTTTAGCTACCGCTTCGACGATACGGCCCTTGACGGAATAATTGCGGGCCTGTATACTCAAATGTATTGAGTATCCTGTCTGTTTGAGCAAAGTCCCGTGCCTAGGAGAGAAAAGCCATGTTGGAACCCGACCTGACTCGCATCAGAACCGACCTCGATGTCGTGCAGCGGGCGATGGGGTTGCGTATGCCATTCGATAGGGGGGTGTTGGCCTGCGGCATCCTCCTCACCATTTCAGCGATTGCTGCGGCGGTCGTCAGCCTGCTGGTCGAAGCCGACGCGCACCAACTCCTCCCGTTCGCTGCGATCCTGTTCCTGTGGCCGGTAGGGCTTTTTCTGCAATCTCGCCGCACGGCCAATCCCAGCCCTGAAATGGCAATGCAGGTAGCCTTATCGGTCAGCGTCTATGGTGTCGTGTGGGTGGCTGCGTGCGGTTACTCGTTAGCGACTTTCCTCGGCCCGGCCGTAGGAACGGCTCGAACCGCCGCTTTATATGCCACCAGCATTTGCCTGCTCTTCGGCTTCTCGTTGCTCTTGGTTCGCGCGGCCCTGAGAAGCCGGCAGCGACACTACTGCCTCGGCCTGGCCGTCTCTGTCTTGCTGGCCGGGATGCTGCTCCCGGTTCTCGACCGGCATTACAGCTATCCCCTCGCTCATTGCTTCATGGCCGTTGGCTACCTGACAAGCGTTGCGATCCAATGGGACCAACTGCGGAAGACGGTGACGCACCATGCGTCCGATTGATTTCAACGGCCTCGACACTACCGTTCATGGCCCCTTGCGGTTGGCTGTGCTGACTGCGCTGCAACTTGACGGGCCTCACGACTTCACGATCCTGAAGAAGAGGCTGGAAGTAGCGGACGGCAGCTTGGGCCTGCAACTTCAGAAACTAGAAGAGGCCGAGTACATCCGAGGCGAAAAGTCCTTCGTTGGCCGTCGCCCGAAGACGACCTACCATTTGACGAAGAAGGGACGAGCGGCCCTTGCCCACTATCTCGATACTCTTCAACGGCTCTTGCTGGCGATGAACCGATAAAGGAACCGATAAAGCGGCCGGGTGGCCCCGGGCGGGAAACCGCTCTGGGCCACCCGGTCCTTTATTCGTCCTCTCCGACGTCGTCGCGCAGTTATACCAACAGATGATTTCGGTTATCAGTTAAAGTCTGACCCTGATGTCCCCGCAGGTAACAATACCTAAGGTACTGTTTTCGCCAATCTCGAAGACTTTTTGGGCGCAGTTGAAATGCCTAGGGTTTTGTGGCGTGCCAACGAAGTAGGTGGTGGTGCTGTCAGACCCCAGCACAATCCCTTCGGTGCAACGGTAGCAGGCCGCAATGGTCATTGTTGCGCCGGGTAGAGCGAGGGGTATGTGCCATGTCCTTTCGCGGCCAGTCAGCAGGCTCCCAACGCATCCTAGCGTTACTGTTCCTGACCGCACCCCCTTTCTAGCCTATCGTACAGGTTCTTGCCGTTTTGTCAATCTAAAGTTCCCTTTACTCCGCAAGACTTTCGGGCAAACTGTGCCGCTTCCCGCCTTGCGACCGGGTTGCCGGCAACGGGCGCGCTGACCTAAAATGATAGGTTTACCCCCGACCGTCGCCGCGCAATCCCTATGGCTGATTCCGATATCCTGATCGAGGGTGCTCGCGAGCACAACCTGCGCGACGTACACCTGGTGCTGCCGCGGAACCGGCTTATATGCTTCACGGGCGTGAGCGGCTCGGGGAAAAGCTCGCTGGCCTTCGATACCCTCTACGCCGAGGGCCAGCGCCGCTACGTGGAAAGCCTTTCCAGCTTCGCCCGGCAGTTTCTCGGCCAGATGCCCAAGCCGGACGTCGACCGCATCGCCGGGCTGAGCCCCTCGATCTCCATCTCGCAGAAATCGAGCGGTCAGAACCCCCGCTCCACGGTGGGCACGATCACCGAGATCTATGACTACCTGCGCGTTCTCTACGCCCGCGCCGGCACGGGACACTGCCCGCAGTGCGACCGGCCGATCACGGCCCAGACGCGCGAGCAGATCATCGAGCAGATCGCGTCGCTGGCGGCCGGCACGCGGCTGCTGGTGCTGGCGCCGTTGATCCGCGGCCAGAAGGGCGAGTACCGCGACCTGTTCGCGGACCTGTTGAAGCAAGGTTTCGCCCGGGCCAGGGTCGATGGCCGCGTGGTCCGCTTGAGCGACGATTTGCGTCTGGACCGGCAGATGCGGCACAACATCGAGTTGGTGATCGATCGCCTTGTGGCCGGGCCCAAGAGCCGCCCCCGCTTGGCGGAAGCGGTGGAAATGGCCCTCCGCCTGGGCGAAGGCAATCTGATCGTGGCCGTCGAGGGCGACGGGATCGAGGCTCCGGCGCGCGGGGGGCGGAAGCCGACCGGCGGCAGCGACGACGAGGCACAGCCCGAGGGCACGCACGCCGACCGGCCCTTTTCGGCCCATTACGCCTGCACCTACTGCCGCCTGAGCTTCGAGCCGCCCAGTCCGCAGTTGTTCAGTTTCAACAGTCCGCAGGGCATGTGTCCGCAGTGCGACGGGCTGGGCCAGATCTACACCTTCGATCCGCAAGAACTGATTCCCGATCCGGGCCGATCCTTCCAGCAGGGGTGCATCGAACTGCTGGGGCGTTGGCAGGAGATGGGGCGTTGGCGGCGGCACATCTATCGCGGCGTGGCCGAGAACCTGGAGCGGAAATACGGCCTGCCCCCGGGCACAGTGCTGGAGACCGCCTGGGAAGAGTTGGACCCCCGGGCGCGCCGCGGGCTGCTTTGGGGCACCGGCGAAGACCACGTCACCTTCACCTGGCGGAGCGGGCCTTCCGGCTACAAATGGGGCGGCCGCTTCGAGGGCGTGGTTCCCAAGCTCCTCGACCAGTACCGCACCACCCGCAGCCGGCCGCAACGGCGGCAGTTGGAAAAATACATGCGGATCCTCGGCTGCACGCGCTGCGAAGGCCGGCGGCTCAATCCGCAGGCCTGCGCCGTGCGACTCACCTCCGCCGCGCCGCCCTGCCAGGACCATCCGCAGCGCTCGCTTCCCGAGTTGTGCGCGCTGCCGGTGACCCGCGCCGAGCAGTTCCTCAGCGCCTTGCAGTTGGACGCCACCGGCCAGGCGATCGCCGCCGA
This sequence comes from Thermoguttaceae bacterium, assembly GCA_049509675.1. Lineage (GTDB taxonomy): Bacteria > Planctomycetota > Planctomycetia > Pirellulales > Thermoguttaceae > JBEKZQ01. Next base: position 316 of record JBEKZQ010000080.1, on the reverse strand, counting down.
GGCCCTGAAAGAGATCCGCAGCCGGCTGGAGTTCCTCCGCAACGTGGGGCTCGATTATCTGACCCTGGATCGCACGGCCCCCAGCCTTTCCGGAGGCGAAATGCAGCGCATCCGCCTGGCCGGCCAGATCGGCTGCGGCCTGGTGGGCGTGCTCTATATCCTCGACGAGCCTTCCGTCGGCCTGCACCCGCGCGACAACGACAAGCTCCTGGAAACGCTGGCCCAACTCCGCGACCAGGGCAACACCGTGATCGTGGTGGAGCACGACGAAGACACCATGCGGGCGGCCGACCACCTGGTCGATTTCGGACCCGGT
>JBEKZQ010000008.1:0-34080 GCA_049509675.1 Thermoguttaceae bacterium | reverse complement strand
ACGGCCGCCACGGAGGCAGCCTCCTCCATCACGCGCAGTTATCAGGATAGCAACGGCCATGCGATCTCCATGCACCTGGCCCTGTTCGACGATCCCGACCGCGGCGTCTATCACAGCCCGACCAACTGTTATCGAGCCCAGGGATGGGCGCGACTCGGCGGGAGGGATGTGTCGTTGCAGGTCCCCGGCCGGCCTACGATCCAGGTTCGTCTTTCCACGTGGCAACGCGAGGGCGACAAGATCCTGGTCCTCTACTGGTATGAACTCGGCGAGAACGTTCTTTTCGAGCGCATCGATATGGGGGCAGTCCGCTGGAAGATGCGGGGCCGGGCGACTTGGCCGCCGATGGTGAAGGTCTTGCTGCAGACGTCCGCCGCCGAAGCCGGTCTGGCCCAGTCTCAACTGCTGCAAATCGCCGCCCAGATCCGGCAATGGGTGGGCCAAATGGACCCTCCGGCCTCCGGCGACAAGAACCCGCAAGCCGGCGAGCAACAATAACGATTCCATGACTCCAGCGCCCTACAGTGACGGCACCCGGTTTACGCCCCAAGGCAGGGCCGCGGCCCCGCCTTCACGCGCGGGCGGACCGGAGGAGTCTGCGGCCTGGTATCGATACCCCGTCCGCGTACTGGATCGTTTCCGCCGCCGCCTGCTGACCCCGTCCGCGGCGGTCCTGGCGGCAACGCACCTGGTTGTCTTTGCCGTCGTCTACTGGGTGGCCTATTTGCTGCGGTTCGAATTCCGTATCACGCCGGATGAAGTGGCTGATTATTGGCACACCCTTCCCTGGATCTTGGGAATAAAATTCCTTTTCTTCCTGGCCCTGGGACAATTCGAGGGCTGGTGGGTCTACGTCACTTTCGCCGACCTGATCGCGCTACTGCGCACCTCAGTTCTGGCCATGTTGACCCTGATGATGGTTGGATATCCGTCGGCGGCCCCTTTCCATGTTCCGTTGGTCGTGCTCATTTTGGATTGCGGCGGCAGCATCATGCTTCTAGGCGCGCTCCGCGGCAGTTGGCGCCTGTATCGGGAGCACTTCTGGCCGTACTTCAGCAACAATGGTCGTTGGGCGCTGCTGGTCGGCACCGATCATTCCAACCGGCTCTTGGCCCATCAGATCCAGTCGTACGGCGAACTGCCGTACCGGATCCGCGGATTTCTGGCGACCGACAATTCCTTCCAGGGCACGCGGCTGGGACAGATTCCCATCCTGGGCCAATTGGAAGACATTCGTGAAATTGCCGCCGCCACCAAGTCGCGCGACGTGCTGGTGGTGGCGGGTACGCTGCCCGGCTCGCGGCTGCGCCATCTGATGAACATGTGCGAAGGGGCCGGACTGGAGTTGAAAATCATCCGTCGCATGGAGGACCGGCTGGGCGGCGACCATCGCATTCCCATCCGCGACATCGAAATCAGCGACCTGTTGCGCCGGGCTCCCGTGCAGTTGGACACCAGAACCATCAGCAAACTGCTGGATGGCCGCATGATCATGGTCACCGGGGCGGGCGGAAGCATCGGCTCGGAGATCTGCCGCCAGATCCTGCGATTCAATCCCAAGGGCCTGCTGCTGATCGGCCGGGGCGAGAACCGCATCTTCCGCACCGAACGGAAACTCCGCGGCCTGCGGACTTCGGTGCCGCTGTCGACGGCCATCGGCGACGTTACCGACAAGCCCCGCATGCAGCAACTGTTCGAGCAGTACCGCCCGGAGGTCGTGTTCCACGCCGCCGCGCACAAACACGTACCCTTGATGGAGGCCAACGTGGGCGAAGCCATCAAGAACAACGTGTTCGGAACGAAGTGCCTGGCCGACCTGGCCGATCAGTTCGGCGCGCGGAACTTCGTCTTCATTTCCACCGACAAGGCGGTCCACCCCACGAGCATCATGGGGGTCTCCAAGCAACTCGCCGAACGCTACGTCCATGCCCTGTCGCAAGTCTCCCCCACGAAGTTCACGGTGGTCCGTTTCGGCAACGTGTTGGGCTCCGAGGGGAGCGTCGTGCCGATCTTCCAGGAACAAATCCGCCGCGGCGGGCCGATCACCGTAACCGATCCGCGCATGACCCGGTTCTTCATGACCATCCCCGAGGCGTCGCAGCTCGTCCTGCAGGCCGGGGCCATGGGCACGGGGGGAGAGATTTTTGTGTTGGAAATGGGCGAACCAGTCAAGATTGTCGACCTGGCCCGCGACCTGGTCCGCCTTTCCGGCCTGCCTGAAGACTCCATCGAGATCGCCTTCACCGGCGTCCGCCCCGGAGAAAAGCTCTACGAAGAGTTGTATTTTGACGACGAGGAGACGCTGCCCACGGCGCACAGCAAGCTGCGCGCGGCGTATCACCGCCCCTATACCCTATCGGAAGTCCGCGCAATCCTCGCCTCTCTCGAGCAACTCCTGCACGGCCCCGAAGACGTCCTCCGACAGCGACTGCGGGAAACTGTTCCCGAGTACGTGTGGCCTGCCGAGGACGCGGCCGCCATCCCATCCCCCGTCCCGGCATCTTCCGACAACGTCTCTTCCGACGGTGCCGCGGGCGGTGGCAACGGCAAGCCGAAGAGTCAGGACGGGCCGTCCGCGGCTTCCTTCCGCCGGCCATCCGAGTGACGGACTACAATTGCTTTGCAACGCCATTTTCGTTCCAGTCACCCTTTTTCGCCCCGGTTTCCACTGCGGCGGTCCTCGCCTGCGGGCGAATTCTACAATGTATGTTTGCACTGGAACCGACGGCGGGCAGTGGGGACAGAAGGCCGTTGGCCCTCATAACCGTGACATCCCGTATAATCTATAATTTCTAGGGGACCGGTGTCACCCACGGGAACGGAGTGCGCGCAGGGGCGGGAGCACATGATGAACATATTGAATTGGCAAGATGCAGTCGTCTTCATCACCGGCGGCACCGGCTCCTTCGGCAAGAAGTGTGCCGAAATCCTGCTCGGCGAGTACCATCCCCGCAAACTGATCATTTTCAGTCGCGACGAGCTCAAACAGTACGAAATGCACAACGCCGGCTACGACCATCCGAGCACGCGGTTCTTCCTGGGCGATGTCCGCGATCGCGACCGCCTGCTGCGGGCCCTGCACGGCGTCGACGTGATCATCCATGCCGCCGCGCTGAAGCAGGTGCCGGCCTGCGAATACAACCCCCGCGAGGCCATCCGCACCAACGTGGACGGCGCCCAGAACATCGTCGACGCGGCCATCGATTGCGGCGTCCGGCGGGTTTTGGCGCTGAGCACCGACAAGGCCGTCAACCCCGTGAACCTCTACGGCGCCACCAAGTTATGCGCGGAAAAAGTTCTCATCCAAGGCAATGCCTATGCCGGGGCGGGGCAGACCCGCTTCAGTTGCACGCGCTACGGCAACGTCTTGGGGAGCCGCGGCAGCGTCATCCCCCTGTTCCAAAAGCAGCGCAAGAGCGGCAAGCTCACCGTCACCGACGCGCGGATGACCCGTTTCTGGCTGACCCTGGAGCAGGGCGTGCGGTTCGTGCTGTCCTGTATCGAACAGATGCACGGCGGCGAAGTCTTCGTGCCCAAGATCCCCAGCATGAAAATCAATGACCTGGCCGAGGCCGTGGCGCCGGGCTGCGCCATCCAATACGTGGGCATCCGTCCCGGCGAGAAGTTGCACGAGGTGATGATCTCGCAGGACGAAGCCCGGCACGCGCTGCGGCTGGACGACAAGTTCGTGATCCAGCCCGCCTACCCCTGGTGGGAGGGGGACAACTGGTCAGGCGGCCGGCCCCTGCCCGACGGCTTCGAATACAACAGCAATACGAACGATCAATGGATGACCATCGAGGAACTTCGCCGCATCGTGGGAGAGCATTGTCGTGAAGCTGCCCCTGGCGCTTGAGGGCGGCCCGCCCGTACGCCGCACGCCGCTGCCCTACGGTCGCCAGTCGATCGACGAGCAGGACATCGCGGCCGTGGTCGAGGTGCTGCGCTCCGATTGGCTGACGACGGGCCCGAAAGTGGCCGAGTTCGAGCAGGCCTTGGCGGCGGTTGCGGGCACGCGGGACGCGGTGGCGCTGAGCAGCGGCACCGCCGCCCTGCATGCGGGCATGTATGCCCTGGGCATCGGGCCGGGGGACGAGGTGATCGTGCCCGCCATCACCTTCGCCGCGACCGCCAATGCCGTCGTGTTTCAAGGAGGCAGGCCGGTCTTCGCCGACGTGGATCTCCACACGCTGTTGATCGATCCGGCCTGCGTGCAGGCGCGCATCACGCCCCGCACCAAGGCCATCGCGGCCGTGGATTATGCCGGCCAGCCCTGCGATTACGACGCCCTGGACCGTGTCGCGCGACAGCATCATTTGCCGCTGCTGGACGACGCCTGCCACGCCATCGGCGGCAGTTACCGGGCACGGCCGGTCGGCTCCCTGGCGGCCCTGTCCGCCTTCAGCTTTCATCCGGTCAAACACGTCACCACCGGAGAGGGCGGCGCCGTCGCTACCGACGACCCGGCCTACGCCGTGCGCCTGCGGCTGTTTCGCAATCATGGGATTACCTCCGACTTTCGCCAGCGGGCCGCCGCCGCCTCGTGGATCTATGAGATGGTGGACTTGGGCTACAACTATCGGCTGTCCGATATCCAATGTGCCCTGGGCAGGAGCCAGTTGCACAAACTTCCGGCCTCCGTGGCACGGCGGCAAGCCATCGCCCGGCGGTACGACGCGGCCTTTGCCGATCTGCCGGAGGTGCGGCCGCTGGCCGTCCGCCCGGAGGTTTCCCACGCCTATCACCTGTATGTCGTCCGGCTCGAATTGGAGCGGCTGCGCGTCGATCGCGGCATGGTGTTCCGTGCTTTGCGGGCCGAGGGCATCGGCGTGAACGTTCACTACCTGCCCGTGTACCTGCACCCGTATTACCGCGAGAAGTTCGGCGGCGGTCCGGGCGATTGTCCGGTCGCGGAGAGGGCCTACCAACAGATTCTGTCGCTGCCCATGTTCTGCGGCCTGGACGATCGCGACGTGGAGGACGTGGTCGAGGCCGTGACGAAAGTGACGGAGCATTACCGGCGATGAGCGGCGCCGCGGCAGTCAACGTGGCAGGCACACTCCGTGTGCCGTCCGCTGGTTGCGGCGCACGCCGCGTGCCTGCTACCCTGCAATTCCGATGCGTGCTCATAATGAAGGAACGACCATGCCCGAGGCGAACTCGCAAAAAGTGGTAGCCGTGGTCCAGGCGCGCATGGGCAGCACGCGTCTGCCGGGCAAGGTACTCATGGATCTTCGCGGCGAGCCGATGCTGACGCGCGTGGTCGAGCGACTGGCGCGCGCCGCCACCTTGAGCGCCGTCGTGATCGCGACGACGACCGGAACCGACGACGACGCCATTGCCGCGCTTTGTGCCCGGAAAGGTTGGTCTTCATTTCGCGGCAGCGAAGAAGACGTGCTCGACCGCTATTACCAGGCCGCACGCCGCGCAGGCGCGCAGATCGTCGTCCGCGTCACTGCCGATTGTCCCTTGATCGAGCCGGCGATCGTCGACCGCACGGTGCAGGAATTCATCCAGCGGCAGCCGGAAATTGATTATGCGTCGAACACCGACCCGCGGCGGACTTTTCCACAAGGCCTGGATACCGAGGTCTTCCGTTTCGACGTGCTGGAGAAGGTGTGGCGCGAGGCGCGCGAGCCTTCCTACCGCGAACACGTGACCCTGTACATCTATCGCCATCCGGAAATTTTCCATATCCATGGCGTGGTAAATGACACGGATTATTCCGACCATCGCTGGACGGTCGACACGCTCGAGGATTACCACCTGGTCTGCCGCATTTACGAACACTTCGGCCACGACCGCTTCTCCTGGCGCGACGTGCTCGCCGTGCTCGAAGCAAATCCCCAGTGGCGGGAACTCAACCGCCACATTCAACAGAAGCAGGTGTAGTGCCTTCGAGCGGACAAACCTTGCTGTTTCGTGCCGATGCCCAAAAGGGACAGGGACAGGGACCGGGCCATGTCCTGCGCGGCCTGGCCCTGGCCCAGGCATGGCAGGATGCGGGCGGAGCGGCCACCTTCGTCATGGCCGCCGACGCCTTCCGTACGTCGCCCCGGCTGCAAGCCCAGGATGTCACGACCATCGCCATCGCGGTCATGCCGGGGAGCAGCGAGGATGCCCGGCAAACTGCGGAACTTGCGGCCGCGGAGAGGGCCGCTTGGGTGATCTTGGACGGCCCCCAGTTTGGCGGATCCTATCAGTGCGTGCTGCGCGAGGCCGGACACCGCGTCCTGGTCGTGGCGGATCAGATGGATGCCGAGGAACACGTGGCGGATTTCCTGCTCAACGAGGCGCCGGGCGTCGACGAGTCCGACTATCCCCGCCGCGCCCGGCACACGCGGTTTCTGCTCGGCCCGCGCTATGTGCTGCTGCGCCGCGAGTTCTTGCGCTGGCGCCGACTGGCCCGCAAGATTCCCCCCTGCGCCCGCAACGTCCTCGTTGCCCTGGGCGACAATGATTCCGAGGACGTTGCCCTGACGGTGGTAGAGGCCCTTGGGCACATCGACGCCGAGTTGGAAGTGGTCGTCGTGGCGACGCCGTGGCACCGGCATTACGCGGCCCTGGAACAGGCCGTCCGCGCGGCGCCGATCACCATGCGGCTGCGCCCCAACTTGACCGACATGCCGGGGCTGCTCGCCTGGGCCGACGTGGCGGTCTGCGACAGCGGCCTTGCCGCTTGGGAGCGCGTCTTCCTGGGCCTGCCCGCGCTGTATCTGCCCATGTGCGAACCACAGGAGTTTCTCGCCCGGCAACTGGCTGCCGGCGGCCTGGGCAATACGCTGCCGTTGCATCCCCGCCCGACGGTCGACCGGATGCGCTACGCGATCGATCACTTGATCCGCTCGCCCCAACAACGAAAAGTGATTCTGGACGCCAGCCGGGAAGTCGTTGACGGCGAGGGCTGCCAGCGGGTGTGCATGTACTTGCGCGGCGACCCGATCCGGCTGCGCTGGACCACCATGCGCGATTGCGAAACGTTGTGGCGGTGGACCAACGACCCCCAATCACGCCGCAACTCCTTTACCGACGGCCCCATTTCCTGGGACGAACACGTTCGTTGGCTGGAGAACAAGCTGCACGACCCGCGCACCTGCGCCTTCATCGGCGTGGATGCCGACGATAGGCTCGTGGGACGGCTGCGTTTCGAGGGAACGGGCGAACGCACGCAAGTCAGCGTGGCCGTCGACGCCGAACAGCGGGGCAAGGGATATGGCCGCCGCATCGTCGTGCAAGGCTTGGCTTACGTTTTCCGCAACATGCCGGTCCAAGAGGTACACGCCCTGATCAAACCCGCCAACCAGCCATCGATCAGGCTGTTCGAGAGTCTGGGATTTCAGCTCGCCGACGTCGAGCAGATCGGCTCGAACTCCGCATGCCACTACGTGTTGAAGAAGAGCGACGTGCTCGGTCGGGGGCCATTGCACCCACTGAACTTCCGCTCCTAATCATCGTCTCCCGCGAAACAATCTTGATGATCCGCGCCGACGCCAACTCGCAGTTGGGGACCGGCCACGTCATGCGCTGCCTGGGTTTGGCGCACGCCTGGCAGGACCGCGGGGGGCGCGTCGGCTATCTGTTGGCGGCGCCGGCGGCCGAGATCCGTGCCCGATTGGATGCAGAAGACGTCGACGTGTTCGACCTGCCCTGCCCGCCCGGCGGTTTGCAGGATGCGGCCGCTACGGCCTGTCTGGCGCAAAACCAACACGCGGCGTGGATCGTGGTCGACGGATATCAGTTCGGCGGCGATTACCAGCGGGCGATCCACGAGGCGGCAGTGCCGCTGTTGGTACTAGATGATTACGGCCATGCAGACCATTATTGGGCCGACTTGGTGTTGAACCAGGACCTGAACGCGGAAGAGCAGTTATACCGCAGTCGCGAGTCGTACACGCGACTGCTGTTGGGGCCCGAATACGTGTTGTTACGGCGCGAGTTCGTCGCTGCCCGGCGAAAGGAACACCGGCCGAAGGCCCACAGCCGCAAAGTGCTAGTCACTTTGGGCGGCGCCGATCCCGAGAACCTTACGCGGACCGTGATCGAGGCCCTGGCAGGCTTGGGTGGCCTGGCCGTGGAGTCGCGCGTGGTGGTCGGGCCTGCCAATCCCCGCTATGGCGAGTTGGAAGCGGCGGCCGCCCACGCCGGACCGCACGTCGAGGTTCTCCGGAACGTGCGGAACATGGTGGAATTGATGAGCTGGTGTGATATAGCCATCACTGGGGGGGGTAGCACTCTTTGGGAGTTGGCATCGCTCTGCGTTCCCAGCTTGGTGCTGATCCTCGCCGATAACCAGCGGTACTCGGCCCGCTTGCTGGAACAACGCGGCGGCTGCCGGATCGTGGGTGAAGGGGCGTGGCTTTCCGCCGGCGCCCTGTCGGAACAGATCGCCGCGCTGTTGGCAGACCAATCGCAGCAGGCTGCCCTGGGCCAGCGGATCGGCGCGATCGTCGACGGTCGGGGAGCGCAACGGGTGTGTGAGGCCATGGAGGGAGCGGACCGCCTATGAAGACCTATACGCTCACCCCCCGCTGTCGCTGCCAGGAAAGCCGCAAGTCGGCGATGCACGACGCTAGCCCGACGCGCGGGCGAGGAAGAATCGCCGCAAGTCCCTCGCTGGCGCGTCGGGCTAGAGTGCCACAGGGACTCGTACCGGAGGAATTCCCGACGTCGCAGTTCCCCCCCCTGTCGATCTCCACTAGACAACCACCGTCGTCCATGCAATGATAGGAGCGGCAGGGAAAATATCCGCTTATCGCATTCTTATCGAAACCATCGTGTGCTGTGTCGTGGTTTTTGTTCGGCGAAGGTGTGCGGCGATCGATTTGCGGCGGGCGCTTCGGAACGGGCGTCGGGCAAGTGCGGAGCGGGATTGAATTCATGGGGACTGTCCCAGTTTTCGCGACGAAGCGAGCGAACATGGGATTGTCCCCTTCAGGCTGGGACGCCGCGCAACCGCGGTTCGGGCAGTGAAGAGGCACGGGCAACAGGGGCGAGGTATGTTCGAGATGGGCACGGGGACTTCGCGCGCAGGAGATCCACGACGTGAAGATTGCCATCATGCAACCTACGTATCTGCCTTGGTCCGGATACTTCAACTTGATTGCCGTCACCGGCCAATTCGTCTTCCTTGACGACGTGCAGTTCAGTGTGCGATCGTGGCAGCAGCGGAATCGGATCCTGGTCAACGGGCAGCCGTGTACCTTGACCATACCCGTGCTGACCCACGGTCGCGGCCCGCAAAGGATCTGCGACGTGCATATCGACCCGCGGCAACACTGGAAGAAGAAGCACATTGGCACGTTGCGGCAGGCGTACGCCAGGCATCCGTTCGGCCGTGAGGTGGCCGACCTCGTGGAGAGCGTGCTGGCGGTGGACCGCGCGTTGCTGATGGACATCAATATGGATCTGGTTCGGGCGATCTGCGGGGTGTTGGGCCTGCAACCGCAGTTCCATCGCAGTTCGGAAGCCGGTGTTTGCGGGTCCCGATCGGAGCGACTGGTGAATCTTTGCCGGCGGTATGGCGCCGATACGTACCTCAGCCCGCTGGGCTCGAAGGCGTACATCGAAAAAGACGGCGTCTTCGCGAGCAGCGAAATCAAACTCCAGTACCAGTCGTTTCTCTGCCCGCCATACCCTCAGCGCGGCACAACGCAGTTTGTCTCCCACATGTCGATCGTGGATCTCTTGAGCAACGTAGGATTTGCCGAGGGAAGAAAATATGTCGAACAGAGTTTTTGCGACCCACGCGCCCGGTCTTAAGCTTTACCCGGTTCGAATCGATCCAAACCGCAGCAAGAGGGGGCTGTCCCGATTTTCGTGTCAGCGAAAATGGGGGTAGTGGTACAGTTTGACGGGCCTGCCAAATAATTCTGCGGCGTTCTTTCCGCCTTGGTATCTATCAACGCCGAGGTCGTCACCGCAACGGACGTGTACTTATGGACCGCCCTGGATAAGGAAACAAAGTTGGTAGCGGCCGTTCTGGTCGACAAGCGTTCGGCCGACAACGCCCGCCGGCTAATGACGGACCTGGCGGGCAGGCGATGGCGACCTAGACGCTGCAACGGCGCGACGTTAAGCTAGAAAACCCGAGAGGATCCTAAATGACCGCCAACCCGACGCCTTCGGAAGCCTGGGAGAGTCTCTACCGCCAGGGAAAGTTTCCCCGTTGTCCCTATGACCACGTTGCGAGTTTCGTATTTCGCAACGCACCGCAACACCCCCGGAATGAAGTCCGCATTTTGGAGTTGGGCTGCGGGCCTGGAAACAATCTCGCACTTCTGGTCCAAGAGGGCTTTGCCTGCTCTGGGATCGACTCAAGCCCCGCCGCGATTGAGTACGCCCGGAACCGCATCGGTCCGGCCGCCGACCTTCGCGTTGCCAGCTTCCCTGGACTTCCCTTTTCCACCGCCGCCTTTGAGTTGGCTTTGGAGAGGGCAGCGTTATCCTATGTGAGTTTTGATTGCGCCGTCGAGACCATTGCCGAGGTTCGACGCGTGTTGATCCCTGGGGGTCGGTTCCTATTCAATCCGTATTCTGAACATGCGGAGAATCCCTGCGAAGCAACGTACTACGATCGAGGCATGGTCGAGAAGGCCCTTGATGGTTGGCGGATCATCTCGCTACAAAAAGCTGTGGTCAGAGACGAGCTAGCCGGACGCACCCTCTGGGGCGAGTGGCGGGCCTGGGCTGCGACGAACGATTCCTAGCCCCTCCCGACGCCTTCTCTCTTTACTGCCCGAAAATTCCGGCCAAACTGTACCACTACCAAAATGGGACTGTCCCCCTTGACGGTAGAAGCGCCCACTTTAGGACCGGCGAATGAATGACTCTCGCAAGAATAGTAGCAGGCACACTCCGTGTGCCGTAGCTGGCGGACGGCACACGGAGTGTGCCTGCTACCTTGAAACCCGACAGTTATTTCTTTGCGGATCCTTAGCATAAGAATCGAAACAGGCCCCAGCAAGAGGCAATCGATCGCACCATGACGCACCGTTCACACTTTAGCCTCGCCGGCCGCGAAATTCGCCCCGGTGGTCCGCCGCTGGTCATCGCCGAGATGTCCGGCAATCATAACCAGTCGCTCGAGACCGCCCTGGAGATTCTGCAAGCCGCGGCCGACGCCGGCGCCGACGCGATCAAGCTGCAGACGTACACCGCGGACACTATTACGCTGGATGTTGCCGACGGCCCGTTCGTCATCTCCGACCCGGCCAGTCCCTGGGCCGGGAAGCGCTTGTACCAACTCTATCAAGAGGCCCACACGCCCTGGGAGTGGCACAAACCGCTGTTCGACCGGGCCCGCGCGTTGGGGCTGATCGCCTTCAGCACGCCCTTTGACCCCACGGCGGTCGACTTCCTGGAAAGCCTGGATGTGCCTGCGTATAAGGTGGCCTCGTTCGAGATCGTCGATCTGCCGCTGATCGAGAAGATCGCCCGGACCGGCAAGCCGATGATCATCTCGACAGGCATGGCGACGCTGGCCGAGATCGACGAGGCGGTGGCGACGGCCCGCTCGGCCGGGGCCCAGCAGATCGCACTGTTGAAGTGCAGCAGCGCTTATCCGGCCTCGCCCGCGGAAATGAACCTGCGGACAATTCCCCACCTGGCCGAGGCGTTTGGCCTGCCGGTCGGGCTTTCCGACCACACGCTGGGCATCGTGGCTCCGGTCGCGGCGGTGGCCCTGGGGGCGTGCATCGTGGAGAAACACCTGGCCCTGTCGCGGCAACTCCCCGGTCCGGACGTGGCCTTTTCGCTGGAACCCCAAGAATTCCGCGCGATGGTGGATGCGGTGCGCATGGCGAGCCAGTCGGTGGGCCGGGTCGACTATGGCGTCAGCCCGCGCGAGGCAGCCAGTCGGGCCTTCCGCCGATCTCTGTTCGTGACTAGGCACGTGCGCCGCGGGGAGCCCTTCACTCCTGAGAATGTGCGCAGCGTCCGTCCGGCGGACGGCCTGCCGCCCAAGTACCTGGGGCAAGTGCTGGGGCGGCGGGCGACTCGGGATCTCGAAGCCGGCACGCCCCTTGACTGGCAGTGTATCGGATAAGCGAGCGGAGCATGTTGGAAGACGTTGTATCTCAGGATGACGAGGCGGGCCTCGTGGCGGCTATCGATGCAGCCGCAGCCGAGGCGTCGGCCCCGCAGTCGGTCAAGGCGCCCGCCGGACCACGCTCCGTCACCTTCCTCGTCGGGGTCTTGGCCGGAGGCAACGTCGCCTCTTCGGCCCTGCGCATGCTCGGAGGGATCCTCCAGGCACGGCTCACTCCGCCCGCGGTTCTCGGCCTGTTCAATGGCATTGGGCTGGTACTCGGTTATACGCGGTTCCTGCAACTGGGCATCCTCAACGGCCTGAACCGGGAACTGCCGTATTTCATCGGCCAAGGAGATCACAAACGGACCAACGAGTTGGCTGCCGCCGCAGCGGCCTGGGCGATTCTCCTGGGAGGTGTTGTTGGTCTGGGCCTCGGCGGTGTGTCGCTTTGGTGCCTGATACGCGGCGAGTGGTGGCTCGCGGCCGGTTGGGCCGCCAACGCGGTCGCGGCCTTCATCTTCTTCTACGGCACAATGTATCTCCAGGCGACGTACAGAACAACTCACGATTTTGCCCGGCTCTCCGTGGTGAACGTCGTGCAGAGCGCGGTAGCCTTGGTACTCGTGGGACTGATCGCGCTGATGAGTTTCTACGGCCTCTGCCTCCGCGCGGCGTTCAGCGGGCTGATCGGACTTGCAATTCTCTATTACTGGCGTCCCCTACGGGTCAGCCCCCGATGGAATTGGCGAGACTTGCGGCACCTGCTCATCATCGGGCTGCCGATCTTCGGCGTCGGGGAGCTTGCCGCCTTCTTGACAACATTCGATTCGACGCTCGTGTTGCACTACTTGGGAAAAGAAGGGATGGGGCTTTACGCCATGGTCCTCGTGGCCGGAACCACCCTGGAACTCTTGCCCCTTGCCGTCGGACAGGTCATGTATCCGCGAATGGCTGAGCACTACGGCCGCACTCACAACCTGGCGACCATGATGACCATGACCATCAAGCCGTCGCTCTGCCTGGTGGCGGGGATGGTTCCGTTGGTCGTTGTCGCTTGGATTCTGGCTGGGCCTTTGACGCGATTGATTTTGCCGAAGTACGTTGAAGCGATTCCGGCGATGCAGTGGAACCTCTTGCTGCCTTTTGTGCTGAGCTTCACCTGCGTGCATAACGTCTACAATATCTGCCGGCGGCAAGACCTGTACGCCATCGCAATCCTGATCAGCATGGCCGCCTATGCCGGCGCAGTCGTATGGCTGAATCGCAACGGCGCCTACCTGGCAGCGTTTCCCCAATCCCTGCTGGTCGGGCGGATTGTCTATGTGCTTGGGGGTTACGCGTTTCTCGTTCCGCTGTATCGGTCCTGGCGACTGGATCAATCCCGAGAGCCGGGTGCCGTTTCCAAATGAACCCATTTGCCCGATTGAAACACTCGTTGCAGACGCACGGTCTCCCGGGCACTGTACGACTCGCCGGCGGCCTGCTTGCCCGCTCAGCCCTGAAACCGCTCCAGCGATGGTGGGTTTCGAGATACTATCGCATCACCGGCCTGCGCTTCGATCGGCGATTCCACGTTGATACGACCGGCTGGATCGACGGGAAGAATCTCGATGGCGGAGCGAACGTGCGTCATGCCACGGCCTATGCAGGGGTAGCCCCCAGACCATTCCACGAGGTGCTGGCACAGCTCTCTATCGACTTCGAGAAGTTCACGTTCATCGATTTCGGCTCCGGAAAGGGACGGGCGTTAATGCTCGCCTCCGAGTATCCATTCGCCAAAATTATCGGCGTGGACTTTTCGCCACGCTTGAATGGAATCGCCGAAGCCAATCTCCGCGCGTACCAAAACCCGGCGCGCCAGTGCAGCGCGATCGAGTTGAAATGCATGGATGCTACCGAGTACGAGATTCCCGCCGAGCCAGCCGTCTTATTCTTTTTCAACCCGTTCGGCGAAGACCTCACGCGGTTGATCGCAAAGAAGCTCCAAGCGTCTCTGCAAGACTATCCGCGCGCGGTTTTGGTGGTTTACTTCTGGCCCACGGCCCGCAAGGCGTGGGATGAACTCGGAACGCTTCAATCGGTTTCTGTCCGCCAGCCGGCCTGGGCGTGGCCGGCACACCGGGGCCGCGAAATAGTTGCCGTCTGGAGGACTCAAGCGGAAACTTGAGAAAGGTACTCCCGTTTCGTCTATGTCCAGCACGAACCAACCCAACGTACCGCCCGCGAAACCTCAAGAGCAAACGTCGACCAATCCGCTCGTCACGTCCGAGGCCGCGGATGTCGTTTGGGATGTTCGTTGGCAGGACAAACAGCCTTCGGTGCCAGCCGCATGGGATTTGGCTGTGCAACAGTCGCGCGATACGTGGCTCTACCACATGAGCGGAATGGGGCCGTTGTTCCGGCCGCCCGGCTCAGGGCCGTTAACCTTCGTGGAATGCCGCCGCGACGGCAAACTCGTCGGTGGAGCAATCCTCGTCGTTACCCAATATCGTTGGCACAGGTTTTGGCAGCGGCAGTATGCCAAAGGGTTCATCGGCCCGATGAGCGTATCGCCGTTTGTAATCGGCGGCTTGGGGGCCAGGGTGTTTGAAGGGGTCTGGCAGCGAGTTGTCGAAGGTTGTGTCGCAGCGGCGCAGTCGATGCGTTGCGACGAGCTCCTGCTGCACGATACGGTGCAGTCTCTCGCGTGCCTCGAAGATCGCCCTTTGGTGAATCGATACGTGACCTCCCCCCAGTGGCGCCCCGAGCTATGTTATGATTACGTCATCGATTTGCGGCAGGACCGGGACGTACTATTCAAGAACTTGGAAACGCGTTGCCGCACCTCGATTCGGCGTGCCCGCGAACAATTTCAGGTCGTCGGTGGCACGGACATCGACAATGGTCGGCAAATCCACGTGGATTTAATGGAAACAGTGTATCGGCGCGAGGGGATGAAACTTGTGGGCCGCGACGGCCTGCTTGAGATTTGGGATAAGGTCTACGGCGGCGGCTTCGGCAGAGCCTTCTTCTCCGTTTTGGACGGCAAACCTTGTACGTTCACGGGCGTGACGCGGTTCGGTAGCGTTGCCAGCTATCAGCACGCGGCGCGATCGGAAGAGGCGCCCAGCGGGGCTGCCGCGCTAGGGTTGTGGTCGGCGATCGAGTGGGCAAAGAGTGAAGGGGTCGTCTGGTTCGATTGCAATGGGGCTCTGTTCGAGACATCAGGACGCGAACGCCAGCGAGCGATCAGCCTGTTCAAACGCGGCTTTGGCGGCCAGGTCGTCCAGGTTCACGGCGCCCGGCGGCAGTTCCGCCCCTTGGCCCGCGCTACCTGCGACTTCATCGACGCCTGGGGGGTTCAAGCCAAAGGCCTGCTTCGCAAGGCAAGTTCCTTCCACCGGTAGCTAATGACCCGCATCCTTCACGATAACGAAGTCAACGCCGATCCGTCGCAATTGACCCGCGTCTGGCAAGGCGACGAAACCTTTGCCCTCATTCCGGAAAAGTGCGGCGGATCATACGATTGGATCAAGGTCGCCTTGCAGAAGTTGGTGCATGGCATGGCCCACGTGCTCGAACACCCGCTCCGCGCGGCGCAACGTGAGGAAAACTGGCACCACGCCCGGCTCTGTGCCATCCTGCTCTTGCCGGTCATGCAGTTCAACCGCCGCAACTCCGACAAGTGGAAATGCCTATGCACCAAGTGGCCCCTGGACAGCGAGGCGATCTTCGCCGTGTTGCGGCAGTTCTTCGACCAGCGGGCTTACCAGCGAATCGTGCCTCTGCTCAGCCAGCGCTGGATGCAAGTGCTCCGCGATCCGTGCAGCTGCGTGAATAGCGCCCTGGTTCGTCCGGGCGACAGCGAATACTTCCGCACCTGGAAAACATCGTGAGGCAGTTACTGGAACAACCGCCGTTTGCGCCGCGCGACGAGGCGACCCTCCTCGAAGAAATGGACCGGGTGACTCGCTGGCACCTGGAAGGTTGCGCGGAATATCGCCGCGTCTGGCCGAACTGGTCGCACGCCGATAGCCTCGAGCAGTTGCCCTATCTCCATGCCGCGATTTTCAAGCACGTGCTGTTCAAGACGCAGGGCGAGGGCATCGCGCACCAGCGGACCTTGACGTCGTCGGCCACCAGCGGGGCCGCCCCGTCGCGCATCGTGCTCGACCGGAGGAGCTCGGAGTTGCAATCGCGGAGCAGCGCGGCGATTCTCCGCGAAATGGTTGGACCGCAGGTCCGGCCCCTGATCGTGCTGGAGGGTGCGCAGGCCGTGCGCCAGGACGAAGTCATGGCCCGCGTCGCCGCGGCGATGAGTCTTCGGCCTTTGGCTGCGGAACTGCATTTCGTGCTCCGCGACGTTCGAGACCCGGCAAGCATGAACTGGGAATAGGTGGGCGAAGTTTTTCGCCGGCACGACGACGTGCTGGTCTACGGCTTCACGTGGATTTTGTGGCAGGCATGGGCCGCCGCCGCGATCCCTGCCGAGGTCCGCACGGCGATGCAGGGAAAGCGGGTGCATTTCGTGCATAGCGGCGGTTGGAAGCGACTCGAACAAGGGCGCGTGGACCGCGCACGATTCGACGCCTCGTTGCTCGAGGGCCTGTCTCCGGCGTCCCGGGTGATCGACTACTACGGACTCGTGGAGCAGGTGGGGGTGATCTACCCGCTGTGCGAACACGGATATCGCCACGCGCCGCGCTGGTCCGGGGTGATGGTCCGCAACGCCTGGGACCTGCGGCCGGTCGTCGGCGAAGAGGGCCTGCTGCAATTGCTGAATCCCCTGGCATGGGGCGCACCCTATCATAGCGTGCTTACCGAGGACATGGGACGCCTGGTTCCCGGCGATTGCCCCTGCGGGCGTGCCGGCACGCGGTTCGAACTGCTGGGCCGCTCCCCCAACGTCGAGGTTCGCGGCTGCGCCAATGTCTGAAGAACTGCACTTTTTTGAGAGTCCCACGCGGCACTGGGCCGTCGCCTTGCCGTTCCGGCTCGAGGCGCTGTTGGCCGATTGGGGCCAGTTACGGCAGGCGATGGTTCGCCGCATGGCGGGCGAATTCTCCCGCCACGAGTGGGCCTATTTGATCTCGTTCCTCGATCCGCACAATCTGCGGCGCCCGTTCCTGGAATCGTTCGGCACGCCCGTTGCCGCCGCCGCCGCCGATGTCCTGGCGCGGCCGCGCGGCCCCGTCGCCGTGTGGCTGCCGAGCAACGTCAGCTTGCTGGGACCGCTCACGCTGGTGTTGCTCAGTTTGACGGGCAATCGCCTGCGGCTGAAGGCCAGCTCGCGCGGCGACGACCTGACCGAGGCCTTTCTGAACTTCGCGCGCGGCAACCTGCCGCACGGCCCGCTGCAAGAGTGCTTGTGCCGGCAAGTGCAATTGGAACAATTCGACCGGCACGACCCGCGCAACGCTGAAATGGCGCAAGAGGCCGGTTGCCGCATCATTTTCGGATCAGACGAGGCTGCCGAGTCGGTGGTCCGCCTGGATCATCCGGCCGACAGTACGGCGGTGGTGTTTTCCGATCGGCGTTCTGAAGCGTGGCTCGAGCCGGCGGCGGTGGACGACGGCGCGGTGGAGACGCTCGTCAAGGTATTTGCGATCTACGGCCAGGCCGGCTGCACGTCGCCCAGCCGCGTGGTGCTGTTGGGCGGCACGCCGGACGATGTGCGGCATTTGCGCGAGCGCGTATTGCAGGCGTGGCCGCGGATCGTACGGCGTGATCCGCCCATCCACGTTGCGTCGCAGAACGTGCTGGCGCGGCAGTGGGCGGCAGTCCTCGGCTGGGATGCCGTGCTGACGGCCCGCAACGGCGCGGTGCTGGCCGCCGGCACGATCGACCTGCCGCGGCCCGCAAGCTTGATGTTCCTGCCGATCGTGGCCGCCGATCGCGACCAAGCCGCGCGGAGTGTCCCGGCGAACATTCAGACCATCGGTCACGCGCTCGGCGATGCGGGCGACGCGGCGTGGCTTGGCCTGCTGGCCCGCACGCCGGTAAAGCGTTTTGTGCCTTTGGGCCGCATGCACCATTTCGGCCCCACGTGGGACGGTTGGGAATTCTGGCGCGGCATGTTCGAGATCATGACCGTGGAAGCAAACTGAGTCACGATGTCTAAATCAATCGACCACTGTACGTTGGCCGGGGTCCTTCGGGAGATTGAGCGACACCTGTCTACTCCGGAGTTCCTTGGAGTTTCGCTCGGCGCCACACTGAACGATCACCTTCTGGCATTCGCCGGCGGCAGGCTGGAACAGTCGGGACTCAAGTCAACGATCCTGAATCGCCTTCGCGAGTGGCGCTACCGGATTCGTCCATACCGGTCGAGGGGGCCTGACCGGGCTTTGCCCACAGGCCGAATCCTCGTCACCTGGAGTACCACGAACTTTCGCAACTCGCACATGATAGGCCCCATCGTCGACGGCATCGGCGATCGGCATTGCCTCATTCTTGCGGCCGCCGAATCCGTTCTTGCCAGCTTGCCGGCCGGATTGGCCGGTACCACGTGGCGTGACGCGATGAAGTACGACCGGCAACGATGGCGGGCCGAGTTCGCGCAGTTCTGGCCGGATTATTCGCGCAAAGTCCGCGACGTTTGCAGGCAACACCGTTTTTCCCCCGCCTTGATCTCGGGACTGCGTTTGAGTCTGCTCCTCGCCAGCCAGTACATCGCCGGCTGCGACGCCTTCTTGCGAAAGTGCCGGCCGCTGGCGGTGCTTACGGACCACGATCGACACCGCATGTGGTCCGCCTTGATTCTGGTCGCCCGGCGCCAGGGCATTCCAACCTATACTCTCGTGCATGGCGCGGTAAACGATAACGCCCTGGGCTACGTGCCCCTTGTGGCCGACAAGGCGTTTTGTTGGGGGGAGCTCGACCGGAACAAGCTGATAGCCTCCGGCGCCGATCCGGCGCGATTGTTCATTGCCGGTTGTCCTCGACTACGAAAGGGGTTATTGGCCGACCGGGCCGTGGCACTCGCCAAGGTTGAACTTGACCCCGGCAAACCGCTCGTGTTGCTTGCCACGGCGCCCTATGACATTGCGGCACGCTTGCAACTCGCCGGCACGTTCTGCGAGGCGATCAAGAAGCTCGACGGGGTAAGCGGCGCGGTGCGGTTGCACCCCTCGGAAACTCTGAACACGTATTCGGCGCTGATCGCCCGGTATCCCGACGTGCGTTTTCTTGCGAACAGCTCCTGCACGCAGGACGAGGCCCTTGCGGCCGCCGAAGTGGTGGTCGTACACTCCAGCGGCTTTGGGAGCGATGCCCTGTACCAGGGGCGCCTGGCGATCGTGCTCGACGTGCTGGACGAACCGTTGGGTCATGGGGCCGACTTGGTGCGTTATGCCGAATGCCCCAAACCGCGCTCTGCGGGCGAGCTTGCCGACGCCGTTCGCGCATTGCTCTGGGACGCAGCGGCGCGCGACAACGCATTCCAGGCGGCCAAACGCTTCAACCGCTACTTTTGCGCTGCGTGCGGGGAAGATGCGGCCGGCAATATCGCCGACGTGCTGCTGGGGCACTTGGGGGCGTCTCGAAATACGATCGGGCCGATAAGTTCTGAATCCTGACGCGCGATCCATGCCCAACGATCAAGAACCTATGGCAAATGCTCAATCACAATCGGTTCCGGTGCTTTCGCCGGAACAACAAGCGAAGATCCTCTTCACCGGCGGCAGCGGCCTGCTGGGAAGCGAGATGCGCAAGTTGTTGCCGGCCGCACACTATCCACCGAGGTCGGAAGTCGACGTGACGAACTACGCGCAGATGCGCGACTATCTCGACAGCCACGCATGCGCGACGATCGTCCACGCGGCGGCCTTCACCTCGCCGCCCAAGGTCGATCAGGATCCCCGCCGGGCGGTGGACGTGAACATTCGCGGAACGGGCAACGTGGTCGCGCTCTGCATGGAGCGCGGGATCCGCCTGCTGTACATCTCGACGGACTACGTGTTCTGCGGCGATCGCGGGAACTACAACGAGGACGACGCCGTGCTTCCCGTGAACAAGTACGCCTGGTCGAAGCTGGGCGGGGAGTGCGCCGTGCGCATGCACGACAACGCCCTGATCGTCCGCACGAGTTTCGGCCCGAACGTTTTCCCCTATGCAAAAGCCTTTGTCGACCAATGGACGAGCCGGCAGTGCGTGCGCCGGTTCGCCGTCAAACTGCTGAAACTCGTGGCCAGCGATCTGCGGGGGACGATCCACGTGGGTGGCCCGCGGCAGACCGTACACCAGTACGCGCGGAGCCTCGACCCGCAGCGGGAGATCAAGCCGCTCTCGATCCGCGAGGTGCCGTTCCGCGTTCCCATCGACACGTCGCTCGACTGTTCCCGCTATCGCAAATTCGAATCTTCTCTTGACCCGGAGTAGGGAGTCTTCCATGCGCATTCTTGTCGCCGGCGGCGCCGGCTATATCGGGTCGGTGCTGGTTCCGATCCTGCTGGAACATGGCTACGAGGTGACCGTGGTCGATCTGTTGTGGTTCGGCAGGCATCTGCCTGCGGAAGTCCGCGTGATCCAGCGGGACTTGTTCGAGTGCCGGACGGCCGATTTCGAGGGCTTCGACCAGGTGGTGTTCCTGGCCGGCCTTTCCAACGACCCCATGGCCGAGTTCAGCCCCTCGATGAACTTCGTGCATAATGCGGCACTGCCTTCGTACCTGGCCTACGTGGCAAAGCCGGCGGGCGTGCGGCGGTTCGTTTACGCCTCGTCGTGTTCCGTCTACGGCTACACGGTAAATCAGCTTTACGACGAAGAGTCGCCCGCGACCTGCGGTTATCCCTACGGGATATCCAAGCTGCAGGGCGAACGCGGCGTGATGCAGTTGCGGGACGAGACGTTCTCGACGATTGCGCTCCGGCAGGGGACGGTGTGCGGGTACAGCCCGCGGATGCGCTTCGACCTGATCGTCAATACGATGTACAAGTCGGCCGTTTGCGACGGAGTGATCACCATCAACAATCCGTCGATCTGGCGTCCGATTCTCGACGTGCGCGACACGTCGATGGCCTTCCTGCGCGCCATCCAGGCCGATCTGTCGATCAGCGGCGTGTTCAACGTGGCCTTCGGCAATTTCACGGTCGGCCAAATCGGCGACATCGTGAGGGAGGAGGTCGAAGCACTGTTGCAAAGGCGGATCAAGATCTGCATCAAGAACATCCAGGACTTCCGCAACTACAAGGTCACCTGCGACCGTGCCCGGCTGATGCTCGGCTTCCTGCCGAAGTACTCGATTGCCGACATCGTCGACAGCCTGCACTCGCGGCACGCAACGTATGGCGACCTTTCCAATCCCGACTACAACAACATCCGCGTCTTCGAGCGAACGTTCCAGAATGCCGCCAAGACGGCGCCGCCGGGAGGCGCGGCGAAGAGTTGACGTCCCGCCCCGCCGGGCATGGCCCCGGTTCGACCTGCGAGGGAGTTTCTTGTGCAGAACGATTCCGACCGCATGGACTACTCCGTAGCGATCCCCGCCTATGGGAATCCGCACTTGTTGGCCGACGTGCTGCGACACGCGCTGGCCCAGCGGTGGCCGGCGGGCATGAAGTGGGAAATCCTCGTCAACGACGATGGTTCCGAGCCGTCCCTGGAATCCCTCCTCGGCGAGTTCCGGGGCCGGGTGCGTTTCGAACGGAACGCACAGCGGCAAGGCTGGCCGGAGAATTGGAACAGGACGCTGGAAAAAGCCCGCGGCGCCTGGGTCCACATGCTCCACTCGGACGACCTGGTGCATGAGGATTTCGCGACGACCATGTGGGAGCTGATCCGCTGGAATCCGCAGGCTGCTTACCTCCACTCGCCTATCCAGGCACGTATGCTGCGTCAACCGCTCCCGGGGCGATTCTATAGCTGGCTGCGACGGGGCGCCACCAACGATGCGGTTCAACCGGCTCAGGTCTACAAGGCGGGACTCGATGCGGCGCGCCATGCTCTATCCCAGGGCGTGCGCATCACTACCATCGTTGTTCGGCGCGATGCCGCCCTGGCCGTCCCCGGATTCCGCAAGGAACTCTGGAGCATGGCCGACGAAGAGTATGTCGTCCGTCTGGCACAGGCTGGCGACGTCGTTTATTGTCCGCAAGCGCTGTGCCTGTACACGTTTCATTCCGCCCAGGATTCCTTGTCGACCTGGCTGCGACCGAATTTCCTCCAAGACTACCTCCACGTCCACGAAGAAGGGCTGAAAGCACTCGGGCCGGGAGCCACCCGGGCCGATCGCGATGCGATACACCGGCGGGTTGCCTACGTTGCTTGCGGCGTGGCACGGGCACGAGCCTTGGCAGGACACCGCCAGAGCGCAGCCGCCGCGATGACCGAGGCGGTTCGCTTGGCCCCGGAAATCGAAAGCTCACGGCTTTACAGACGGACCCGATTGATCGTCAATAGCGCGGTCGCAAGGTTCGCCTATCGTTGTATCGTCGGCTGAAGAAGAACAGGAACATGATCGGGTTGAAAATGGTGATCAGAAGGAGTTATGAATGGTAAGAAACGGCACCGTGCGTATTATGCACTTCTGCGCGAAGATGGTTCGACGAAGCGGACTGCTTCGCGCAACCCTGGTCGGCGCGGCGTGTTTTGTCGGGTTGGTCGCCG
Source organism: Thermoguttaceae bacterium (assembly GCA_049509675.1). Classification (GTDB taxonomy): domain Bacteria; phylum Planctomycetota; class Planctomycetia; order Pirellulales; family Thermoguttaceae; genus JBEKZQ01. The sequence goes on along the minus strand of JBEKZQ010000008.1, from coordinate 11,468 downwards.
TGTTTCACAAGAGCCTGACGGCGTACTATCCGCTACAGGACGAGATATCGTTCATCGTTAATTCGACTCCCTTGACAGACCAGTTCAAACCCGAGGAATGGATCACAAAAGGGTATTCAAACTACTGTTGTCCCTACCCGGAATGGAGCACGCCTCGCTATAATTACATTCGCCCCGTGGTCAACGCGTGTTACTACCTGAACTGGAACCTGTGGGGGCGATCCTGGGGCAAGTATCTCTACTTGCATTGGGCCGTTCTGGCCATCGGAGCTGCACTGGCCTTCTATATTGCGGACGTGTGCCTGAATTGCCCTCGGTGGTTGGCGATGATCGTGGCCGTCCTGATGGCGTCCAGTCCCGGCAATACGGCCGGTCTAACGCTCCCGAATTTCGCTACCGATGCCCTATGTGGCGTGTTTGCCGGCATCGCCTTCATCGCGCTGATTCGCAAGCGGACTTTCTGGGTCGTCGTAGCGATGACATTGGCGATGTTCACCAAGGAAATCGTCGTCTGGCTCCCGTTCGCGGCTGCCGCAACCGTCATCCTCCGAGAGCTTTACGGCGAGAAGCAAGCGTGGCAGCGGCGAATTCTGCTCTTGGCCGCGCTTTTCACGCCACTGATGGTTTGGGCGGCAGTCCGGTTCCTGGCGTTCGGCTCGACGGTAGGCGGCGTATCCCAGGCCCCACAATCCGGACTCAAAGGGAATGCCCTGAATCTCTGCTATTGCTTACTGAACTGGCCGCTGGGTTTGGCGGGCACTGCTCTGGATCCCTGCGGATCGGTGCGGGCCTTGGTTCTACGGGATTGGGCCGGAATCTCTTGGCCCGCCGTCGTCGCAGGGCTATTCAATATGCTGTTAGTCGCGTGGGCCCTCGCCGGCAGCGCGCGGTGGCTGCTGCAGAACAGATCGCGGCAAGGTCTGCCGGTGATTTCCGCGCTGCTAGTCTGGATCGCGGCGTCGGCGAGCTTGATTCTCGTGCTGGGACTCGGCACGCGCCATGGCTACATCCTTTACCTTCTTGGTCTTCCCCTCACGGCGTACGCCCTGTCGCGTGCCATTGCCGCACGTCGCGTAATCGCGAGTATGTGTATCGTCTTGGCCGTTGCAACGGCCAGTAGTCTGTACCTGTACGCGGTCCATCGGGATTACGACTCTCTCTACAACGAGACGGCCGAAATGGCTCGATCGATGGTGGAGCGTGTCGGGGAAGCGGGGCAGCGTTTTGAGGCGGTGTACGTGCTCAACGACATTGGCGTGCAGACGAGTTGCGGATCTCTGGGACCCTTCGTCGGCTCGCCCGTGCCGGTTGTCGCCGTCAACTCGATACAGAAGGCCGCCCTCGATCCCGCCGAGCAGCGGTCGAAGCCCGGCATGCCGGCGATGCCGACCCTGGATATTCGGCCGCAATCGAGCGGCGTCACGACCATCGCCGTCGATCTGGGGGACGCCTGGCGTTTTTCGTTTCCCTGTGTTTCCCCCGCTGTGATGTTTCCCCAGAGTGGCGTACCCCTGGCCGTCCGCAATGAGCAAATGCGCTATGAATTCCCTGAGTTGGGACGCGAAACCGGCGTCTCCGGCATGGTACGCCTGTCGTTCGGCAGAAAGATGGTAGTGCAATTGTCGGACACAAGGAACTTCGGCATCGTATACTTCGATGCGAAGTCGCGAACCTATAGGATCGCGGGAAAGGGTGAAGCCGTACATCTCTCGATCCCTCTCTCTGCAAGACAGTAGCTCAGCAGCACCATGCTATTGAGAACGCATCCCGGAGACGCCGGGTGCGACGCTTTTCCATCAGGGCCCTTTGTTGCCGCAAATCGCCAAGGAGCGAAACATGTCCAGTGCGAATCAGGACCGCAGCTTCGACTACAGCAAAATCCCCGAAGGCTACTATCAGGACGTTGCTGAGAAGGGCACTCCCATTCGGCGTGCTTGGCATCTCCAGAAATTCGGGCGCGTCCTGGAATGCCTGCCGAAGACGCCCGGCCAGTCTATTCTCGACATCGGCTGCTTTGCCGGCACGTTCCTCTCGCTCTTGCCGGAAGAGACCTTTCGCTCGCAACTCGGGGTTGATATCCTTGAGAGCCAGGTGGCCTTTGCAAACCGGCGTTTTGGAACTCCTTTCCGTTCGTTCCGTTACATCCGCCACATTGCGGATCTCGCTCAGATCGACCAGACCTTTGACTGCGTTACCCTGATAGAGGTCATCGAGCACTTGGAAGAGCCGACCATTTGCGAGCTGTTTCGCCATGTCAGTGCGAAATTGAAGAAGGGCGGCCGACTCGTCCTCACTACTCCCAACTACGCAAGCTGCTGGCCTGTCCTTGAGATCATAGTGAACCGGCTCTCGGACGTGTCCTACGAGGAACAACACATCACGAAGTTCAATTTCTTCACCTGCATACGAAGGCTCAAGCGGGTATATCGAGATCTGCCCCAGGAGTTCGATCTCTTACTGAGGACAACTAGTCATTTCGCCGCACCATTCCTGGCAGCCTTTTCCTTTGAAGCCTCCATGAAGTTGTCGAAAGTGTTTCCGCACATGCTGTGGAAGAACCCTTTTGGCAATCTGATCCTCCTCCAATTCAGGAAGAAGTGATCGACCCCATTACCATTGGTGAAATCACGGCGAACGGTGTTGGTTTTTTGAGCGGCAAGATCCTGTACTTGAGTTGGTCCCTGCCGCCGGACACTTCGGGCTCGGCCGTCATCGCCCTGAACCTGCTCAGACAATTCACCTCCGACGAGATGATCGCGGCCGGAGAGAAGCCGTGCGGCAAACCGCCCCTCGAATGGAACGACCGTTGGCCGGAGATCGTGTACGTCCAGTCGGTGTGGCCGTTCACCGCGCGGGGCATTCGCTGGTGGCGATTGCTGCAGTTCCCCCGCACCCTGTGGCGCTCGGTCCGTTTGATTCGCCGGCAGCACGTCGATCGGATCGTGGTTGTGTTCCCCGGCCCGTTGTTTCTCCTGGCCGGCTACCTGGCCGCACGAATCACGCGGACGAGATTCTTCGCGTATTTCCACAATACTTTTTTGGAACAACAGCGGGGATGGAAAAGGCCGTTTGCCGCCTGGCTGCAAGGGCGGGTGTTCCGCGACGCCGAGCACGTCTTCGTGATGAGCGAGGGAATGTCGGGGCTCTACCGGCAGCGATATCCGGGGCTGAGACAGACGCCGTTGCGACACGCCTTTCCCGAGGCGATTCCGGCCTGGAAACCGCCGCCGAAGGCCGGCTCGCCGCTGCGCGTCGTTTTTTGCGGCAGTGTGAACGATTCGTGCCTGGACGCGCTGGTTCGTGCGGCCCGCGCGGTCGCTGCGTGTCCTGATATCCAGTTGTCCTACGTCACTTCAGAGCGGGACGTCCTGGCCCGGCTCGGGCTGTTAGGCGAAGGGGTCCGCTGTGAGGCGATTCCCCGCGACCAGGTGCCGGCCCGGCTCGCCCAGGCGGACATTGTGCTGTTGCCCCACGGACTGACCGGCACGTCGCGGCCCGAGGAGGAATTCCTCACGATCTTTCCCACCAAGACCATCGAGTACTTGATTTGCGGCCGGCCGATCCTGGCACACTCCACGCGGGGTTCGTATCTGACGCGATTTCTGCGGGAGCACGATTGTGCCCTGGTCGTGGATGAGCCGGACCCGCAACTTCTGCGCCAGGCGGTCGAACGCCTGCGCGCGGACGAGGAACTTCGCGCCCGGCTGGTCCGTAATGCACTGGTTGCGGCCGAACAATTTCGCGGCGACAAGATCGCCGCCGAACTGCGCACGTGGCTGGAGGCCGCAGGATAGACATGGTTTACGCCCGGACCGCGGCCCACAGCCGCTCCCTGTATGCATTGGGCCGAAGGCCGGCGGATTGGCGCAGTCGGTGCCCCGCCATCGTCGCAGTACGCTTTTCAGGCTGACAAGGCAAGGTTGATATGTGTGGAATCTGTGGTATTTTCCGCCTTGATCGCGGTCCTATCGCTCCCGAGCGCGTGCTGAAGATGCGCGACGCCATGGCGCCGCGCGGCCCCGACGGATGTGGATACGCCGACGGCCCCGGGTTTGCTTTGGGGCACAGGCGGCTGTCCATCATCGACTTGTCCATTGCCGGCCAACAGCCGATGTGGAACGAGGATCGTTCAATCGCCATTGTGTTCAACGGCGAAATTTACAACTTCGCCGAGTTGCGTCCGGAGCTTGAGCAGCTCGGGCATTGTTTCGTTTCTCGGACCGATACGGAGGTCCTCCTCCACGGATACGAAACCTGGGGCATGGAGGAGGTGTTGCAGCGGATTCGCGGCATGTTCGCACTGGCCATCCTGGACCTCCGGCACGACCGGATTCACCTCGCGCGCGATCAATTCGGAAAAAAGCCGCTGTTCTTCCGGTGGGCGGACGGTGAACTCATCTTTGCCTCCTCGGCGCGTGCCATGGTTCTGGCGATGGACGCCGCGCCCGCGGTCAATCCCAGTGCCGTCGACGCGCTGCTCTGGAACAGTTACATTCCCAGTCCCCAGACTATTTTCGCCGGCGTGGAGAAGCTCCGGCCGGGGCATTGGTGGACCCTGGACAGGAACGGCGTGAAGGAAAGCGCGTACTGGCGGGGCGACTTTTTTCACCCCGAGGAAGGCGTAACGCAAGCCCAGTGGTCCGACCGGATCGAGGAGGCCCTCAAGGTCGCCGTCCGCCGTCGGTTTGTCGCGGACGTGCCCGTCGGCGTGCTGCTGTCCGGCGGAGTGGATTCGAGCCTGGTCGCCGCCCTGGCGGCCAAGACGATGGGGCGAATCCAGACGTTTTGCGTGGCGAACGAGGATCCCTCCCAGGATGAGAGCCGCTATGCCGCAGCCGTCGCAGAGCGATTGGGCACCGAGCACCATGTTCTACCGGTGGGGAACTCCGTGCGGCACAATCTGCCTCGCCTGGTCGCCGCCATGGGAGAGCCGCTGGGAGATTCGTCGGCCGTCAACGTGCTGTCCATTGCGGAAACGGCGAGGCAGTTCGTAACGGTCGTTCTCACAGGGGACGGCGGGGACGAAGCTTTCGGCGGCTACACCGAAGTGTGGGCAGCCAGCCACGCCGAGAGAGTGCGCCGACAACTCCCAGCCCGTGTTCGACCGTGGCTCGCCAGGGCGGCACGACTTCTGGGGCGCAGGCCGGGGCTGATGCATCGCGCGGCGACTTTCCTCTCCATGGTTGCCAATCCGTTGGAAGAGACCTTCGGCCGGCTGGGCGGTCCTGAAGCCGCCCTCCGCGACACCCTTTACACGAAGGAATTCCGCGCCACCCTAGGTACTAACTCGCCTACTGATTATCGCTACGCGGCATTGAGCGCGACGCGGGAATTCCCTTGGGCGGACCGCCTCATGCAGTTGGCCCTGGAGTCACGATTAACAGACGACTACCTGACCAAAGTCGACATCGGGACGATGGCCGTCGGGCTTGAGGCTCGATGTCCCTTCCTGGACTTCGACGTGATGAACCTGGCCATGCGCATGCCCGAGTCGACGCGATTCCGCGGCAACAGACCCAAGGGGCTGCTTCGCAGCCTGGCCCGCGCCTACTTGCCTGCCTCCGGGGTAGATCGGCCCAAGCAGGGCTTTAACGCCCCGATCGGCGTTTGGCTGCGGACGCATTGGACTGATCTGGTGGACGAGATGATCCTCGGTCGACACGTCGAACGGCGCGGCTGGTTTTGCCGCGACGCTCTGCGGCAGGTGGTGCATCAGCACCGCCGCGGCGTCGATCACGCGCACCTGCTTTGGGCGTTACTCATCCTGGAAATGTGGATGAGACTGTCCGTGGAACGCACGCTCGGCCCTGACGATACCCTCTGATCCTCGCCTATGGATAATCCCTCGCTTCCAGCCATGATAGCACCTTCCAAAGCCGGCGGCGCGCCGCGAGAAAGACCCGAAGCCGTGACGGCACAGGTCATGCACCTTATCGGCCAGCTCGGTCGGCGCGGGGCCGAGAAACAATTGACTTGCTTGAGCACGGCTCTGAAAAGGCGGGGATGGCAACAATCGGTCGTGTCGTTCAACCGGGGCGATAACGGAGAGGACCTGCTTCGCCAGGCCGGGATTGAGGTGTTCAACATTTCTCGGCATCGCTTCAGGCCCTGGCGTTTTTGGCAACTCTTGCGTTTCGTTCGGCGTCGGCGGCCGGCGATCCTGCTTTCCTGGTCGGCGCACGTGGCTGTTTATGCCCAATGGCTTCGCGGAGTAGGAGGTCCGAAGAGGGTTTTCAACCTGCGGGAAGACCTGCTCCGCGAAGATGCAGCGGGAAGCCGGAAAATCGATCTGCGCCCCATTCGGAGAATGGTCGAGGGGGCGGATTTCCTCGTCAGTAATTCGCAGCGCAACGTGGAGGCCCTCCGCCAGTACGGGGTTCGATTGCCGCCGTCTCAGTTGATCTACAACATCGTCCAGAGTGGGGGCAGGGCGCGGGCCGGCGAGGCGGTGGCCTCTCCGCGCATCGTGGCCGCCGGCTCGCTCGTGCCCGGCAAAGCCTTCGACGTACTCCTGAGGGCGCTCGGGCAATTGATGGCCGGGGGGACGGCCTTCGAGTTGTCGATCGCCGGCGACGGCCCGGAACGTGCGCCCTTGGAGCAGTTGACCTCCCAGCTCGGCCTCGGCGCTCACGTGCGGTTTCTCGGTGAAGTCAGCGATGTCCCGGCCCTGCTCGCCCAATCGCACATCCTTGCGCATCCAACGCGCAGCGAGGGCTTGAGCAACGTCGTGCTGGAGGCAATGGCGGAGGGTCTGCCCGTCGTTACGACGCCGGCGGCAGCGACCTCCGAAATCAGCGAGGATGGCCGTACCAGCCTGATCGTCCCCTTCGGTTCGACCGACGCCATGGCCGGCGCCCTGGGCCGGTTGTTATCCGATCCTGAGATGCGGGGACGTCTGGGAGCGGCGGGACTGCGGTCCGTTTCGCACTGTTGTAACGAGGCAGTCGTCGCCGATCGATATGAACAGGTCTTCCAAGCGCTGATCGGGCCAATCGATGCATAAACTTACCTTCGCTCTACTGTGGCTGGTCGTTTTCTTCATCCCCTTTGAAGAGATGATGAACCTTGGCGAACTCCCCTCGGCCAACCGCCTGTTGGGCGCGCTGGTGCTGGGAGCGGGCCTATGCGCCGTGCTCTCGGGCGCCACCTGGAAGCGAGTCCCTGCGGCCTTACTGTTGATGACGGGATTCTTTCTCTGGCTGACATTCTCCCTGGCCTGGACCGGCCACGTGGAAAACACGCAGACGCAGATCGGCCGGGGCCTCTCCCTGTAGGCGTTCACCTGGCTGCTCTGGCTATTCTGCTCCTCGTATGCGCAGCAGGCATGGATGCTGCGGGCGTTCATCTATGGACATGTCGTGCCGTTGGGCATGATGTACTGGACATTCCTTCTGCATCGCGGACTCGGTGAGCCGGAACGTTACTCGGGCGGCCGGATGAACCCCAATTTTCTTGCAAACCTGTTGGTCCTGGCCATTCTCGCCGCGGCTTACCTGGCATCGAATCCGCAAAAAGGTTCGAGAACTCTGCGCTTGCTGTACTGGGGATTCGTACTGGTCGCCGTCGTCGGCGTGCTCTTGACCGGATCGAGAGCCGGCCTGGTCGCGCTCTTCGTGGGTGGACTGTGGGTGATGTGGCTGTGCGGGTATCGCTCGTGGAAGGCGATCGCATTGTACTTTGTCGCGGGAATTTGCGTGTATCTCGTCACCCAGTATGGCATCCATTCGGAAGCCCTCGGACACATGAGCCGACAAGAAATGCTTGAAGATGATCCGCGCTGGAATCTTTGGCGGCACGGGCTGGCCAGCATCCCAAACCATCCCCTGCTGGGCGTGGGCGCAGGGGCTTTTGGAAGAGTCGTGATGGGTGATCTGCGCGAAAGGACCGTTGCTTCCCATAATGCTGCAATCACCATTCTGGCGGAATTGGGAATTGTGGGATTCGCTCTGTACTCGGCGTTCTTTGCCCTTGTCATTCGTGCCGCTTGGCGTCTGCCCGCAAGAGAGAGAACACTGTGGTTGGGCATGTTGCCCGTTTGGCTTATCGGTGAATTGAGCGGCGGCACGGGACTCAATAAATCCGGATGGTTCATCTTCGGCATGGTACTGGCACAGTCCGCGACCTTCCGCGGCCGACCTTCGGCCGGTGCCCAGCCCACCAACGCCCGCTCGCCTTCTCCTGCGCGAGTCCCGCCAAGGGGAACCGCTTGCAACCGGCCCCTGCGGCCGCGCTTCGGCGGCCTTTCTTTCCTGCTGTGGGGAAGCGGTGCGCCGGCGATCGCCTTCCCGAAATGCACCATTTGGATCGCGTCCCGGTTGGGGATCGGCCGCGGCGCCGATCTCATGCTTTACTTCAGCCTGTTGGCCGGCATGGCCGCCGGTTTCTATTTCCATCAACGATGCCGGCACCTGGAGAACCTGCTCACCGAGCCGGCGCGGCGCGAGGCCATCGCCCGCGCGGAGAAAGGCCCGATTCTCGGCTCGGCGACGGAGAACTCCGGCAGCTCTTGATCCTTGGCAAAGCAATGCAACGGCACGCAGGCTTCTCCCCGCAAGACGGGCCTTCCCCTGGTCCGTTCAATAACCGGTGTCACCGCAACCATGCAGCTTTTCCCCGTTGACATTTCATTGCAGCAATCGTGAAATTGGCAAGGGATGTTGCGAGGGAGCAAAGTATTCACGGTCCATCCAGGTAATTTATGTGCGGAATATGCGGCCTAGTCGGCCACGGATTGTCGGCGCAGGGGCAAGAGACAATCCGTGCAATGACCGCCTCCCTTGCGCATCGGGGACCCGATGCGCAGGAAGTCTGGTACGACAACCAAGGCCGAGCCGTCCTGGGACATGCGCGGCTTTCGATCATTGATCTGGAAGGCGGTGGTCAGCCGATGTTCTCGGCTGACGGTCGCTACGTCATCGTCTTCAACGGTGAGATCTACAACTTCCAGCCGCTAAGAAAGTTGCTCGAACAGGGTGGCCATGAGTTTCGCACGCGCAGCGATACCGAAGTCCTCTTGCATGCCTATATCGAGTGGGGCGTCGATGCGCTGCCGCGACTGGACGGCATGTTCGCCTTCGCGATCTACGACATGCTGGATGGCACGCTGTTGGTTGCCCGCGATCGGGTCGGCATCAAGCCGCTGTACTACCACGGCGACGGCCGGATGTTTGCCTTCGCATCGGAAATGAAAGCCTTGTTGAAGTTGCCGGAGATGCCGCGGCGCCTGGATTATCATGCCCTGGCCGATTATCTTTCGCTCGGTTATCCGATCGCGCCGACCAGCTTCTTCAGCGACATCCGCGAGTTGCGTCCCGGTCATTGGCTTCGCGTTTGCGGCGACAAGCGCCAGGAAGGTTGCTTCTGGTCCTGGCGCCGCGACGAGCAGGATTGGAGCGAAGCAGAGTCGTTGGCCAAGGCGAAGGAAACATTGTTGAAAACGCTCGAAGAGCACATGGTTGCCGACGTGCCCGTCGGCGCGCTCGTCAGCGGCGGCATCGATTCGTCGCTGCTGGTGTCGCTGCTGGCCAAGGAATTGGGGGTGCGGGTCGAGGCGTTCACAGTCGGCTTCGGCGATCGCGACTACGACGAGTCAGCCTATGCGAGCGTGGTCGCCAAACACTTGGGCCTCGTCCATCGCAAGGTGTCGGTGCCCGCGGGTTCAATCGCCGATCTGGATGAGATTCACGCCGTCTTCGACCAGTTCGACCAGCCGTTCGTCGACAGTTCGGCGATCCCGACGAACCTGCTCTGCCGCGAACTGAGGAAGTATGTCAAGGTGGCGATCGGCGGCGACGGCGGCGATGAGACCTTTGGTGGATACCCGCGGATCTATTTCGCCGACGTTGCCAGTCGTCTGGGCCGGTGCCCATCGTTTCTGCTGGCCGCGGCCGAGTGCCTGCGGGTCCCGATTGGCCGTTTTGCCCCGGGCATGGCTCGGCAATTCGGCAAGATCATCCGCGCTGCCCGCCATCGTGGGCAGCAGCGGCTCTTCGATTTCTGCGCCTACAACGATCCACTCAAGCTGCCGGCGATCGTCACTCCCGAGGCGTATGGACGGATCAACGGCTATTTTCCCCAACTGATTACCGGACCGCGCGGAAAGCAGTCGCTGGACGGCCGCGACGTGCCGACGTGCTGGATCTGGCCGCTCGTATTCCCCATCGCTGGAAACATCCCGGCAGAAACCGCGGGAAGCTGCTGCTGCGGAAGATGTTGCGACAATACCTGCCGGAAGAAATTGTCGGGCGGAGCAAGTCCGGGTTCGGCATTCCGTTGGATACGAGCCTCGGCGTGGAGAAGCGACAGGCGATCGAGTCGATGCTCACCCGCCGCGAGGCCCGCATCCGCCCGCTGATCGATGAGGGCTACACGAAGACCATTTCCCGCGCGTTTGTCACCGGGCAGCGACCGGAGTTGCAATGGAGCCGTTACGGCATCTACCAGAACGTTTACATGCTCTGGTCCTTGGAACGATGGCTGCAGAAGTGGGATCCGGCGACGTGATTGAAGGACGGCGACAACGGTGACCAAAGACGAAGCCGCCGAGGCCGGACCGACTGTGCTCGCGAGTCCGCTGCGCGTGCTGTGGGTATCGCCCAAACCCGATTCCGAAGCGGCCATGATCTTCATCGAGCGGCAGATCGAATCGCTTCTCGCAGCAGGGGTTGTCGGTGAAACGTTCCATCTCCAAAGTCGCACCTCGCTAGGCGCCATGTTTCGCGAGTTGCGTCGCATGCGAGCGGAGATCCGCAAGTTCCAGCCGAATATCGTGCATGCCCAATACGGCTCCGCAACTGCCTTCCTCTGCGTGCTGGCGAGTCGGCGCTCTCTGGTGGTCAGCTTTCGCGGCAGCGATTTGAATCCGAGCCAGGACAAAAGCCGAGTGCGTTGCTTCGCAAGTCGACTCCTGTCGCAGTTTGCGGCTCTCGCCGCGCACCGCATCATTTGCGTCAGCGAGCAATTGGTCGAGCGCTTGTGGTGGGGGAAAGCAAAGGCGCAAGTTATTCCCTCAGGAATCGATACGACGACGTTCTGTCCGCGCTGCCGAGATGCGGCCCGCGCGACGCTCGATTGGGACCTGAAGGAACGGATCGTGCTCTTTAACGGATCGAACCGGCCGTTGAAGCGTCCCGACCTGGCTCGGGCGGCCGTGACCGTGGCAAGCCGCAGGTGTGGTCCGGTCCGACTGATGGAGTTGGACGGCACCCAGCCGCCGGCCTTGATTCCCCTGATGATGAATGCTGCAGACTGTCTGATCCTGACGAGCGATCAGGAAGGATCGCCGAACGTAGTCAAGGAAGCGATTGCTTCCGGACTGCCGGTCGTATCGCGCGATGTCGGTGACGTGCGGCAAAGGCTGGCAAACGTCGCGCCATCGAAACTGACGGGCGATACTGCCGAGGAACTTGGTGAAGCGATTGCGGAAATCCTCACGTGCGGCATGCGATCCAATGGTCCGCTGGTCGCAC
>JBEKZQ010000079.1:0-21083 GCA_049509675.1 Thermoguttaceae bacterium | reverse complement strand
CCGGCGCGTCGATCCGCAGCAACTGCCGCGCGGCCTCCAGGTCTTTCACGCACTCGTGCAGATTTCGATAGCCCATGATGCCTAAATCGAGTTGCGCGGGCCCCGGGAAGCCGACGTTCATTCTCCCCTCGCCCTTTTCGGGAGAAGGGCCGGGGGTGGACCCTTAACCCGGATTATTCATGTAGGATGGGTCAAGGTCGCGCAAACCTATGGTGGGTCTCGCAAACCGATCAACGATTGTCCAGTGCTGTGTCATGAAGCGGTAAGTTGGTAAGCGACCGAAGACCCACCAAGACCACGGTTTGCTCGACGCCACCCTACAGTTTATGAACAATCCGGGCCAAAAAGTCGGCTCCAAACCAGGGAAAAGAGTTGGGGACGATTGGGGCTTTTCGTTCTGATCGGACTCGGCCGGCCCAACCGCGAAGCGGTTAAACAATACAGTACGCCTACAACCGATTATAAATCAAGCATCGCCATCCCACAATCATGGCAGGCGGTTCGACAAGAATATGGGCGGACAGGAAAATGTAGGTCCTGTTGATCTTCCTGTCCACCATCTTCGTGTCATCCCTATCGGTTGGAGATCGAGGCCATGCGGACAACTGAAGTCATCGTCGCCGTCAGCATCGAGACAACGGAAGAGGAACTCGTGATCCGGCTTGCCAATCGCGAAGTGCGGATCCCCTGGGAGCGGTGTTCGCCGATCCTGGCTGCGGCCTCGGCCGAGGACCGTCGCCGGGCGGAGCTATCGCCCGGCGGCTACGGAATTCACTGGCCGACGCTCGATGAGGATCTTTCCATTGGCGGTTTGGTCAGGTAAGAGGCGGAGAAGCTGACGGCCGCCAGATTTCGACAGGGCAGCTAACATGGCGCTGCCGTAATCTGCCCATATTACCTGGATTTGGTGGCTGTCACCTTTTCCGATCCCGGTTGAGGAACCGCTGTGCTGGGGACTTTTTGCTTGACAAATCGGGCATTTCTGCTCTAATACCGGCAGTAACTCAGACCCCATAAGAGGCAGCGCTCGCGCCCGAACGCAGGCGGGGAAGAGGAATCCTACGGGATTGCTACCCTGACTTTGCCCCGCCGTCTCATCGGCCGCACCCTCTTAATCCTCGAACGGCCCCCACTAGCGGACGCAATATCGGACCATTTCTTGCTTCGGAGCACCGACGATGAAACGACGGACAATTCTCGGAGAACTGTTGTTGGCCTTGTTCGGGCTGGGCTTGCCGCTTGGCGCCCCCAGTGTCGCCGCGGGCGCCGCGGGCGATCTGTTCGAGGCGGACGCGGGAACCAACGTAATCTACGAGTACACACCCAATGGCAAGAGCCGATCCGTTTTTGCCTCCGCATTGAACGGCCCGGACGCTCTGGCCTTCGACGCCCATGGCAATCTCTTCGTGGCAGATTGTTTCTCCGGCAACATCTACCAGTTCGCGCCCGGTGGCACTCGCTCCACGTTTGCCAGCGGGTTGAACAGGCCCAATGCCTTGGCTTTCGACTCGGGCGGCAATCTCTTCGCGGTAGATTATCTTTCTAACAGCATCGTCACCTTCACGCCTGGCGGGATTCGTTCCACCTTCGCCAGCGGGTTGAACGAGCCAAGCGCCTTGGCCTTCGATGCGATGGGCAACCTCTTCGAAACGGACAGCGGGTCAGGGTCGATCTACGAATTCGCGCTGAGCGGGAGCCAAACCAGCTTCGCCAGCGGATTGGCCGCGCCTAGCGGATTGGCCTTCGACGCCCATGGCAATCTCTTCGAGGCGGATGCCCTTTCCGGCAACATCTACAAGTTCACGTCGGGCGGGGTTCGATCCACCTTCGCGAGCGGATTCTACCGGCCCTACCCCTTGGCGTTCGACGCCAGCGGCAATCTCTTCATGGCGGACTATGGCTACGGCTACATTTACGAGTTCGCGCCAAGCGGCAGCCAATCCCTCTTCGCCAGCGGCTTGCACTCGCCGTCAGCCTTGGCCGTCGCCCCGACGATAACTCCCGAGCCTTCCCCCTTGGCCCTCTTGGGCGCCGCGGCGGTAGTGCTGGCGGGCTACGCCTGGTCGGCACGCCGGATGTGCCCGGCGAGCATGGCGGCGAGCCGTTCACGGTCGGCCGGCGAGAGGGTCAGCAGGGCGGCGGCGAGCGTGGCGAGCGAGCCGTGTTGATCCGCAGTAGATAATCCAGGGGCGGACCCTTCGCCTTCGGTGGCATGATCGGCGTCCGGGGTGCCGGCGTTTGCGTTTTCCGGTTCGCTGGCAAAAGCACTGGTACAAACAGCCGGAAGCGTTCGCGTAACGTCTTTTGTTTCAATGGTTTCTGACGCTGCGCCAAATGCTTTACACGCATGAGGTTCCCGGATCGTGCCCGGGGTCGCCCACTGGCCGGGCCCGTTGACAGCCGTTGCCAGCGGGTTTTTTCATGTCACCAGATAACCACTTGCGGCCACGGCCCCCTGCGCCCGTTTCCTCGCTTCCCGAGTCTGCCGTTTTGACATCAAGCCCCAGGTATTCAGCCAACACGTCCACCCGGTCAATCCGCAGGGATGTTTCGCCTGCCACGAATCGCATCAGGGATGATTTCACAAGCCCGGTATCCTTGGCGATGCGGTAAAGGGTCAGCCCACTTTCGGCAATCGCCCTGCGGAGTGCGTCGGATATCGTTGGTATCTTCTTCTTGCTCATGCGGTCCTTTTTCGCACCTATCGGCGTTTCTATCAAGCGGCTTTTGGCCCCCGAACGTCTTCTCTCTCCTTAATGAAGGCGGTCTTGCCGGCCCCCGCTGCCCCGCCTACCAGCGTCACCACTCCGGGGCTGATTTCGAGCCGTGACAGTTCACCGAAGCCAACCGGCCGGAGCACGGGCGGCGGGCCGGTCAGCGCGTCATCTTTCCAGCCGTCGAAAACATCGGCGGCGGTGGTATAATTGGTTTGTGACACGTCACTATCCCTTTGGAAAGGCGAAGACGATGAATGCAGAAGCGATCCGGGAAATGCTCAACCGTCGGCCGTTCGAGCCGTTCGAGGTCATCATGTCCAGCGGCGAACGGCATCTTGTCAAGCACCCGGAATTCCTGATGATTTCGCCATCGCGGGCGGTCATTATGGACCCGGTTACGGATCGGCTTGCGATTCTTTCACTAATACACATTACCGAGTTGCGGCCCGTCCAGCCGCAACCATCAGCATGAATCGCCGTCATCATCCTATTCCCCCCTTTCCGAGTCGGCTTACGGCGCGCCCCCACTTGGGATGTATTTCGGTCGTTTTTTACCCTCAGGCTGTCAGGAACCGGCCCTTGGCAGCCTATAAGTGGATAGCAAGACGAAAACCAAGTGGTCCGGGGGGGGCAAGACACAACGTTCCGCCGCCGTGCTGCCAATTTGGAAGGAGAATGTGATGAAGTTCAGGTCCGGCACGTGTTTTTTTGCGTTGGTGAGCCTGCTGCTGTGCGCTCGGCTCGAGGCAGCCGTGCTCATCGCGCAGTACGACTTCGGCTCGGCCGCTGACCTCGGACTGGATTCCTCGGGCAATGGCAACGAGGCCGCCGCTTGGGGTGTGACGCAGGTGAGCGGACCGTTTGCCGGAACGTACCGCGGGCTACTTTGCCAACAGCTATTTCCAGCCTCCAACGCCGCTTAATGGGCCTAGTGGACCATTTACCGGGCTGTCGGGTTTCACGTTCTCGGCCTGGGTGAAGTTGGATCCCGCCTACTCCGCGCCCTATTACGGCGTCATCGACCAGGGATATTGCATCAACCGACTCTTGCTAACGCCGAGCGGGGTACTGATCGACGCCTACGGGCATTCCAATGCCTTTGGCCATATGGATTCCTGGGTTCCAGTAGCGATTCCCTCTGATACTTGGTTTAACATCGTCTTAGCGGTCAAGCCGGTTGGCAGCTTTTCCACGGCCGACGTGTTCATCAATGGATCGAACGTGGGCGAGGTCACTGGATTTCTGCCGCCGTGGGACGAGTCCGGACAATACACGTTGATTGGCGATGGCGAGTCGTTCGGCACCTGGCCAATGTACGGTTCGATGTACGACGTGCGGATCTACGAAGGCGACGCGGCCATTCCTGAACCGTCCACGCTTGTGATTTGGTCGCTCCTGGGCAGCGTCGGCGTTGCCGTCGGCTGGTGGCGACGGCGGCGAACCGCTTAGCGCGGATCATTCATGTAGGGTGGGTCGAGGTCGCGCAAGCCTATGCTGGGTCTCGCAAACCGACCAAATGTTGCGCAGCGCTGTGTCACAAAGCGGTAAGTTGATTAGCGACCGAAGACCCACCAGAACCGCGGTTTGCTTGACCCCACCCTACAGTTTATGAATAATCCGGGTACAGGCGATACAATTGCCTGGTTTGATCCCTTCCCGGTTATTCGTTGTTGTGCTTCTTGCCATTGCGTTCCAGGGCATTGATCTTGCGGAGGCGGCGGGCGTGTCGGCCGCCGTCGAAGGGCGTGAAAAGCCAGATCTCCACCAGGCGATCGACGAGCCGCTCGCCCAGCATGTCGCCCGAGAGGCAGAGCACGTTCAGATCGTTGTGCCGGCGGCTTAGTTCGGCCGTCACGTCGTCATAACAAGGCGCGGCGCGGACCCCGGGGATCTTGTTGGCCGCCGCATTTCCACCCCACGGTGGTCGCTTCCGATCGCAATTCGCATGGCAACGCCGCCTGGCACACGAAGAACTATTGACGCCGGCCGGAGATTGAGGCCCGGACACCGATCGAAAGTCGCGCACCATCTGAAAGATGGTCGCGCACACCGGCCATCCGTCGGGTGGTTTCGTCCGGGACCAACGAGCATTGGACCGCGCAGGCATCAATAACGCCGGCCACGATTCTAGCACCTGGCCCCGGGGAGTGCAACGAAGAAATGAAGGGACCCGCGCAGAAATACCTGGCCGGCTTGCGGTCAACTTATTTCCGCGCGGGTCCCGCGTCCCGCCCTCCCCGCGCATTTGTCGGCGTAGGAGGTTGGCAGGTCATGCCCCCGCGCCGGGCGTGCGACAAGTCAAACGCCCGAAATGGAAGCTCCTGTCCAGACTACTTGATCGAACTGCCGGCCTTGCCAAAAACGTTATTGGCGTTCTGGCCGATGGTATTGATCGCGGCCAGACAGACCACCACGATCAACGACAACATCACGGCGTACTCCACCGCGGTCGGGCCATCTTCTGAGGCGAGAAAACGATGCAACTTCAGAGCGAGCGACTTCATGAGTATTCTCCGATAAGCAGGTGATGACAATGGTGGGCCGTCGTACGGTGCGAGAACGATGCCCCGGGCTGCCCCAGCATCGGCCCACATTGAACTCTAGGTCATATTCGCCGGAATGCAAGAAAACTTTAACAAAAGAACCAAAATCCCGGGGAGAACTGCTGTAAAGTCTGGGGTCTGGTCCATTTTTCGGCTGATAGGCATTGCCATTTGGCCGTACTTATGACCGAAAACATGGACGTGACCCCTTTCGCCGGGGACTTCGCAGTTCTCCTGCAATTTCCACTGCCCGGCTTGGTATTTATCGGGCGCTGCGATAAACTGAAGCCAGTGCCGAGGCGGCCGGCGAGGCGCTTTTTCAATGGGCAGAACCACGCACAGCGGACTGGTCTTCAACATCCAGAGATACTCGCTCCAGGACGGTCCGGGAATCCGTACCACCATCTTCCTGAAGGGCTGTCGGCTCCGCTGCTGGTGGTGCCATAACCCGGAAAGCCAGGCCTCGCAAGCGGAACTGTCGTTCTTCCCCAACCGCTGCACGCAATGCGGCATCTGCGGGACTGTATGCCCCAAGGGCAAGGCCGCAGGCAATGGGCAACAGACTGCCGGTGCATCGGACGGCTGTACGCGCTGCGGAGCGTGTGCGGCCGCCTGTCCCAGCCAGGCCCGGCAAATGATCGGCTGCCGCATGACCGTCGACGAGGTGTTGGCCGAGGCATTGAAGGACCGCATTTTCTACGACGATTCCGGCGGCGGCGTCACCTTCTCCGGCGGCGAGCCGCTCGATCAGCCCGCCTTCCTGCTGGCACTACTGCAAGCCTGCCGCCGCCAGGGTCTGCACACGGCCGTCGACACTTCCGGATATGCCGCCGAAGAGGACTTGCTGGCAATCGCCGTCCTCACGGACCTGTTCCTTTACGACCTGAAAGTCATCGACGACCGGCGCCATCGGGAGTGGACGGGTGTGTCGAACAAGCTGATTCTGAAGAACCTTCAGGCATTGGGCCAGGCCCACGCCAGGATCTGGATCCGCGTGCCGATCATTCCCGGCTGCAACGACGATCGCGAGCAATTGCAGGCCATCGCCCGCGTGGCTGCCTCAATACCGGGCGTAGTACAGTTGAACCTGCTGCCGTATCACCCAGCGGGAATCCATAAGCGGGCGAGCCTGGGCCAGCCACAGCCGCCGCCTGCGGTCGGGCCGGTCGCAGCCGAGTCGCTCGCCCAAGCCGCGCAATCGCTGAGACTGCCCGGCCTTTCCATCCAAATCGGCGGGTAACATGATGAATGAGCGAACTTCCAGACTGCGTCAAGAAAGCCTCGACACGCGGCCTTCCATTTCCCACGAGCGGGCCGGCTTGCTCACCGACTTCTATCGGGACCAGGAAGGGCTGCACTCGGCGCCCATGCTGCGGGCCGGTTCCTTCTATTATCTCTGCCAACACAAGACGTTGTACCTGGGAGGCGACGAACTGATCGTCGGCGAGCGCGGGCCGCGACCCAAGGCCACCTCCACGTATCCCGAACTGACCTGCCACAGTTTGGACGACCTGCGGATCCTCGACAGCCGGCCCAAGACCAGCTACGCCGTTGCCGAGGAGTGCTTTGGCGTTTACCGGGAGAAGATCATTCCCTACTGGCGCGGCCGGAGCATGCGAGACAAGTTGTTCGCCGCGCTTCCCGCGGCCTGGAAAGCGGCCTACGACGCCGGCATCTTCACCGAGTTCATGGAGCAACGGGCTCCCGGCCACACCGTGCTGGACGGCAAGATCTACCGCAAGGGTCTGCTGGAGTTCAAACAGGAGATTGCTGAGGCGATCGCCGCGCTGGACTTCCTTCACGACACCGCGGCCTATACCCGGCGCGAACAACTCAAGGCCATGGACCTGTCCTGCGACGCGGTGATCCTCTTGGCCCAGCGGCACGCGGCCAGGGCGCGCGAGCTGGCCGCGGCCGAGCCGAACCCGCTCCGCAAGGCGGAACTGGCGAAGATCGCCGACGCGTGCAGCCACGTGCCGGCCCATGCCCCGCGCGATTTCCACGAGGCCCTGCAATCCTACTGGTTCTACCATCTGGCGGTGATTACCGAACTGAACGGCTGGGATTCCTTCAGCCCCGGCCATCTCGACCAGCACCTCTGGCCGTTCTACGAGCGCGGGCTCCGCGAAGGGTCGTTGACGCGGCAGGCGGCGCGGGAGCTGCTGGAGGCCTTCTTCATCAAGTTCAACAATCATCCCGCGCCGCCCAAGGTCGGCGTCACGGCCGAGGAGAGCGGCACCTACACCGACTTCGCCAACATCAACCTGGGCGGACTGCTGAGCGATGGTTCCGATGGCTCCAACGAACTCTCGTACCTGTTGTTGGAGATCGTCGACGAGATGCACCTCTTGCAGCCCAGCAGCAACTTGCAGCTTTCCCGCAAGACGCCCGACGCGCTGCTGAAACATGCCTTGCGCGTGGTCCGCAAGGGGTACGGGTTCCCCTCGATCTTCAATGCCGACAGCGTGGTGCAGGAGCAGTTGCGGCAAGGGAAGTCGTTGGAAGACGCCCGGGCGGGCGGGTGCAGCGGCTGCGTGGAAACCGGCGCCTTCGGCAAGGAGGCCTACATCCTCACCGGCTATTTCAACCTCCCCAAGGTCCTGGAGCTGGCGCTGCACAACGGCCTCGACCCGCGCAGCGGCAAGCAGCTTGGGCCGCAAACCGGATCGCCGGAAAAGCTGGCCTCCTTCGACGACCTGTATGCCGCTTATCACCGGCAATTGCGGCATTTTCTGGACATCAAGCTCCGCGGCAACCAACTCATCGAGCAGATGTATGCGGCCTTCATGCCGGCGCCGCTGTTGTCGGTCATCACCGACGATTGCATCCGCCGGGGAAAAGACTACAACGCCGGCGGGGCCCGCTACAACAACAGTTACATCCAGTTCGTCGGCATCGGCACGCTCACTGACAGCTTCTCCGCACTGGAGCAAGTCGTCTTCGAGGAGCGAAAGACATCGCTGGCGGACTTCATCGAAGTCTTGGACCGCGACTTCGCCGGAGACGAACCGTTGCGGCAGCGGCTTCTGCACCGCACGCACAAGTACGGCAACGACGACGACTATGCCGATGCCATCATGGTGCGGGCGTTCCAGACGCTGTTCGAGGAGCTTGACGGCAAACCCAACAGCAAGGGCGGCCACTACCGGGTCGAGATGTTGCCCACCACTTGCCACGTCTATTTCGGCTCGGTCGTGGGCGCGTCGCCCGACGGCCGCAAGTGCGGCATCCCCTTGTCCGAAGGGATCTCGCCCGTGCAGGGCGCCGACCGCCGCGGCCCGACGGCCGTGATCAAGTCGGCCGCCAAGATGGACCACTTGAAGACGGGCGGAACGCTGTTGAACATGAAGTTCTCGCCCGCCCTGCTGGCCGACGACGGCGGCCTGGAGAAACTGCTGCACCTGGTGCGCGGCTACTTCAAGATGGACGGCCATCACGTGCAGTTCAACGTGGTCCGGGCCGAAACGTTGCGCACCGCCCAGGCGCAACCCCACGCGCATCGCGACTTGATTGTGCGCGTGGCGGGCTACAGCGATTACTTCTGCGACCTGTCGCCGGCGCTGCAGGAGGAGATCATCGCCCGCACCGAGCACGCTGGATTCTGACGCCCGGGTCGCCTCTCCCCTGGTGGGAGAGGGTCAGGGTGAGGGGGCGAATTGCCGAGGACCGGTCGCCACGGACGAAACACGGATGGAACACGGAGTGGGGAAAGGGGTCAGAACGAAGTGGGGAAAGGGGTCAAGTGGGGAAAGGCAGTGGGGAAAGGGGTCAGAACGATTAAAAAAATCGTTCTGACCCGTTTTTCCACCCAAGGTGCGATTGGCGCCCAGCATCCAACTGGTGCGAGTCACTTTTCCGGCCACGATCCGGTCGGGAAGGGCCTGCACGCTGACATAACCGGTCCGCCCCCGCTCAACCCAGCGGGACTCCATTTCCGGCACGTCCACGAAGATGCGGACCAGATCGGCGCGGGCGACGGTCAAGAGCGGCTTGGCGGTCGTGCTGCCGGCCGGCTGCACGAAATCTCCGCGATTGACGTTCCGCTCGGTCACCACTCCCGCATAGGGGGCGCGGATTTGCGTGTACCCCAGCATGGTTTTTACGCGTGCGAGGTCGGCTTCCGCGTTTCCGCGGCGGGCGCGAGCCACGGACTGGTTGGCCTTTGCCTTCGCCACGTCAGCTTGACTTTGCACCAGGGTCGCATGGGCCGCTTCCACCTTCGCACGGACCTCGGCCTGCGTCGCCTCGGCGGCCTTGAGCGAGTCGCGCGTTTCATCTTTTAGTTTGCGATCCAACGAGCCGCCGGCCACCAGTTGACTGATCCGCGCGTACTGCGATTGCCAGCGTTTGTAGTCCGCATCGGCGCGGATGTTTCCGGCCTCGGCAGCAACGACATTGGCCTGGGCGGTCACAACGGCAGCCTCGGCGGCATGGGTCGCGGCCGTGGCCAACTCGATCTCGGCCTGGGCCTCGACCACCACCGCCGCCTTCTGCTGGAGTTCGTCTTTCAACTCGGGCAGGAACAAGTCCGCGAGAAGTTGATCGGCCTCCACGCGGTCGCCGATATCCACGTAGAGTTTCCGGACATAGGCGGGCAGCTTCGCCAGCAGCGGCGTGACCTCGAAGGCCTCGATCTGGCCCGGCTCGACGCTCTCCAGGCGGAGCGTCTTCCGCACGGGCGCCACGGTGGTGACGCGTACAACAGTGGCAGCCTCCGTCGTCGCCGGCGCCGCCGCTGACGGCGATTCCGCCGAAGAAGATCGATGGCAGCCGGCCATCGACGCAAGCACCACGGCGGCCGCAGCCACACTGGCGATGGCAAGGATGCGATTCATCTCATGCGACTCCCGGAATAGCTGAATGTGTGTGGTAGACGCTCTCGGGGTCATCGGGATCGAGCGAGGCCGACTCGGTACTCGCCCGCGACTGCACCAAGGCGAACACCGAAGGAAGAACCAGCAGGGTGGCCGCCATCAAACCGCCGATGACCGCCCGGCCCAAGGGCGCGTTCTGCTGACCGGACTCACCCAACGCCAGCGCCATGGGCAACATGCCTCCTATCATGGCGCAGGTGGTCATCAGAATGGGTCGCAGCCGGCTCCCCGCGCCCTCGACAGCCGCAGCAATCGCGGGCTGGCCGCGGCGGCGTCGGCTTTCGGCGAAGGTGACCAGCAGAATGGCGTTGGCCATCGCCACGCCGACGGCCATGATCGCGCCGATCAAGGACTGGATGTTCAGCGTCGTGCGGGTCAGGTAAAGCATCAGCACCACGCCGGCAACGGCTGCCGGGGCGGTGGAGACGGCTACCAGCGACAGCCGCAACGATTGAAAATTGGCGCACAACAAGAGAAAGATGACGACAATGGCCATCCCCAATCCGAGTGCCAGGCCGGCGAGCATGTCGCGCATGGGAGGAATCTGCCCGCGGACCTCAACCTTGACGCCGCCCGGGGGCTTGCCCGCGCGCCCGAGCGCGGCGGCCACCTCCCGCGAGACGCTGCCGAGGTCTGTGCCGGCGATGTTCGCCGCCATGCTTATCTGGCGTTTCATGTTATAGCGGTCGATTTCGCCGGGCATGGTCCCCGTGGAAAGCGCGGCCACGTCGCGCACCAAGACCTGGCCCGCGGCATTCTGTTTCACCGGAACCATCTTCAAGTCGCCGATGGAGCCGACGGGGCTGATCCCTTTGGGGGACCGCACGATCGCGCGCGGCACTTCCACCTGCACCTGGTAGCCGATGCCGGTCTTGGGATCGGCCCAGAAATTCGGCACCGTAAAGCGGCTGGAGGAGGTGGCCTCGATCAGGGACCGCGAGACATCGACCGGCGTCACGTATACCGTTCCCGCCTTCTTGCGGTCTACGTCAACCTGAACCATGGGATAATCGAGCGATTGCACGATTTGCAGATCCCGCAGGCCGGCGATCTTGCCCATCTCGTCCATAATCTTGGCGGCGTAGGAACGGGTCTGACTGAAATCGGGGCCACTGACCGCCACTTCCACCGGCGTGGGCGAGCCGAAGCTCATCACCTCATTGATGATGTCGGCCGGCTCGAAGGAGAACTGCACGCCCGGCAACGCCTCCGCGAGTTTTTCGCGGAGTTGCCCTTTGAGTTGCTCGACGTGAATGCCGCTCTCCCGCTTCAAGGCCACCCACATCACGGCCTCCTCCGGCCCGCGCATCCATTGAAACACGGCATTGATCGGATAGCTGGAGGGAATCGTGCCCAGGTATCCCAGGGTCATCTGCACGTTGTCCGCTCCGGCGGTCTCCCCGATCACCTTCAGTGCGGTCAGGGCAATCTGTTCGGTCCGGTCGATGTCCGTTCCGTCCGGGGCGCGGATGCGCAGGCGGAATTGGCCGGTGTCGATGGTCGGGAAGATCTCCGTACCCAGCCGTGAGCCCAGCCCCCAGATGATCGCCGAAGACACGCCGAGATAGGCGGCCGCCAGCCCCCACCGGAAGCGCACGATTCTCGCCAATACCCACTCGTAACCTTGCCGGAACCGATCAAAGGAGACCGCCGGAAGCCAATCCAGTGGCAAGATGCGGCTGTGACGCGCGGGGTTGGCGTGGGTCCCACTGCTAGCTTGCCCAGCAGTGGGGCAAGCACGGTTGGGCAAGCCAACCGTGCCCAGACGCACGTGGCGCAACAGCCAGACGGAGAGCACGGGAACGAACGTGCTGGAGAGCAGATAGGAGGCCACCATCGAGAACCCGACGGCCAGCGACAAGGGCACGAACATCGCCCGCAGCGCACCTTGCATGAAAAACGACGAAATGAACACCGCCAGGATGCAGAGCATTGCCAAGAGGCGCGGGAGGGCGGTTTGGGCATTTCCCAGCCGCACGGCCCTGGCAATCGAGGGGGCGTGGCTCATCTGGGTGTGGATGTTCTCGATCTCCACGGTCGCCTCATCCACCAGAATGCCGATGGCCAGTGCAAGTCCGCCTAGCGTCATCACGTTGATCGTCTGCCCGCTGAGCCAGAGGGCCACGACCGCCGCCATCAGCGCCAGCGGGATGTTCAACAACACGATCAGCGCGCTCCGCCCGTCACGCAAGAACAGCAGAATCATCAGCCCCACCAGCACGGCCCCCAACGCCCCTTCGCTCGCGACACCCCAAATGGATCGAGTCACATAGGGCGACTGGTCGAACTCGTAACTGACGTGGATGTCCGGCGGCAGGATGGCCTGCATGTCGGGCAGGGCCGCTTTCACCGCGCGGACCACGCTCAAGGTCGAGGCATCGGCGCGCTTGGTCACGAGGATGTACACGCTGCGACGGCCGTTCACCAGCGCATAGCCGGTCGGGGCGTCGCTGCTGTCCTGGACATAGCCCACGTCCCGGATATAGACGGGAGCCCGAGGGCCGGCGCGCAGCGGAATCGTTTCCAGGTCGTGAACGTCGCGGACCACCGAGTTGACCGGCACGAAGGGGTACTTTCCGGCCAGCGGAAGGTTGCCGGACGGGCTGATGGCGTTGCCCTGCGCTAAAGCATTGACGATGTCGTCCGGGGTCATGTCGTAGGCCCGCAGGCGCTCGGGATCGACCGTTACGACCACGGTCCGCTGGTTGCCGCCGAACGGAGGCGGCGCGGAGACGCCGGGCAGTCCGGCGAACATCGGCCGCACGCGAAACAGGGCCAGGTCTTGAATCTCGCCGATGCTGCGTTTCTCGCTGGAAAGCACCAGGTAGCCCACCGGCACGCTCCCCGTGTCGAAACGCATCACGAACGGAGAAACCGTGCCGGGCGGCATGAAGGCTCGGGCACGATTGACGTAATTGACGGTCTCGGCCATCGCTTGCGCCATATTCGTTCCCGGGTGGAAGTACAGCTTCATCAGGGAAGTGCCCTGAATGTTCCGCGATTCGACGTGATGGATTCCCGTGATGTAAAGAAAGTGGTACTCGTAATAGTTGGCCAGATAGCCTTCCATCTGCGCAGGGTCCATGCCGCCAAACGGCTGAGCCACGTAGATCACAGGCAAGTTCAGGCTGGGGAAGATGTCGATCGGCATCTGCCACAGGGCCACGAAGCATCCCAGGACCACGCCCACTAAGGCAACGATGACGGTCATCGGGCGCCGCAGCGCAAATAGGATCAATCTCATATTTGAGATTATATCCTTGCAGTCCAGCCCACTTTCCCTTTCTGCACTGCGGAAATGCCACCGGCCGCCAACGAGATCGTTGGCGGCCGGTGATCGTAAACTACCGAAAACTTCAAAATGCCGTCCACTAATGGGCGGCCGATTCGCCCGTGACCAAGGGCGACGGCGGCAGAGGCGCGGAGGAATCCGGGCCGCCCCCAACGGCGGCCGTCTTGCCTACGGCGGGCACCGGCGCCGGCGTCGGACTCGGCATTGTTCCCGACGGAGGCGCGCCCTCTTCGCAAGAGCAGTTGCAGTGGCATTTCGGGCAGACCCACTCGACCGTGCATTTGCGGACCGGCACTTGCTTGGTGACGGGGACCTTCACCAGCTTGTGGACCGTGCGGACCAGGCATTTGCAGCCCTGCTGGCAGGAGTCGCAGGAGTTGCCGCCGCCGCAGGCGTTGCAACCCTTGCAGCAGCAAGTCGGATTGGGAACGCAGATGTCCTCGCAGACGCAACGGTACTCGAATTCGGTCACCGTTTTGCATGTGTTGTAGACGTGGCACACCGGGCACATGCCCTCGTGGCAGCCACAACTCGGGCAGCACAGGTTCCCAGCCGTGGCGGCCGGCAACGGGAGGCCGATCGCCACCACCATCGCCAGACCCAGCAACAGGGTAATCGTTTTCAACATCGTAATATCCTCTGAAAATGAGTGTGTTGAGTGGAAGTGGTTAGAAGGACAACTGTACCCGAGTGCCGAAGCCGCTCGTGTAGCCATTGAAGGCGGTTGTCCCGCCGTTGACCCCGGTGACGGGGAGATCGTAACGGTCGTTGTAGACCCACTCGGTATTGACGGTCAGGTTGGTGTTCAGGTACCAATTCAGACCCAGGCTGACGCCCTGCATGATGCCGCCATTGACGAAAGAGGCGCCCGAACCGTCGTTGAGGTTGGTATACGAGTAACGGCAGGCAATTTCCCAGGCGCCGTGGCCCGAGCAAATGTTGCCATTCTCATCGCGGACGATGAAGGCCCTTTCGTAGGGTCCCGCAGGGCCGAAGTAATACCGCGACAGGCCGCCGCTTCTCTTGTCGTAGGCGCGGTTCTCGCCCGTCAGCGTGTAGGCCACTTGCATGTATCCGCCGTTGAACACGTAGTTCGCAACCGGCTTTACCGCCGGTATGGTGACCTGGGCGTTGTTCAGGAAGTTCCAGCCGTACTCGGCTTGGAACGAGAAAGGTCCCCGGATATACAACAACTCGGTGCCGAGCAGAAATTCCTGTTCGCAGGTAATATTGCCGGTATCGATCATGCGGTTCTTATTGGAGTTCGGCAGGAAGTAGTTGGGGATGGCTCCGGCGGGCGGGGGCCCCGAACCGGCCGGATCGTCGTCGCGCAGTTCGGGCCGCGCCCGCAACTCAACAAGATGGGGTCCTCCCGGCGAAACGGCCTGGCCATCGCGCCAGCCGCCGGAGATGCCCAGGTGCATGAGGTGCCGGCCTTCATCTTCATAGAGCGGCAAGGCGGTGAGGCGGCCCTGCGCGCCGGACTGGCCGTTGCCGAAGAAATCGCCCGAATTCCCGGTGTCGGAAGGACGAAACGCCGCACAACTCCACGTCCCGCGGTCGTCATCGAGGTACGTGTTGCCGAGCCAAACGCCGGTGACGAAGTTCTGGTTCAACTCGATGGCCTCGGAATAGGACGACCGTTCCATGAAGGTCATGCAGCGGCTGGAACTCGTCATATCGCCTTCCAGCCCCATTGGGTTCTTGACGTGCCCGACGCGCACCGTGCCGATGACGGGAATCTTGTTGATGCCCACCCAGAATTCATCGAGCCCGATCGTGTTGTACACATTGGCTTCCGGCGCGTAATTCCAGCGGTACTCGCAGGTTTCGAAGAAGGTGCCTTCCATGACAATGCGGATCCGCCGCCAGTAGTCGCCGTCCTGGAGGGGGCCGATGCCGTTCGCGGCAACACCTTGGCTGGTTTGCGCCGCGGGAGCAACCGACAGGCGGTCGTTCTGGTTCCACCACACATTGTCCCATTGGAACCATCCACCCAGGTGCATGGTGAAGTCCTTATTGGGCGTCTCGAACATGACGCCCTCGCCATTGAAGAACCTGGTCTTGATGCTCGTGTCGCTTTCGACCACGGCGCCAGGGCAAGGCGCGCCACCAGCCGCGGGCACCGTCGCAGTGCCGCCCGATGGTGCGTAGGCCGTCTGACTCGTAACCGGCCCCTGTTGCAGGTTTGACAACTGGGACTGCAGTTGTTGAATCTGGCTTTCCTGTTGTTCCAGACGCGCACGGAGGTCGTCCGCTGGCGCCTGCGGGTTGCTCTGTTGTTGGGCTATGGCCTGGCTCATGGACAGTCCAAGGCCCAGGACCACGAGCAAAGCCGCCGTGAAAATCCCTTTCATTTTTCTACTCCGTTGAAACGTGGTTAGTGATGCGGCCAAGTGCGGGAATTGCGGGTTGTACGCTTGGTATCGTTTGAGAAGCATCTTCTGAAAATATGAATTAAATGGGCATTGCGGGGTGGTTTAGTAAGGCGGGTAGGTTTCGTATCGGCTTTTCTCCGAGTGCGAATTGTTACAGTTTTGTGAGCCAGTCGCGTAATTGCGCGCACCACTGCTCAGTGCGTTTAGCGGCAAGAACGAATGTGCGGCCGGTAGCGGAAATGCTGGTCGGAATGTGGCGTACCTGCTGGATCGAGCGGCTTTTCGCACACGTCCCGTTGTACAGGCTCCGATGGTTATTTTGGATGTGCGTCTTGTGCGCCTTCTGTACAAGACACCAGATACACCGACGTGGGACGCAAATTACCATTTCACGTATTTCAAGAAGAAAGCGCGTCACATGAGATACATGCTTCAATGTTTCCGTCAGTCGATGGCCCCGGCACTCGCCTTGGCGGCCGTCTGCGGCCTTTCGGCCATTGCCGGCGGTCAACAGTTCCAGCAACCGGTGCCGCAAGGCCAAGGCTATGTGGCCGGAAACACCCCCATCGCCAACGGCCCTCCCTTCCAGGCGCAGGCGCCAGTGCCGCCGACCCAGGCGGCATCCTTCGAGAACGGATCGGCAACCGCTCCGGTTCCCCAGCCGCCCCCGCCGCCGTCCGCCGAAACGGCCAACGCTGACTTAACGCAGCGTGTTGCCGACCTGGAGAAACGTCTGGCAGATCTCGCCAAGCAGGGGACGACGACCACGTCTGGGGCGCCGACCAGGCCGTTGATCGTCCCCACCGGTCGCATCCAGTTCGATACCGCCGAGTTCACGCAGAACGCGGCCAGCAATGCGGAGTTTGGAAACGTCGAAAACGCCGTCGGATTCCGCCGCGCACGGATCGCGCTGTTGGGCGGGTATCAAACCGTCGACTACATCATCGAGATGGATTTCGCCAACCGCGGCATCGACTCCACTATCGACTCGAAGTCCCAGGGCACGGCCTTCAAAGACGTGTACGTGCAGATGCACGATCTTCCGCTCCTGGGCAACATCCGCGCCGGCCACTTCAAGGAATGTTTTGGACTAGAACAAGTGACCAGCGACAACTACACCACTTTCATGGAACGATCGATCTGCGACGAAGGGGCCTTCGTCCCCGGTCGAAACGACGGCATCATGACGTTCAACTGGAGCCAGGACCAGCGGGCCACCTGGGCCGCGGGCGTCTTTACCAATCAAACCGGATACGATCAGCCGCCGCTGTTCCAATTCGATCACTGGGGGCTGGATGCCACGACCCGCCTCACTTATCTGCCCTGGTACGACGAGCCCAGCGGCGGCCGCGGCGTGTTCCACACCGGCATCGATTATGCCTACCGCAGTGCTCCGGACGACATTGGGATCTTCGCG
The DNA here is from genome assembly GCA_049509675.1 of Thermoguttaceae bacterium. Taxonomy (GTDB): domain Bacteria; phylum Planctomycetota; class Planctomycetia; order Pirellulales; family Thermoguttaceae; genus JBEKZQ01. The sequence goes on along the minus strand of JBEKZQ010000079.1, from coordinate 3,862 downwards.
ACGAAAACTGAGGCGGCCTTCGGGCCGTCCGTCGTCAACATGACCGTTAACGCTACCACGCCGGCAAAGACCACCGCCCTGTTGGACGTGAACCACTGGCAGGTTACGGGAACGGAAGCCGCCCTGGTCTACGGGCCGCTCTCCGTGCAATCGGAGTTTTTTACCGCGACCGTCGATCAGGCGAATAATGTCACCAACCACTTCTACGGCGGATACGCCTACGTCAGCTACTTCCTCACCGGCGAAAACCGACCTTATAACCGGAAGATGGGCGTCTTCGATCGCGTGATACCCTACGAGGACTTCTTCCGCGTGCGTACCAGCGATGGCTGCGTGTCCACCGGCAAGGGGGCATGGGAAGTCGCTTATCGATTCTCGTACATCGACATGCTCGACGGCCTGACGACGCAGGGCGCCGGCCGGGCCGCCGATCAAACCGTCGGTTTGAACTGGTACTTGAATCCGTTTACCCGCGTGATGTTCAACTACGTGCATTCCCTGGACACGTACAACATCGCCGCTGGCAAACGTGTATCGGGTGGAATCATCAATGAATTCATGACGCGGTTGGCCATGGATTTCTGAGGAAGCCCGGCGAACCGTCCTGCCCCACGTGCCAGATCGACCAAACAACCCATGTGACCCTGCAAGACCAATACAGTTCGTAAAGGAAACTACCTCATGCGGACATCTATAATCTTGGCCGTTTTTGCGATTCTCGGGCTGGGCGGGCAACCGGCCGGCGCGAACGACAACGTGGGAGGGCCGGCCTGCTGCGCTCAGTGCGGCCGGCACGTGGCTTGCGTCCAAAAGACCTGCCAGGTGGTGTGCGACGTTCAGAAGGATACGAGGACTTCCTGGTCCGTCGAGTGCCAGGAGTTCTGCCCCCTCATGCCAGGTTGCCACGACCGGTGCGATTGCTGCCCGCCGCCGCCGCGTTGCGGTCAACCGAAATGCGTGAAAAAACTAATCAAGCACGAAGAACAGGTGGATGTTCCGGTCTACAAATGCGTGGTGCGATACCTGTGCCCCGCGTGCGCTGGCCAGGAATCGGCAAACAGCGGAAGCAAGACACCTGCCGTTGCCACCGGGAAGGCCGAACCGTCGCTGTCGCCGCCTGCGGCGATCCCCACGCCCGCACCCCGCCGGTATCCATACTAATGCGTTCGCCACGCACAGTGGCAAATATAGATATATCGACAGACGTACTACTACGGTGGTGCAGCGGTGCGGGCCAGTCGTATCGTCCTGATCCACCGTGCGGCCTTCGCTGAGTTCAACCTGAGCAACTCCGGCGGGCGTACGGTATCGTATTGCCTCCGGCAACGATGTCGCCGCCTTGACGCTGGCGGTTCCGGTTGCCTGTCGCGCCGGCTGGACTTCGGCTAGGGCTAGGACTACTATTATAGGGGAATCAAGTTGGCGTTTTTTCAATGGGCCGGCGAGCCACGCGCCTGGCCAAGGAGGGAACCGGCCGATTGTCACCTACCGATCTCAAAAAGGGAGGGCAAGGCCATGCGTTCTGTCGCTCTGTTTCTGCTTGTGATGGGCTGCCTCATTGTTGTGGGGCTTTTGGCGTCTCCAGCCGTGGGTCAGGGGCAAACCGAGGGCCCCGATCAATGGCGATACACGTTCCACAACGGTGAGTGGTGGTACTGGCTGCCTGAAGGCCGATGGGTCTATTGGCGGGCCGACCGGTGGAACGACTACAATCCCCCGACGTCCCTGCCGACGAGCAGCTCGCCTGCCGTTGCGGGCAATGTCACAGGACCGACACACGGCAACCAGTCGCTGCCCAACTCCGATATTCGCCCGTTCTATGGCCGCGCTCAATCTCAGTGGGGGTACAATCCCGCCGTCGAAAATGGGGTTGGTCCATTTTACGGTCACGCGATGCCCGGGGAAGTTTTCGGCACTTGGGGGGGGCGCCGTTTCAGCATCCGTCCTTTTTACGGTCACGCCGCCTCGTCCTACGGCGACTGAAGCCGCGCATGAATAACTTGAACAATCGGTTTGCGAGACCCACCATCGGTTTGCGCGACCTCGACCCACCCATGAATAATCCGGGTTTACTCTTGCGCCGGCCCGCCCGGCAGGCAGCTTGGGCCGAGGGGCTCGAAGCTCTTGTAGGGGAGAAGGAACTCCTGGTGTCCGAGCGACTCGGAGGCCGTCGGTTCGCCATCGGCGGTGCGAAGCACGCGATCGATCAATTCGCCGGCCACTGCGTCGAGCGTGCCGCGATCCTCGAGGATCCGCCCGGCGTCGACGTCCATGTCTTCCGCCATGCGGCGGTAGGTTTCCGGGTTGGCGCAGACCTTGACCACGGGCGCGATGGCCGAGCCCACTACCGAGCCGCGGCCGGTGGAGAAGAGGATCATCTCGGCCCCGCAGGCCATCAGGTCGGCAGCCTCGGTGCTGTCGCTGATGTTGGGGAAACCGAAGCGGACCTCGCCGTCGGGCACGACGTCCAGCAGGTATAGGCCGCCGCGGGGGGGAAGATCGCCCGGCTTCAGCAGCCCGGACACCTGCCGGCTTCCGCTCTTGGCATAGGCTCCCAGCGATTTCTCTTCCTGGGTGGTGAGCCCGCCTTCCGCGTTTCCCCAGGCGAAGCTGCCGTGACCGAGGACGCGATGATACCGCTCCGCCTTGAGGACCGCGGCGGCCAGTTCCTCGCCCAGTTCTGGGGTCGTCGCCCGGCCGGCAAGATGCCGCTCGCAACCGAGCAACTCGTTGGTTTCCTCGAAGATGGCCGTCGCGTGCCGATCCACGAGCCAGTCGAAGGTCTTGCCGATCACGGGGTTTGCCGTCAGGCCGCTGGTGGCGTCCGATCCGCCGCAGATGGTTCCCACTACCAGGTCGCCGGGCTGCATGTCGCTGCGCGACATGGCGTGCAACTTTGGGAGGGTCTCTTCCACCCACGCACGTCCCGCGGCCACGGTCGCCCGGCTGCCGCCGTCCTCCTGGAGCACCAGGGTGCGGACGGGGCGGCCCGAGCGGCGGACCGTTTCGGCCAGGTCCCGGCGATTGAAACTCTCGCACCCCAGCGAGACCAGCAGCACCGCGCCGACGTTGGGGTGTGTCGCCAGGCGTTTCATCACCCGCTCGGCGTAGGCGTTGGGGTAGCAACCGGCGAACCCGATTAGATGCACGCCGCGGTCGCGGTAAGGCAGGACGATCTCTCGCGCCACGTGATGCGCACACTCGACCAGGTAGGCCACCACTAAATAGTTTCGGATCCCCTTGCGGCCGTCCTGCCGCCGATAGCCGTTCACGTTGGGGGCTCCTTCGCGACCTCGGCACGCTGCTGGCGAGTGAAGGTGGGGAAGTAATCGCTCTTGAGGTTATGGACATGCACGTGCTGGCCCACGCGGATCTCTCGGGTGGCCGAGCCGATCGGGCACCCGCACTTCACGACCTTCTCGCCGGGGGCGATCGCCGCCAGCGCCACCTTGTGGCCCAAGGGGATGCGGTCCACGAGCGTGATCCAGGCGTCGTCCAGCCCGGCGGACTGACCGGCCTCCAGCCCGGCGGTGGCCACGGCGACATTGTCGCTCGGGGCCAGCCGCAGCAATCGGCCCCGGACGCTCCGAGCGATGGCAGGATCCAGCATGTCCATAGCTTACGCCTCGCGTGGGAAGAATCAAGACTTTCTCCGTCGGCAGCTAGCCCGGATTATTCATGAATTGCAGGGTGCTGTGATGGGGAAAGGGGTCAGAACGATTAAACAAATCGTTCTGACCCGTTTTGACCCGCGTTTTGACCCGCGTTTTGACCCGCGTTTTGACCCGCGTTTTGACCCGCGTTTTGACCCGCGTTTTGACCCGCGTTTTGACCCGCGTTTTGACCCGCGTTTTGACCCGCG
>JBEKZQ010000078.1:0-16573 GCA_049509675.1 Thermoguttaceae bacterium | reverse complement strand
GCATGTTCTGGCACTACCTGCAAAACCCCCGGCCGGGCGAGGTGTACAACGCCGGTGGCAGCCGCCACAGCAACTGCTCCATGCAGGAGGCCATCGCCATCTGCCAGCAACTGGCCGGCAAGAAAATGAACACCGTGTACTGCGACGAAAACCGCATCGGCGATCACATCTGGTACATCAGCGACACCCGCAAGTTCCAGCAGCACTATCCCGGCTGGCGCTACACCTACGACCTGCCGCGGATCATGCGCGAGATTTTCGATTCGATGTCGCGGCGGGTATAGCGCATCGTTCCCCCTCTCCCTCCGGGAGAGGGTAGGGTGGGGGGAAATTGAGAAACATTCCCCTCTCCCACCGGGAGAGGGGGACCTTTATATTATATGTTCCAACACATTCTGATCACCGGCGGGGGCGGCTTCGTCGGCTCGAGCCTGGCGCTCAAGTTCAAAGAAGCCTTTCCCGGGATGCGCGTCTCGGCGCTCGATAACCTGCACCGGCGGGGAAGCGAGTTGAACCTGTCGCGGCTGCGGGCGGCGGGCGTGGCTTTCGTCCACGGCGACGTGCGCTGCCCGGAAGACCTGGACGTTCTGCCCGAGTTCGACCTGTTGATCGACTGTGCGGCCGAGCCGTCGGTGCAGGCCGGGGCCGCCGGATCGCCGCGCTACGTGCTCAACAACAACCTGATCGGCACGATCCATTGCCTGGAAGCCGCCCGGCTGCGCCGCGCGGCATTTCTGCTCTTGAGCACCAGCCGCGTCTACCCGATTGCGACGCTCAATGCCCTGCCGTTTACCGAGGACGCCACCCGGTTCCGCTGGACGGGCGCGCCCGGCACGCCCGGTTTCTCCGGCGACGGTGTCGCCGAATCCTTTCCGCTGGCTGGCCCCCGCTCGTTCTACGGCGCCAGCAAACTGGCCTCCGAACTGCTGCTGCAAGAGTATGCGTACGCGGCGGGGATGAAAGCCCTTATCAATCGCTGCGGGATCCTGGCGGGACCCTGGCAAATGGGCAAAGTGGACCAGGGCGTCATTACCCTCTGGGTCGCCCGGCACTGCTTTGAAAAGCCGCTGCAATACGTGGGCTTCGACGGCGGTGGAAAGCAGGTTCGCGACCTGTTGCACGTCGACGACCTGTTCGATCTGTTGGTCCTCCAGTTGCAATCGCCCGCACAGTGGGATGCCAGCATCTATAACGTGGGCGGCGGGCCGGCGATCTCGGTTTCGCTGCTGGAGTTGACGGCCCTTTGCGAAAAGGTCACCGGCCGGCGGATTCCGATCGCCCCCGTGCCGCAGACCAGCGCCATGGACCTGCGCATTTATCTGAGCGATTCGCGCAAGGCCCAGCGCGATTTCGGCTGGCGGCCGACGCGGGGCGTCGAGCAGATTTTAGACGACATCTACCGCTGGATCGATGCCCATCGTGCCGCGGTGGCGCCGCTGTTCGGCTGTTGACCGCACGTTATTCCGCAAATTGCGCGCCAAATCCTTGACAGCGGCGGAGATTCTTGGCAAAATTAACTGTAATCCGGATTATTGAGGTAGGGTCGAGGTCGCGCAAGCCTATGGTGGGTCGCGCAGGCCGACCTAGAGTCGAGGGTCCAGGGTCGAGAGTAGGGCGGCAAGCGACCGAAGACCCACCAGAACCACGGTTTGCTCGACACCACCCTGTAGTTTGTGAATAATCCGGGCTAATTGGCGATCTCCTCCCCCATATGCCCAAAAAGAGGCAGCGCGGAAACCCCTTGTAGCCGCCGTTGCTCGCTCTGCGAGGCATTGCCCCCGGGCCGTTTCTGGCCGGGTGCTTTCCCCTTTTTTCGTCATTCGCCTCGCGCTGCGCCGTGCGGGCTGAGTGATTGATCATCGAGCATGTTGTGAGGACCCCCGCTGAAATCAACATCTTGAATTACGCCCGATCATGAAAAGAAAGCCGTTCTCGTTCCTGCGACAGTTCGCGGTCCTGCTCGCCGCCTCTGTTTGCACCCATGCGGCCTTCGGCGCAGAGACCATCCAGCCGCTCGGCACTTCTCTTGTTTCGCCGCCCAGCAGTCCCACGCTCTACTCCATGGCCGGCGGGCTGAAACTCTCGGCCGCGTCGGCGGGCGGTTCGGTGAATCTCCTTTACGTGCAAAATCCAGCGATCTCGGGTGCGGTACACTCCGGAGTCCTCAACGGCCAAGTACCGTTGAATTCGCCCGGGGCCCCCGCGCCGCCTGCTGTCGCCGCTCCGAGCGCTCCATCCACGGCGATTACCGCCCACAGCAACATCTACGACATCGCGGCCTACGACCCCAACACGGGAAACATCACGTGGGGCAACTACATCAATGATTTCATCGGCGCGACGACCTTCTATCAGACCGGCGTGCTGGACGACCGGAATCCGGCCAACGTGATCGGCATCTTCGGCCAGGACACCTACGTGGCGCACATCGACGCCGGACATCCCTTTGCAGGCCCCAACGGCGCGACGACGCTGGCCGGCGTGGTCGTCAACGACCCGAACATTTGCTACTCGCCCACCGATTCAAACGGCAACCCGCTCGTGGTGACCGATCCGCAGGCCCACGCCACGGAAGTTAGCATGGCCATCGCCGGCGGGGGCAGCGAACTGCTGAGCGCTGCGGGAACGACCACGGTTCGCGCCGGCATTGCCCCGCTCACGAATCTTTGCACGGGGGCCATCGCCACTTCCACCGCCAGCGACGGTTCCTTTACCATCACTGCGCAAACGTTCCTTTCCACCTTCAGTCATTTCGCCGACGCCACCTGGACCAGGAACATCGCCTATCCGATCGCGCAGGGCATTTCCACCACGATTCCCGTCACCGGGCCGACGGACGTCGTCAACGCCAGTTTCTCAATTACTCCCGACACGGCCGGAACGCTGCCCGAAACCGTCGTGGTCGATGCGCTCGCGCAGGCCCATCCGCAAACAACGTTCGTCATCAGCGCTGGCAATTTCGGCCCTGCCTCGAATTCGCTGGGAGGGCCGGCCTCGGGATACAACGTCATCGCCGTCGGCGCGGCCGATGATGTTTCCACCCCCGGCACGACCACCGTGGCATCGTTCAGCGGCCGCGGGCCGCAGGACTTCGCCGGCAATCCCAACGGGCCCAATCCGGTGGTTGCCGGCGTTCGCGCCCCTGTCGATCTCGTTGCGCCGGGCGTCAATCTTCTCTTGGCCACCTACACCGGCGACCCGACCCAGACCGATGCGGCTATCATCGGGTCGGGAACGAGCTTCGCCGCGCCGATCGTTTCCTCCGGCGTTTCGCTGCTGGACAGCCTCAGCTATCACCTGGCCTATACGGTGGTTTATGCGAGTTCCGCGCAGAATTTCGCCAATTCGCGCGACTCCCGCGTCATCAAGGCCGTCTTGATGAACTCGGCAACCAAGCTCCCGGGTTGGAACAACGGCCAATACACCTCGGGCAACACGACCTACACCGAACAAGCCCTCGACGTGTCGCAGGGAGCGGGCATGTTGAACATGACCCAAGCGATGAATCAATACATCGGCGGCACGCTCGATCCGTGGGGTTATGCCGGTTCAGTCCTGCCCACCGGCTGGAGCCTTGCGACCGTCGCCACGGGCGGGCACACCGACTACACGATCGATACCCAACTGCCCGGCAACTCTTACCTGGACGCCACGCTCTGCTGGTTCCGCGACCGCGCCCTGCCCGGGGTCGATCCCGCCACCGGCGATTGGGACCCGACGACCTCGGCGCTGCCGGTCACGGACCTGGGCATGGCGAAGCTCGACCTGCAGATCTGGGACGCGAATTTCACCACGCTTTACGCCGAATCGGACACTTCCTACAACGACGTCCAGTCGCTGCATTTCCTCCTGCCCAGCGACGGGGATTACGCCATTCGAGTGCTCTTTGATAGCCAGCTTTTCGGCCTGCCCGATTCGGGCGGCGAGACCTTCGGGCTGGCCTGGAACGACTCGTTGGTTACGGTGCCGGAGCCCTCGACGCTGGCCTGTCTGGCCGCAGCCGCGATCGGCCTGCTCGCAGCCCGCACAAGGAAACGCCGCAGGCAGAGATCGCGTTGAAATCGAGAACAACCGTTTGTAACCGTAACTCTCGACAAGGCCTACACTTGGATCAAATTGGACTTTTGCAAAATGCCGATCCGAGTCCCACTTGCGTACCCCTTGCCGAATTTTGCAAGAGTCCAGTCAAACTCGGAAACCTTCACCGGACGCCCAGTGGGTGAAAGTGGAAAATATCGAGTGGAATATCGCTACCAAGTGCTCGACATTTTTGTGACTTTATGGCAGAATAGCGAGTGTAGCGGTTTTGCGCCTGGCGGTTTCTTGCTTGCAGGATATTCTCTGTAGCTGAGAGCCAATTGTGACTGGAGTGACGCAACACATCCGTGCCGTCAGCCTTGCGGACTACGTTGCCGCTTTGCATGGCAGCGGGCAGACTTCGGTCCGCTGGGAGAACAATGTCTATTGGCAAGCGGGGGAGTGGGGATCGGTCGAACGACGCCCCTTCGTCTGTTTTGACGAGCCGTCTGTGGAGGAGATGCGCGCGGTCTTTCGCTGCACGAGTGCCCTGGTGGCCGCCTACGTCCGCAAGCCCGACCAACAGCATCCGCAGAATGCGTGGCTGTACATCTGCGAGGACAAGGATTACTCGCTTGCCAAGCTGAACGCCAAACGTCGCGAGAACGCGCGTCGCGCCCTGCGGGAGTTCTCCTACGCCCCCTTGGATTCGCAGACGTTGTTGCGCCACGGCGCGGCGGCTTATAGCGACTCGCGGGCGCGCGCGGGCTTGTCGGATGTGGGCAAATCGGTTTTCCTGGAACGCTTCTGCGACTTCCTCTACAACCCGGCGCACCACGTCATCGGCGCGTGGCGCGAGGATCGCCTTTGTTCCTTCATGTACGTCGTGGCCGTTGACGATTCGGCCATCATCGGCGTCTTCTCGACAACCGATTCCCTGCGCTACAAGCCGAATAACGGCTTGCTGCACCTGGCCCTGGAGGGCTTGCTGGCGCACGGCAACTTCCGCTCCGTGTGCTACGGATTGAGCACGATCCAGGACGCCGACAACTCGGAAGGGGTGCATGACTTCAAGATCAAGGTGGGCTTCGAGGCCCGTCCGGTGCATCGCGCCTTCGTTTTTCGGCCCTGTCTGGCCCCCTTTGCCAACCGCTGCAGTTACCGGGTCTTGAAGGGCCTTGAATGCCTGCTGCCTCGCAATCGCATGGTTCGCAAAGCCTCCGGCATGTTGTCGGCCTATCTGGGCCGCGCGGACTGGCTCCGATTCCCGCAGCCAACCCCAACCAGCGGCGGCGAGAACGAGAAGGTGCTCGCTTTTCCCCAAACTCCGCAGGAACTGCAGAAAAAGGCGGCGTGACCCGGCCGCGTCACCCGCTTCTCGCCGCCATCTTGGGCAGGTCGGGCATCCGCGCCTGGCGTAGTTGGGCCTGCCTGATACGCCCGCCCACGAATTCATTAGTGGTGCGATGAACATTATTTTGTGAATTCCGCGCCAAGTGCTTGACAAGCTCGGAGGTTCTTGACAGAATCAGTCCTAATTGGCTCCTATCTACCCCCCCTTGCGCGAAGAGGCAGCGCGGAAACATGTCGCCGCCGTTGTTCGTTCTGCGAGGCAGCGCTTACGCCGGGCCGTCTCTGGCCGGGCGCTCTCCATACACACCTTTGATCCCCGTTAACAACACCCACGGCCAGTTGCTCGTATGGACCGGCTCTGATGGGGATGGAACACAGAATGACCCGTTCGGTGGCATCGCGTTTGGGGCCCGCCGGACATTGCGCCAAGCGCCGGCACTTATTGCGGTGGATTGTACGCAGATTGGCTCGCTAGTAAGGGGTGGACACAGCAACGAACCTTCATCCCCTTTACGCTCGTTCCTCGCCCATAACGGTGCCGGAACCGTCGACCATTGCGCTGGTGGCGATAGCGCTGGTGTTACTGGCGGGGCTCGCCGTTGTTCGGAAACGCCGTGCGGAAAAGGTCTTCTGTGCTGTATCGTGGGAAACGGTCTGACGTCAGAGAGTTCTTCAACCACTGTTTAAGGGAGGATCGTGCGATGCAAAGTCTTGGGAAAAGAGCGCTCATCGTGCTCGCGTTTGTGGCGGTGTTCCTGTCGATTGGGGCCTCCGCAGCCACCAACTGTTATGGGTGCTGCTGGGGCGGGTCCTACTCGTCGTGTTGTAGCAGCTATTGCTGGGATCCGTGTTGTTGCTGTTGTCCGTGTTGCTGCTGCTGTGACGTCGTGCCTTACGTCCCAGGGGTCATGGGCGGCGGCATCCACGGAGGCACGCCGGGCGTCATGGGAGGCCCGTTGACCGGAATCCTCACGACGCCCCCGTCGGAAATCGCTTCTGCGCCGGCCAAACGAGTTGCCAATGCAACCCTGGTTGTCACGGTGCCCGAAGACGCTGTCGTCTTCATCAATGGCAAAGCGACGCAGACCAGAGGCGCGTTGCGGAAGTACTTCTCGAAGGGACTGGAGCAGGGGGAAACGTACCGATACACCATCCGTGCCCAAGTAATTCGTGGCGGCGCGACCGTTGAGGACACCCGGGTGGCGCGCGTCTGCGCGGGCGAAACCAAGAGCGTGACCCTTGATTTCTCCCGCAGGAGCGACGCGGAGCTTATTGCGTCGCGGTAGCCACGGCGACGCCAGCGCCTACGAGTCGGAGATCTATTCAAAGGAGTCGTGTCGTACGCGAAGATTGTGCGCTTACTTCCATTCTGCTGAAGCTTTTATGAAGGAGCCGCGCTATGGTCCGTCGAATCGAGTTGCCGTTAACCAGACTCGCGTTGCTATCTTGCTTTGCCTTGCTTTTTCTCCTCGTGCTCGTTCAAGTTAACGCGCTCCGCGCCCAGGTTCCGCAGCAGCAGCAGCAGCATCCGAATCAAACGACCGTCCATCCGCGCCTCGACAACACCTGGTTCTTGCTGAGGTATCGTTGGGATGACGGCCCGAGGGGGGAGACGTACATTTTCTTCCGTTCCGACAATTGGTTCTTTTGCAGCGAGAATCCCTGGACAAGCTTTGAGGGCGCCTGGGGAGTGTGGTTCTGGACAAGAGGGAAGGAAGAAGGAGAGCACCGAGTTGTTTTCACGTTTTGCAGGCAGGGGTTCGTCCCGTCTTATTCGTGCGTCTATGATGCTACGGTGACAGTGGATAAGGTGGGACTCAAGTTTAGCGGCTCCCAGTGGCTTTCGCACACTGCTGGTAGACGCCAGGGCACGCATTCGGCAACGGAGGTACGCTAGAAAGTCGGCCCTCGCCTTGATGATCGAGGGCAACGATGGGGGATCGGGCTGAATTCACCGGCTAGCGGTCACCTTGCCAAAGGCTGGGCTGCTGCGGGAGGCCGAGTTTGGGTGCCAGGGCTGGCTTGCCCAGCAGTGCTTTGGCAGCATAATGGGAACTTTTGGGCTTCGAGATACATTGGGCATCGCTTCCCGTAAACATCAGTGTTGCGATGAACATTATTTCATGCCCTCTCATAGCGTCAAGGAGTGCGTAGCCAATGCCATCCGAAATGTTTTCCGTTCCGCAGGCGCTGCAACTGGGGCAATTCGTCTTGGCGGCGTACGACCTGTTCGCCGAAAGCGACCCCAGTACATTTGTGCCCCCCGCGGGGTACAGCCTTGTTTCAAAGGTGTACGCCGATGACGTCACCGACGATACCGCGGCATTCAAGGTCTTCGGGTTCATTGCCCAGCGCGGCGCTGATGTTGTCGTCGCAATCCGCGGCACCGAGGGAGTGCTCGAATGGATTAGGGATTTCGAATTCGCCCTCGTCCGCCTTCCATTCGTGAATGCGGGAATGGTCGAACAGGGATTTGACCGTTTTTACTCGTCATTCCGAAGCGGGCCGAACAACGATGCGCAGCGAGTCGTCGACGCGCTGGCGAAACTTATCGCAGGAGGCACGGTAAAGACGTTGCGGATCGCCGGCCATAGTCTGGGCTCGGCCTTGGCGACTTTGTTAGCCATCGACCTGGCGGCGAACGGCGGCTTCACCACGCCTGTCGTTTACACATTCGCTAGCCCGAGGATCGGGGACAAGGTCTTTGCGGGCACCTACGACCGCTTGATTGAAACGAGTTGGCGGATCGCCAACCTGAACGATATTGTGACCCAATTACCGCCCCAGCTTGTCGGGTACACCCACGTCGATGCGGAATTCCCGATCAACTTGGACGATCGCTGCAAGCACAATTTCAAGTGCTGGCATTCGCTGGAAACGTACCTCAATACGTTGGATGCGAGCGTGCCTTTGGACCCGGCCTGCGTGCCGTGATGGACGACCCTGCGGCGTGTGGGTCGCCGCTGACGAGCGGGTTGTCATCGTCTCCCGCCTTTGAACCACCGGCCTGCTCGGCGCCGGAGCGATTGGACAGCGGTACTGAATCGTCGCTTCGTTAGTCGGCTCTCCGCCTCACAATGCGCGCCGTTTGCAATGACATGGGCTCCGTCCCAAACGCCCTCACCCCGACCCTCTCCCGGAGGGAGAGGGGGATTCGGCTCATCCCTCTACCCGCGCGATTGATTTCCGCTCCGCTGCCCAATATGGTACAGTCCAGGAGAGGAAATCGGATGGAATATACCATCTGTGGTATAAAGGAATATGGCCGATAGGAGTGCTGGACAGAACGCCTTGGGCCACCACTGCGGGGAGATCGGCGCCGCCACGACGGACGAAAAGTCGCCGCCCGACCGGGGGCCATTGTCCCTGGCCGAAACGGTTTTGTCCGTGTGGATTGCTTCTGGCGCTGTGACTGCGACGCAGTCTACGGAGGCATCCGAACGACGTTGTTGGATCGCCAGGGCAGGGGCGGGGAGGTGGACCGTCTGCGGCTTGCCGTTCTTCAGCTTCGTGCCGGGTACGGTCCGGGTCGCACGGTCGAGGGCTGGAACCGAAATGCCTATCCCACCAGCAGTGCGGCGCGGGCCAGATCGGCCAGGGCCTCGTCCAAGGCCGCTGGAACCCGCGTTTCGGGATCATGCTCGGCCGTCCAGCAGGCCACCGCGGCTTGAAGCTGGCGATGGTCGTTCCTGCCGTCGAGATAAGGCAAAATGTGACGCAGCAATGGCGGCAGCGTAATGAGCTGGTGACGCATGTTGGTCACGCACGGGCCCGATTCGGCCTGAAACCGCGCCAAGCGGCGGGCGATCGGACGTGGGCTCACCGCGGTACAGAGACGAGGCGCCGCGCTATGCACCTCTGCCAGTCGCGCGAGAAACATCTCCAGGATCGATCTTCCCAACTGGTAGCTCTCGTAAGGGATTGGTCGTGCGTCCGGCCCCATTTCGCCGCCGGCCCAGGCCCGCGCGCGAAGGCCAAGTTCCGCAAAAGGGATGGCGGCGGGCCATGCCCGGCCCAGGCACGCGAGCGCCGCTTTCACGATGGGGCTGGTCGCAGTGACCTCCTGCCCGCTGGGCAGATGCCGGAATCGGACCCCTTGTGACGAACCGAGATCGATCGGCGTGTCGATGGGCGCCAGCGGGGCGGCCACGTGCAGTGGCCCCAGGACCTCCGGCCGCAGTTCACGATAGATCGTTACTGCGCCATGGCACAACAACGTTTGCCGAAACGCCCGGTTACGCACGAAATCCATGTACTGTTCCCGGGCGGTCAGTCCGGCGGCAACCTGTTCCAGGGTCGCGGCGGCGCCCGGCGGCAGCAGACGTGACCACATCGTGGCGATGTCCGACTCGGCCAGGTATTGCAGCCCTTGGGCCTCGGCCCGCTGGACGAACTGGAAGAAGAACAGCGGGTCGTTGATCTCTTCCAACTGGTCGTGCAACAGGTGCCCATCTTCGGTCTCATGCACCACCTGGGCCTCGGATCTCAAAAAAGCTCCGTAGGGCGTCTCGCCGGCAGTGTTTTGGGCGAGGAAATCCAAGATCCAGCGGGCCTGCTGAAGCTGCGCGGCCGGGTCGGCAAGATCGCGCACGTGGTAACGCATCATGTCGCGGACCATCCCCCGCATGTACCAGCCGGGATACGTGTTGTAGCTCACGTAGGCCACGCCTTGCGGCGCCAGGTGCGATGCGCAGATTTCCAGGATCTTCTCTTGAACCTGCCGCGCGGCCCAGGAGAAAACGCCGTGGCAAACGATGTAGTCGAACTGTCCCAGGCCGGCGTCGCAATCGAGGATGTCCTGGTGCAGAAGCCGGAGGTTGTCCAATCCCAATCGCCTGGCGAGGTCCAGGGCTTCGCCGATCTGGGCGGCCGAGCGATCCACGCCCACAAATCGGCTGCCCGGCAACTGTTCGGCCATGGGGATCAGGTTGCCGCCCCGCGCGCAACCCAGTTCCAGCACGCGGCAGCAGTCAATCGGCTGCACCTGCAAGCCAAACAACCGGCCGATCGTGGCCAGGCGATCGGGATGCGATTCGGCGTAAGGTCGCGTGGGATAGGGAATCTGGTCGTAGCTGGAGCCGTTTTCCAAAGTGTCTTATCCTTACATTGTTGGCCGGCAATTTTCCAGCGGGAATCTTCACGACCCTTCGACAGTGTCGATTCCGCGAAAAACCGGGGCCAGGAAGGCGTTCCGCACTCCGATTCTCCGCCAAGCTGCTATATTGGTTAATGGCCGCAGCCGTTTGCCAGGGGATCCCGGATGGAACGCCCGCGTACAATCCGCACAAACAAAGGAATCTTATTCGACCGGTAAAGAGGACCACGCGCGTGTCTTGGAATCCAGCTCAGACTTGTGTGCTGTTCGGCGGAACCGGCTTCATCGGCAAGCATCTGGCCAGTCACCTGTTTGCCAGTGGGCTTGCCGAACAGGTAGTCCTGGCCGACACTCGGCCCCTGGTGATCGACGCCTGGCTGCCGGAGTTGGAGGCAGGGTGCCGTTGCGGGCGGTTGCGTTTCGTGCCGGTCGATGTCCGCCACGCGCTGCCCGACAAGGAACTGCCCGACCGTGCCGACCTGGTGGTGAACCTGGCCGCCGTACACCGCGAGCCGGGGCATGCAGCGGAGGAATACTTCGCCACGAATCTGTGCGGGGCCGAGAACGTCTGCGCCTGGGCGGAGCGCGTCGGCTGCCCCTGGATCGTGTTCTCCAGCAGCATCGCTCCCTATGGTCCGACCGAGGAGGAGAAGGACGAGAACTCGCTGCCCGCGCCGGTCACGGCCTACGGGGCCTCGAAGTTGGCAGCCGAGAAAATCCACTTGGCATGGAGCGGTGCGGACCCCAACCGCCGCTTGTTGATCGTGCGGCCCGGCGTGGTCTTTGGACCGGGCGAAGGCGGCAACGTCACCCGGCTGGTGCGGGCCGTGCTGCGGCATTCCTTTTGCTACACCGGCAATCGCCGCACGCGCAAGGCAGGCGGATACGTCAAGGAACTGTGCCATGCCATTACGTGGATGCTCCAGCGGCAGGCAAGCGAGAAGCTCGCGACGATGCTCTTCAATTTCACCATGGATCCGCCGCCGACCGTGGAAGAGTACGTGCAGGCGGTCTGCCGGGAGGCGGGCGTGAAGCGGTTTGTGCCCAGCCTGCCTTATCCGGCGCTATTGGCCGCTTCGCACGTCGTGGGGGCCGCCGGCCGGTTGCTGCACATCAATCAGCCCGTCGATCCGGTACGCATTCGCAAGCTGGTTCGCTCGAACAACATCGTGCCGCGCGTGTTGCGCGAGTTGGGCTACCCGTATCGCTTCACGCTCGAAAGCGCCCTGGCCGATTGGCGCCAACAACGGCCGGAAGACTGGCGCTAACCCGGCTTATTCTGCCACGATAGGGTGAATCTGTCCAGCGATTTGTGAGGATTTCCCCCCAATTTTGCTCTGCCCCTTGACAGGCAAAACTACCGTGGTAGTATTACCGCTATAGTTCACAGGCAAGGAGCCATTAGCCCGCCGACGATCGGCGGGAGCGGATTGAAACATGACGCCGAAACCGACCTATCGCTTGGGCGACCTTCAGCTACAGATCATGAAGGTCCTTTGGAATGCCGGGGCCGCCACGGTGGCCGAGGTGCAGCGCGGGCTGGCGGACGAACCGTTGGCCTACACCACGGTGGCCACCATGCTGCGGAAGATGGAAGATCGCCAGTTCGTGGCGCATGTCCAGAAAGGCCGGCAGTTCGTCTACGAGCCCTTGGTTACCGCCGAAGAGGTGACCCGGAGCATGGCCGACGACCTGGTGGAGCGTTTGTTTGCCGGCAGCCTGGCCGATACCGTGAGCCACCTGCTGCGGACCCGAGAGGTCAGTCGGCGTGAGTTGGCTGAGTTGGAGGAGTTGATCGAGCAGCACAAGGCTAGGAAATGAACGGGGGGCACAGGTGATGACAGGTTACCTCGCGCCGGAATTGCGACTGTGGTGGGAGTTGCTGTTGGTGTTCGGTCTCGGCGCCACGGCTATCGTTGCCCTGGCCGCCGTGTCCGCGCGATGGTGCCGGTCGGCGGTTGCCGAGCGCACGCTTTGGCAGGTCACGGCCCTGGGGCTCTTGGCCTTGGTGCTGTTGCAGTCGACGGGTGTCGGACCGGCCCTTTCCCAATTGGGCCCGGCGACCGGGTTCCGTTCAGCTTCCGCGGCGTGCCGCTGCCTCGGCCAGTGCGGGTGCCACTGGCTCGGCCAGTGTTTCGGCGCGATGAACCTGGCGGGAGAAGAGCCTTCGCCGGGTGCCACTGGCTCCGCCAGTGCTGCCGCAACATTGACTTGGCCCGAAAAGGCCGTCGCAAGAAAGAACACTGGCAAAGCCAGTGCCACCCAGCCCGCGGATGCCACTGGCTCCGCCAGTCCGGATGCCACTGGCTCCGCCAGTGCTGCTACAGCGTTGACTTGGCCCGAAAAGGCCGTCGCAAGAAAGAACACTGGCAAAGCCAGTGCCACCCAGCCCGCGGATGGCACTGGCTCCGCCACTCCGGGTGCCACTGGCTCCGCCAGTGCAGATGCGAAGGGGTCGGCCATATCTGCCGTAGTGTTGACCCGGCCGGCAGCCACCTGGTGGCCGGGGCTGGTTTGGATGCTGGGCAGCGTGGCCGTGCTGGGACGCATGGCGTGGAGTTGCGGCGTGCAGTGGGGCTTTCGTCATCGATGCTCTTCGGCGCATGACGCCTCGACTTGCGCCTGCGTCAGCACGTTGGCCGCACGTTTAGGAATTCGCCGGCCGGTGCGGATATTGACATCGCGTCGATTGGCCGCGCCGGTGGTATTTGGCCTGTGGCGTCCGACGCTCGTGCTGCCCGCCGAGTTTACTGATGATTTCAACGCGCGGCAGCAAGAGGCGATCCTGGTTCACGAACTGGCCCATTTGGCCGCTGGGGACCCGGTTTGGCAGTCGATCTCGCTGGCCATTTGCGCTTTGTCATGGTGGCATCCGCTGGCGTGGTGGTGTCGGTTGCGGCTTCGCGCCGCCAGCGAGGCGGCGGCCGATGAAGCCAGCCTGCTGCTGCCCGACGGCCCCTGCACCTTGGCCGAAGTCCTGGTGCGATTGGGTCGGCGGTTGGTGCGGGCGCGTCCGCGGGCCGGCCTGTCGGTCGAGGGCGGCGGTTTCCAGTCCGGCCTGGGCCGCCGCGTCGAGCGGTTGTTGCACCTCGGGCGGTTCGAAGCGATACAAACCGGAACAACAGGCGAAAGGTCCTTATTATCGCCGGCTGTCGGCGGCAGGATTTTTGGCCGCCGGGCATGGCGAGCGCCCGGCCGAGCCCGGCTCGCCTTCACTCATGCCATGTTGCCCGTAGCACTGGCCCTGATAGCAATTCTTGGTACCGCCTGGGCGCCTGCCCGGGTTTCTTTCACGCAAGGAGAGACGACGATGGGTGTGTTGAAGACTTCGTGGCGATGTTCCTTGGCCGCAACCGCTTTGTGGGCACTGCTGGGCAGCAACCCCTGCCAGGCGGTGGCCCAGGAGCGCGGTGAAAGACCGCAGCCTGCCGCGGGCGACCGCGCCGAGCAACAGCAGAAACTGGATTCGATGATCCAGAAGATCCAGCAACTGGAAAGAGAAGGCAAACACGAAGAGGCCGAGCACCTGAAGCGCGAGGCCTCGGAACTCGCCCAGAAGATCCATCCGGGCGGCCGTGTCAGTCCGGAGCGCGAGCAGATGTACCGCCAACTCCAGGCGATGAAGCAGAAGGTCGAAGAGTTGGAGAAGCAGGGCAAACACGACGAAGCCGAGCACGTCAAGCGCGAGGCGTCTGAACTGATGCAGAAGTTCCGCCGTGGAGGCCCCGAGTCCGGACCTGCCGGCGCGCCCCTTGCCGAACCCGAACGCGAGAAACTTCGCCAACAATTGCAGGCGATCAGACAGAAGGTGGAACAACTGGAAAGAGAGGGGAAGCACGAGGACGCAGATCGCTTGAAGCAGGAAGCGCAGGCGATCATGGCCAGAATGTACCCGCGCGGTTCCGAGCCGGGCCCTGGCGCCCGCCGCTCGCCATCGTCGGGCGACGTGGAAGCGCGCGTACAGCACCTGCGGGCCGCGGCCGAGAATCTGAAGGCCGCCGGCTTGCAAGCCGACGCCGATCGCTTGCTGCGCATGGCCGAGCAAATCAAGAACGAGCCGCGTTCGGAATCGCGTCCGAATTACGAACCAACAACGCGGCGGACTGCAGCGTCGGATGTCCGCAACGAGGCGCGTTCGGAAGGACGTCCGAACGAAGGACGGCGCCCGCCAGCCGACTCTCGTTCCGGCCCCGGCGCCGGCAACGGCGTGCAAGAGTTGCGAAGTGAACTCCAGCAGATGCATCGGGAGATCCAGGAGTTGCGCGAGCAGATCAAGCGATTGGCCGAGCGCGGCGGCAGTAGGTGAGCTACCGGCGACCTTCGGCATCGCGCGACTGCACAGGCGATGCCGAAGGCGGCCGCCGGCCACTCGCTTTTCCTATTGAGCCTTGGAATATAATGCAACGAGGCCGAACACGGTCGTTCCCGGCCGGACGAAAACTGGCACCACCCGAAGGTGGCGTGAGCGTCAATGGGCATTTGACACGCTTTCGCCTAACAGGTAGGTTAAATTGATTGGAAAGGGAATCGGGCCAGGTGTCGTTTGAGAGGCTGCGGGCCGTTCGGGCAAGGGCCGCGGCCGTGGTGGTCTAACAAGGGGAGAGAAGGAATGTCCAGGAATCTATTCTACGGACAAGTCATGGCGACTATTCTGCTCACGTTTGGTTGGGTGGCTTGCTTGCCGGCCCAGGAAGTCAAAGACGACGTCGGTACGCCTTACCCGAATGCGGGCGATTCCGCCGTTACGAAGAAGCCGGCGGCCACAAACTGGCAAGTGAGAAACGATGCGGCGGTCAAATCGGCATTCCGACTGCCCGCAGGCGCCGTCCTGAACGCTCAGCAGAAGGAGCAGTACGACAACCTCAAGTCCGAGAACGAAGGCGCGTTGCGAACGGCATTGGAGCGCGTCGAAGCGGCCAAGGATTCGGGCGAGAGGGCCAGCGCCGCCGACGAGTTGAGGGAGTTGCGGAAGAAGATTCGCACGAGCATCCAGGCTATTCTCGGTAAGGCGGAAGGGCCGGCGAAGCCCCTGCAAACAGCCCAGGATCAGCCCGCTGCCGGCCAGTTCCCGTCCTCCTCCGAGGGTCCGCCGCCAGCCGAGTATCCCGGTTATTATCGCCGCCCGTATTCGGGATATAATCCGGGATATTATCCGGCATATCCTGGGTATTACCCCCCGTATACGGCCAATCCCTATGCTTCGGGCAGTTATACGGGGCCTTCTGGAAGCAGCACCAGCAAAGCGGGGAGCTCCGGCGGTGGTTCGACATCGACCACCACCAACCCCACCTCCACCACCAAGCCGACTGTATCCACGCCCCCCCCCGCCAAACCGCAGTCATCGAGACCTCGCTCGACCGGAAAGACGAAGTAGTAACGCGGTTCTATGCCGCGGATTGTCGGCCTTGTTGTCCGGCGCGGACAGCGGCCTTTGTATCGTGTGTTCCTTTATGTCACGTTGCATAGGAGAATGAAGATGAGAATCGTGAGTATCGTACTGGCACTTGCCGTTTCGCTGACCACTGTCAGCAAGCTCTCGGCGGCTGACGAACCGGCGAAGAAGGCGCCCCGCCGCTCAGCCGATTTCATGGTCGAGCGCATGGACGCATTCGTCAAGGACCTGACTTTGACCGACGACCAGAAAGCCAAGATCGCGGACCTGAAGAAGGAGTATGGCCCCAAGCTCAAGGACGCTTTGAAGAAGTCGGAAGACATTCTCACGGCGGAGCAGAAGACGGCCCGCGCCGAAGCGTTCAAGACCGCGCAATCGTCCGGCAAGGGCTTCCGCGAGAACCGCGAAGCCTTTGAAAAGGCCCTCAATCTCAGCGACGAACAGAAGACTCGCCAGACCGAGGCCCGCAAGCAAATCCAAGAGACCATGAAGGCATTCCGCGACAAGGTCATGGACGTGTTGACCCCCGAGCAGAAGGATCAGGTGAAGGCGCAGATGCAGAAGATGAAAGATTCGGGCAAGGGCCGCCGGAAGAACCGCGAGGAAAAGAAGGACGGCGACACGCAGGGAAAGTAACCGTGTACGGGCCGTTCAAAGAGCAAGTTGATCAATCATCGTAGGACGGATTGGCAATCCGTCCTACGGGCAACTGGCCA
>JBEKZQ010000077.1:0-16687 GCA_049509675.1 Thermoguttaceae bacterium | reverse complement strand
GGGTGCCACTTCCCAGTGCTTTTCTATGTCGGTTCTTGCCGCGCCCCAATCGCCGGAAACCTCTCCGCGTGGTTCGTCGGCGAGCATGGAACGTATCCGCAGGGTGCAGAACAGCCGCGGACTCTCGATCTCTCTCGCACGCCACTGCTTTGGCAACTTCTTGCCGCAAGAGCCCTCCGAAAGAGCACGGGCAAGCCCGTGGCACCCACCATGTCAATGACCGGCTACGTCGGAAACGCCCGCCAGGAAATCTTGCCGCACACAAGCCGCTGCCCAAACTGGTCGCGAGGGCCTGAACCCGGATTACTCGTAAACCGTAGGGTGGTGGCAGCAAGGCCGACGCGTATTCATTCGCTGGTCCTAACGAAGCCGGCGGCTGTTTCGATGAGAAGGGATGGTTGACGTGATGGGGGCTCCCGGCGACAATATCGGCCAAGGAGGCACCCATGATCAAGACCAAGAGAAGCAGCCAACTGACGCTGAAAGACCGCCTTTCCCGATTGACGTTCACCCAGGCGTGCCGATTGTTGGGTCCCGCGGGCGAGCAACTGATCCGGCAGGGCCCGGCCCAGGGCGAGATCGACATCGCGCGGGACGTTTATTTCGCCGGCGACCTGTTCCGGCTGAAGATGCCCGGCGCCGGCGGCCGGGGCAAGGACGTCATCGTCACCATCACGGTGAAGACCGAGGCCAAGAGTCGGTTGCAATTCAATTGCGATGCGTGCCATACGCTTTGCTGCCACGTCGGTGCGGCCGTCTCGCTGATCCTCGAAGAGAAAACGGCCTTGGGCCTGGCCGCGGCCCCGCCGGAGCGAGTTCCCATCGAAAGCCTCAGCGAAGAGGTTCTGGTCGAACAAGCGATCGCCGATCGGATCGAGCGGGCGCGAACGGAGAAGTTCCGGCTGCAATCCGGCGATCCGGAAAACCCTTGGACGGACTACGTGGTGACCAGCGGCCAGTCGGGCAAGACCTACCGCGTAGCGCTGCGGGGGACCGAGCGGGGGGCCTCCTATTGTTCCTGCCCCGACTTTCGCACCAACACGCTGGGCACGTGCAAGCACATCCTCTACGCTCTGGATCGCGTGCGGAGGCGGTTTTCCAATTTGGCGCGCAGGCGATGCGGCAACGACGAGTGCTTCGTTCACGTGCTCTACGGCGAGGATGCCACCCTGCACCTGCAGCTTCCCGATCGGCCCGATGCGGCCTTGGCCCGCTCGGCCGGGCCCCTGGCGAAGGGGCCGATCGAGGACGTGCGAAAACTGCTGGACTGCATCGGGCGCCTGGAACGGCTCGGCCATCCGGTCACGGTTTACCCCGATGCGGAAGAACTGATCCAAAAACGGCTCTTCCAGGAGCGCATCGCCAGCCTGGTGAGCCAGATTCGCAAGGACCCCGCCCGGCACCCGCTCCGCACCACGCTGTTGAAAGCGGAGTTGCTCCCCTACCAACTCGACGGCATCGCGTTCGCCCTGGGCGCGGGCCGCGCCATCCTGGCCGACGACATGGGACTGGGCAAAACGATCCAAGGGGTGGGCGCGGCCGAACTGCTGGCCCGCGAAGCCGGAATCCGCAAAGTGCTGGTCGTGTGCCCCGCGTCGCTCAAGTCGCAGTGGCGGAGCGAGATCCACCGCTTCTCCGACCGCGACGTGCAACTGGTCACCGGCGGCGCGGCCGCCCGCGTCTCGCAATATGCCAACGAGAATTTCTTCACCGTCTGCAACTACGAGCAGGTGCTGCGCGACATCCTGGCCATCGAGCGCGTCCCCTGGGACCTGATCATTCTGGACGAAGGCCAGCGGATCAAGAACTGGCAGTCCAAGACGGCCGCGATCGTCAAGGGCCTGAAATCCCCCTTTGCCCTGGTCCTCACCGGCACGCCCCTGGAGAACCGGCTGGACGAGTTGTTCTCGGTCGTGCAATTCATCGACGACCGCCGCCTGGCCCCCGCGTTCCGCTTCTTCAACCGCCACCGCATCGTCGACGAGAAGGGGAAGGTGCTGGGCTACAAGCACCTCGACCAGTTGCGGCGGAACCTGGCTCCCATCCTGTTGCGCCGCACCCGGGCCTCGGTGCTCGGGCAATTGCCGCCGCGCACCACCGAGATCGTCCGCATCGCGCCTACCGACGAGCAAGTCGAACTGCACGGCGCGCACATGCGCACCGCCTCGATGATCGCCCGAAAGGCGTTCATCACCGAAATGGACCTGCTGCGGCTGCAGAAGGCGCTGCTGATGTGTCGCATGTCGGCCAACAGCACCTACCTGGTCGACAAGCAGGCGCCGGGATTTTCCAGCAAACTCGATCGGCTGGGCGAGCTGTTCGACGGGCTGTTCGAGGAACAGGACCGCAAGGCCGTGTTGTTCTCCGAGTGGACCACGATGCTCAACCTCATCGAGCCGCTGTTGGAGCGGCGCAATCTGCCCTTCGTGCGGCTGGACGGCTCGGTGCCGCAGCAGAAGCGGCAGCAACTCGTCCACCGCTTCCGCGAGGACCCCGCCTGCCGCTTGTTTCTGACGACCAACGCCGGATCGACCGGCTTGAACCTGCAGGCGGCCAACACGGTGATCAACGTCGATTTGCCCTGGAACCCCGCCGTGCTCGAACAGCGCGTCGGCCGGGCGCACCGCATGGGCCAACATCGGCCGGTCCAGGTGTTCGTTTTGGTGACGGAACTGACGATCGAAGAGAACCTGCTGGCCACGCTTTCCGCCAAGCACGACCTGGCCATGGCGGCCCTGGACGCCGACTCGAAGGTGACCCGGGTGGACCTTGTCAGCGGCATCGAGGAATTGCGGCGCCGCCTGGAAGTGCTCTTGGGCGCGCAGCCCGAGGCGCCCCTGGACGTCTCGCGGCAGGAGGAACTGCGCCGCCAGGAAGAGCAGCTTCGCGAGCACCGCCAGCGCGTGGCGGCCGCCGGCGGACAACTGCTCGGCGCCGTGGCCAACCTGCTGGGCGAGTTGGTTTCCGACGGGCGCCGCGCGGCCCCCTCCGACGCGATCGTCAAGGGGGTTCACGACCGATTGGCAGCCTGTGTCGAGGACGATGCCTCGGGCAAGCCGCGATTGACGATCGCGCTTCCCGACCGCCAGATACTCGAGACATTTGCGCGCACGCTGGCGACTTTGCTGGTTCCGGCCGAGGGGTCTTGAGCAACCGCGGCCGCGAGGTTTGCTTCGGGGTTGCTTTCACCCGGATCATTCATAAAGTGTAGGGTGGCGTCGAGCAAACCGTGGTTCTGGTGGGTCATCGGTCGCTTATCAACTTACCGCTTCGTCACACAGCGCTGCGCAACGGTTGGTCGGTTTGCGAGACCCACCATAACTTGCGCGACCTTGACCCACCCTACATGAATAATCCGCCTTAGCGATTCTTCCCCGGGGGCTTCTCGCTGAGGCGCTTGCAGATGCTCGCCCCGGGCTCGCTCGGATCGAACTCCAAGCGGCCCAGGTGGGCGCCGCCATCGATGACCACCTTGCCCCCGGCCACGGCGGGCGCGGCGTTGATCAAGGAGTGCTCCACGATCCGGGAGCCCTTCCCGCCGGGGAGAATCTTGGAGGTGCTCTTGGTGATCGTCTTCGCCCAGAGCAGCGCCCCGTCATCGGCCTTCAGGGCCACGACTCGGACGCCGCCGTCCAGTTCCACGTGCGTCCCGGCGCTGGCGACGACCTGTCCGTTTGCCAATTCCGCGACACCGAAGACCGGCCAGGCGGAGGTCAACATCCCGTTGGCGATGATCAGGCGATGGGCCGGAGCGGCGAGGTAGCGCCACTTCAACGCGCCCGTCTTCAGGTCGAGGCCATGCACCCAGCCGTCGTGCGTACCGATGACGACCCTTTCCGCCACGACCGCGAAATCCAACCCGATGCGCGCGTCCGCGACGTAGGCCCACTTGTCGCCGCCGTTGCCGGCCTCGATGCGGTGCGCCTGCGGATCGACTCGAAAAATCCAGCCGGCTTTCTCCACGGTCTCGGGCTTGACCGGTTCGGATATGGTGAACCAGGGCCAGCTCTCCGGGATCAGGCTCCGGGCCGGGGACGGGGGGCGCGGAGCCGGGAGGCGCGCAGGCCGGTCGGTTCCCTTCAGCAGACGTTGTGCTTCGGGAAGCGGAGGCGGCGCGGGGCGCGAGGTGCTGGCGAAATAGCCGTCAAAGTGCGTGACGCAGGCGCAGAGATGTGGACCAAAGAGGATCAGGCCGGCGCCGGGAACGGCCGAATTGGCGCAGCCCGAACGCGCCATCGAGAACATCTCGCCGCCGAAATCCCTCCCCAGGAACGCAGTCTGCCCCACGAGGAACATCTCCTTGGTCGCGATCGGCTTGTAGCAGCGCCCGTTCCAGGGGAGGTCGAAAACCTCCTTGACTTCTCCCGACTTCGGATTGAAGCACCAAATGCTTCCAGAGCCCATCAGGTAGACCAGACCGTCGCGGTAAACGGCATTGTAAAGTCCCGCGACGGTTTCGTGGCGGCCCCCTTTGCCCCTCTTGTCGAAGGCCCTGGGGTTGAATTGAAGCGTCTTGCCCGTGGCCGCATTCAGGCTGGCAGCCAAGGTGATGTTCCCACCGGAGATACAGGAATTACTGGTGGCCACCAGGTAATCGTCGGCGGCCAGCAACTGGCCGAAGGACGTGCGCACCGGACCCTCTCGATTCTCATAGCCGGAGTTTCGAGAAGCGACCTCGCTGTTCTCCCACTTCTTCGCCCCCGTGGCCAGGTCCAGCGCGACGATGGACTTGACGCAATTGCTGTTCGGCCAGCGCTGCCACGTCATGGGACCGAAGCCCCACTCGTTCACCGGCTGGTTCTCGATCATCAACCCGTACACGACATTGCGTTGCTCATCCACCGCAGGCAGTTCCAGGCGCTGGCCTTCCTTAACGAAGCTCCACAGCGGTTTGCCGTCCATCGACCAGGCCTGGAGCGGCCCATTGCCATTTGCCAGAACGGTCTTCCCGGCCACGCGCACCCAGTGGTTGTCGCCTTGGAGTCCCTTCTGGGAATAGAGCTTCTTGTCTCTCCGCCCCACCTGCACATAGGGTTGGATCTCGGAACCCGGATACGTCCGCACTTCCTTGCCTGTCGCCAAATCGAAAGCCGTCAGGCGGCCCTCTTCCGTCATCCAGGTGAAGCACATGCCCTCGCCCACCGCCAACGCCCAGCGCTTGTTGGACATCTCGCCCTGGCGTGGCTTCTGCCAGATCAGCAGGCCGTTGTTGACGTCCCGGCATTCCAGAAAGACGCGGGGCGCGAACTTGGGGTCCTTGTCCATCGGGCGGACGTGCATGTCAATGACGGCGTACCGGCCCAGAATCCGCATGTTGCCCTGGTCGCCCCCGTGCGGCCCCGTCTTCTGCCAGCGCACCTCGCGCACGTTGTCGATCCATTGCAGCCCGTGAAGCCCGGTCGCCTCCGCATCCGCGCTGACCGCGTTTCCATCCGGGCCGCCGTCGAAATGAGTCCAATCGGCGAAGCCCGCCGGACGTGCCGCGCCCGTCAGCTTCCAAGCGCCCCTGGTGCGGGCCAGGATCGCCCCTCCCGGCGCGACCACGCGATTGCACTCCTCTGCCGAAGGAGCCTTTGCGGCCAGTGCATCGCGATCCAAGATCAGCAGGTTCACCAGCCGGTCCGCATAAGGCAGACGCGGGGCGCCATGCCAAGTGGCTACGCTCGCCAGCGGATGTGCGTTGAACGCGATCAACCCCGCCCGCACTTCATCCCGGGCGGCATCGTCCAAGGCCAGTCCATGCACCAGGCGCTTCCCATGGTTCGTCAAGGAACTCAGGAAAGCGGGATCGGTCGCACCGACCTCCACGGCCAGGCCGTCTCCGGCCGGGAAAGCCGCCGTCGCCTCCGCCGCCGAAGGATCGGCCGCAAGCGCGAGGCCGGCGGACGCAAGCACCGCCACGACCGTTCCAACGCCGAGACGAACCACCGAAAGCATGAGTCCTGCCTTTTTTGACCGACATGATGAACACTCATCATCATACCATGCCCGGCGCGTGGGATGTCGCGGCCAACTGCAAACCGCCTTGCTCTTTCATCAAGACCTCCATTTTCCCGTCCACCCATATTCTTGTCGCGAAAATCATTGTTTTCGATTCGGGCTTTCGTCCTTTCGGGTTTTCGTGATTCGCTTCCCGCCCGGACGGCGCTGAAAAATGCGCACCTTCAAAAGTTGCACCCGCCGGTGGGGGTTATGTCGAAAAGGCGCCGCGGTGCGTATACTGGAGTTTTTCCCGGCCATGTCCAGGTATTCTCGACGTTCCCGATCCGTGCCATGACCCCTCAGCAGTTCATCGCCAAGTGGCAGCGCGTCACGCTCTCTGAACGCAGCGCCTGCCAGCAGCATTTCCTTGACCTGTGCGAACTGCTGGGCCAGCCCAAGCCGGCCGAGGCCGACCCCGATGGCGCCTGGTACACCTTCGAGAAAGGCGTGGAAACCACCGAAGACAAGAAGGGCTGGGCCGACGTCTGGATGCGCGGCCACTTCGGCTGGGAATACAAGGGCAAGCACAAGGACCTCAAGGAAGCCTATAAGCAACTCCTCCTCTACCGCGAGGCCCTGGAAAACCCGTACCTGCTCATCGTCTGCGACATGGACCGCTTCGAGGTCCACACCAATTTCCCCAACACCAGCAAGCACGTTTACGTCTTCGACCTCGCCGGGCTGGCCGACCCAGCAAACTTCGAGGTGCTGCGCAACGTATTCACCGCCCCCGAGGCCCTGCGGCCCGGCATCACCAGCGAGACGATCACGGTGGAGGCGGCCCAACGGTTTGCCAAGCTGGCCGACGGCATGCGCGACAAGGGGATCGAGCCGCTGCGGGCCGCCCACTTCCTGATGAAGCTCATGTTCTGCATGTTCGGCGACGACACGGGCCTGTTGCCGCCGGGGCTCTTCGGCCGCCTGTTGGAAACCGCCAAGGCGAACCCGGCCATGCTCAAACGCCGCCTGGAGAACCTCTTCGCGGCCATGTCCCGGGGCGGCGACTTCGGCACCGAGACAATTCTTTGGTTCAACGGCGGTTTGTTCGACGATACGGACGTGATTCCCCTTACGGTCCAGGAAATCAACGCGCTGGCCAACATCAATGAGTACGATTGGGCCAGCGTCGAGCCGTCGATCTTCGGCACCCTCTTCGAGCGGACCCTCGATCCGAGCAAGCGCTCGCAGATCGGCGCGCATTACACCAGCCGCCAGGACATCGAAACCCTCCTGACCCCGGTGCTGCTCGCGCCGCTCCGCCGAGAATGGCAGGAGGTCAAGCGACGTTGCGAGGATGAGCTTTGGCCCAAGGTGGTCAAGGCCAGCCGGGCGCGGGGCGGCAAGGCATCGCCCCAGCGCAAGGCGTTCGACCGCGCGATCCTCGACTTCATCGAGCGGCTGGCGCACGTCGCCGTTCTCGACCCGGCCTGCGGCTCCGGCAATTTCCTCTACGTGGCAATCCACATGCTCCTGGACTTGGAGAAGGAAGTGGTCGCCTACGCGGCCGACCGCGGCCTGTCGCTGGTTCCCCAGGTGAATCCCGCGCAACTGCACGGCCTGGAGATCAACACCTATGCCCAGCAGCTTGCGCAGGTGGTGATCTGGATCGGCTACCTGCAGTGGATGCACCACAACGGCTTCAAGATGCCCGACCATCCGGTGCTGTCGCCGATTGAGAGCATCCGCTGCATGGACGCGATTCTGGACCTTTCCGACCCGGACAATCCGAAGGAGCCCGAGTGGCCCGAGGCGGAATTCATCGTGGGCAACCCGCCGTTCTTGGGTTACAGTAAGCTGCGCGCGAGCCTTGGGCATGATTACGTGGACGCACTATTCCGGCTCTATGGCAGTGCGGTGTCGAACCAAAGCGATATCTGTTGTTATTGGTTCGAGAAGGCGCGTAGGGCAATTGATCAGGACAAGTGCAAACGCGCAGGACTCCTCGCCACACAAGGAATCCGTGGGGGCAAGAATCGGGAAGTGCTTAAGGCGATCAACAACAGCGGCGGAACTTTCTTTGCAATATCCGATCAGGACTGGGTTCTTGAGGGTGCCAATGTTCACGTCTCGCTGATCGGCTTTGACAATGGCGAGCAAGAACAGAAGGAGTTGGATGGCCGCCCGGTTCATACGATCAATGCGAACCTGACTTCGGAATCCGATCTTACCTCGGCTCACCGTCTTCCAGAAAACAAGGGGATCGGGTTCGTTGGCGGGTTCAAATTCGGCTCATTTGACATCACCGACCAGGACGCAAGACACCTATTGGCAATGCCCAACGTGGGCCCACGACCGAACTCACAGGTGCTTAAGCCTTGGATCAATGGCCGCGACGTGTTGGCACAGCCGCGCCGGATGTGGATTGTTGACTTCGGAGTAGATATTGCCGTTGAAATCGCCGCGCTTTTCGAGGGACCGTACTCGTTGGTTCTCGCCCGCGTAAAGCCTGAACGCGATGAGATGCGCAGACAACGAAGACGGGAAAGGTGGTGGATTCACGGTGAAACCGCGCCGAATCTGCGCGCGGCGATAGCGCGTTTGCCACGATACATAGTGACGCCTCGCGTTGCAAAGTACCGGATCTTCACTTGGGTCGAGCCGCACACCATAGTTGACGGACAATTAGTTGCCTTCGCGCGGTGCGACGATTGCTTCTTCGGTCTCCTTCATTCGCGCATCCATGAAATTTGGGCGCTTCGGCAGGGAACGCAACTTGAGACTCGCCCCCGCTATACCCCTACCACATGCTTCGAGACCTTCCCGCTCCTCGAGCCAACGGCAGAGCACGAGGTAGTCATCGCTCGTGCTGCGAAGGAGTTGGACGACCTGCGTTGTCGCTGGCTGAATCCGCCGGAGTGGACCAAGACGGAAGTGCTGGAGTTTCCCGGCTCGGTGGATGGGCCGTGGGCGCGGTATATCGATCCGGCCACAGTCCGCCCTCGCCCCGGCCCTGGCCCGGAGGGAGAGGGGGACCGCGGCGTCGGCACGGTCCGCTGGCCCCGCACCGTGCCCAAGGACCCCGACTGCGCCGCGAGCCTTAGCAAGCGGACCCTGACGAATCTCTACAACCAGCGCCCGGCCTGGCTCGCCCTGGCCCACAAGAAGCTCGACGAGGCGGTATTCGCCGCCTACGGTTGGGACCCCGGCATCTCGGACGAGGATCTGTTGGCAAGGCTCCTGGCGTTGAACCTGGAGCGCGCGGGCGCCGAGACTTGAAGATGACGGCAAACAGGCTCGTTGACGGGCCTTTCCTCCGCCGACCCTGCGCAGCAGTACACCTGGCCGCGCCAGCGAGTCGCTTGAAGTGGCGGGGCATCGAGGCTATAACGGTTTGCAGTTCCCGGCCGCTTCGGTGGGGCCGGCGTCTTGACCCACAGCGATGAAAGGAAAAGCCCATGCGTCGGATGATTAAGATTGGATTGGTTGTGGCAGGTCTCTTGGGATGCGGACTTCTGCGGGCCCAAACGCCCCAAGCGCCGGGCGGCTTCAACGGCCTCGACTTGAACCTGGGGAACCTGCACCGCCTGTCGGACGCCCAGTCGCGATCGATCAGCCCGGAGAATTTTGCGGGCGAGAAGGGCCGGGCAGGCATGGCCACGGAGGGCACCGGGCAGGGCGCGGCGCGGGAGTTGGGCCGCGGCTGGAAAATCTCCCCCTCGGTCGCAATCAAGGCCCGAACCACCTTCACGCTGGCCGACATCGACGGCCCCGGCGCCATCCGCCAGATATGGATGACCCCGGCGCCGCTGGATCGGAACCGCTCGTTCATCCTGCGTTTCTACTGGGACGGCGAGACCGATCCGTCGGTCGAGGCGCCCTTGGGCGATTTCTTCGCCTGCGGATGGGGCAAGTACTGCCAGATCAACTCGCTGCCGGTGTGCGTGAACCCGGGCAGCGCGTTTAACTGTTACTGGACCATGCCCTTCCACAAGAAGGCCAGGATCACCCTGGAGAACCGCGATGAGCGGGACATGACGCTCTACTACCAGATCAACTACACGCTGGGCGAGGTGCCGGCGGACGCGGCCTGTTTCCACGCCCAGTTCCGCCGCGTGAACAAGCTGGCGGCCAAGAGCGTCTACACGATCCTCGACGGCGTTCGCGGCCGCGGCCACTACGTGGGCACGTACCTGGCGTGGGAAGTCCACAGTCCCGGCTGGTGGGGCGAAGGCGAAATCAAGTTCTTCTTCGACGGCGACAAGCAGTTTCCCACCATCTGCGGCACCGGCACCGAGGACTACTTCTGCGGTTCGTACAACTTCGAGAACCAGGAGACCCACCGCTACCAGACCTTCAGCACGCCCTACACCGGCCTGGCCCAGGTGTTGCCTCCCGACGTGGCTTACGTGCCGGGCCAGCGGTTCGGCCTGTACCGCTGGCACATCGTCGACCCGGTCCGCTTCCAGAAGGATCTGAAAGTGACCATCCAAGCCCTTGGCTGGCAGTCGGGCGGACGCTACCTGCCGCTGGAGGATGACATCGCCTCGGTGGCCTACTGGTACCAGGCCGAGCCGCACGCGAAGTTCCCGCCGCTGCCAAGCCATGAAAGCCTGGCCATCAAGCCGCTGGTCCTTGCCCGGCCAATGAAGTAGTTCATTTGGAGACAAATCATGGAACATGATGTCACAAAGGCCCTGGAGATCTGGACCTTTCAAACGCTGCTGAACATCTCGATCCTGCTGGGGATGCTGGCCTTGGGGCTCGCCCTGGCGCAGGGCTACTACCGCGCGCTCGAAAAGCACCTCTCGCTGCGGGTGTCCGTGGAACTGTGGAGGTTGACCACGGTCGTGTTCGCGGATGTCGTTCTGGCGATGGTCGTGCTGATCGGGCTTCTGCTGCTCAACCCGGACATCATGGCCGACATCAAGATGGCGGTGCCTTTCTACCCGATCGCGACGATCCTGTTCGCCCTGGCCCTTGTCCTGCGGCTGTTCCACTTGGGACACGACAGCGGCGCGAAGAGCTTCTTGCCGGCGCTCTACCTGATGGGTGTGGCAAGCATCGTCAACATCCTGGGTTTCACGTTCGTCGCCGAGGCCGCCAGCGAGGAGTATCTCGCCCATCACCCCAGTCTGTTTTGGGATTATCTGAGGAACCACTTGCGATCCAACGCCGATCCGTTCGGCCTGGAACTCACGCAAGCGACGTTCTACGTTTGTTTCCCGATCCTCATGGCGGTGCTTGCCTGGGGGTTCGCGTCGGCCGTCAGGCAAATCAAGATTGCGAAAGGGTAACCGTTCACGGGCCGGGGACTGGTCCATTTTTCGGCTAGAAAGCGCGGTTTTGCGAATCGACGATGGCCGAAAACATGGACCTGTCCCCTTCCCGGCCACGCGAAAGGTCAATAGTTCATGGCATGGGAGTGGAGGCTCATCGAGGGCAATTGCCCGGGATGCGGCATTTGTGCGGATCTCTGTCCGCACGACGCCATCGCCATGAAACGGGAAATGGCCTACCCCAAACCGGGGCCCTTCGCCTGCGCGGGCTGCATGGTTTGCGTGGAGCAGTGCCCTTTCGACGCCATCGAAGTCAAGGAAGTTGCGGCGCAGGAGGTCTTGGGTTGAGATTTCAGATTTCACATTTGAGATCTGAGATCTGATATTTGAGATTTGAGATCTGAGGCCGCCAAGACCCAATCCTTCAGCCGCCGGCGACCGGGGCGAGCAAGAGCAATTCGTCGCCGTCTTTCAGCATCCTGGGCCGATGGTCCGCCAAGGTTCCCAGATGCACTGCCGACACCGCCACGAGGCAGCTTGCCGAGAGCGGATTGTCGCCGGAGAGCTGCGCGCTGATTGCCTTCAGGGCATCATCCACCGTGGCCCCGTCGGGGAGGCACAATCGATCGGGCAGCGACTGGGCCGCATCGTAACGGCGGCCTACGAACACGACCTGCACATTCAACACGGCTGAACTCCTGGGACGCCGCAGCGGCGCGAAGGGACGGATGCGGCGCCACAGCAAGGACAGTTGGGATTGCGCTCCAATTGCAGTTGCCGGCTGGCCTCCCGGTATCCGTCAATCACCCACAGACGCCCGAAGCCGGGAAAGCCGGCGCCGGAAAGTATCTTGATGGCCTCCAGGGCCGCGAGCGCGCCCATCGCTGCGGAAATGGCTCCCACCACGGGAAACATTTCTTCAAACGCGGGGGCCGCGGGGTAGATACATTGCAAACAGGCCGTGCGCCCCGGATCAACGGCCAGCAGCGTTCCCGTCATTCCCCATTGGGCCGCATCGACCAGCGGCACGCCGGCGCTGACCGCCGCGCGGTTCAGTCGCAGCCGTTCCGCAAAGGTCGGCGCGCACGACAGAACGATGTGTACGCGCCGGGCAAGGGCCATGGCTTCCGCGTCGTCGGGTTCGTGGTCGATGGCCTCGATGGTCGCGAAGCGATTCATGCCGCGCAGGTATTCGGCGAAGTGGCCGGCCCGCGGCTCGCCCAGAACCCGCTCGCAGCCAAGGACCTGGCGGTTGAGGTCGGGCGAGATCAGCCGGCCGCCATGGGCGATGACGACTCTTCCCACGCCGGCCATGACCAGGGCCAGGGCGGCCGGGCCTCCCATGCCCCCCGCGCGGCTGATCAGGGCCGCCGAGTTCTTCAGCTTCTCCTGCCCCTGGAGCGTCAACACGCCAGGTCCGATTTGCCGGGCATAGCGAGTCAACTCGTCAGGCGTCAATTCGTGGGATGGCATAGCTCGATTGCGACCGCGGAAGGGTACTGCGTTTACATGGATGCGTCCGACGTGGCAGACAAGTTATGGGGGAAGTACGGGGAGCAAACGCCCGTTGCCGATGGCAGTTTGCAACAATCCATCAACATACCCCCCGTGGAAAGCGTCGCCCGATGAACGCGACGATTGACGTAAACCCTTACGTACCAACTAGCCGAGACGGGACTCGAAGAAGATTCCCCAACGCCTTGCGATGCAAGCACTTCCGAACATTCACACAGGGCAGGCGACGCGCAAACCGGCGCACTCGACGGCCGGACGGCCAGAATTCCCCCCGATTTGGCCCACGTTATTATAGCGTGGCCCGACTTGTCGGAGGAGGTGCGGGCCAAGGTCTTGAGCCTGGTCGGTGGCAAGAACTCGGAGAACGCTGCACACTGAGCACCGGGCCGGTCGCGTCGGCTTGGATGTCGGCGGCGCGTGCGGGCCGTTCTCTCCGGTCCCGCCCCGTCTCGGTCGTCGGCTATCTCTCCCGCGGTCGGCGGCGCCACGATCCTGGGCCGTCTCGCGTGCAGCCTCACCACGATGCCGTAGGACACGATTTAAGCCCCTGGTCGGTTGGACGACAGAACAATCGGGCAGGGCGAAACGGACGGCAAGACGGGGCACAGGCGAAGCCGCTATGGCGCGTCGTCCCGCGTATGCGTGCGCGCGGTAGAAAAACTGCCGCCGCGGCTGCATCCGCCGACGCGATGTCGGCACCCGGATTGCGATGGCTTGGGCTTCGGCAATGGACGCCGACATTGTGTCGGCGTTGCCGTTTCGACGTGGCGGCGGTGGACCGCATTGCAAGGCGCGAGAACTGCGCGCTGTGTCCGAGGTTATGTGGTCGAAGTCCAGGGGCCCCCCGGCCCGCCGCCGTTTGAACCGTCCCCCGGCCGGTCGCGCCGAAAGGGAGGTAGGTAGCCTCGCTTCCGCTCGTTACCATATTTCAGTTGTGCCGACATTTTGTCGGCAAGCTCTTGAGAGGTGTCTGCCTACCCGGGGCGGACCACGGATTGTGCGTGGGGGAGCCGGGGGGATTGCACGCCGGGTTGGTGGTGGAGTACGATGGGGTGCGGCGGAGGCGTCCTTTCTGGCCAACGATGGGGGGCCGACACATGGCGCACGAGATTGAGATCCGCAACGGCCAAGCGTCGATGTTTTACACCGACGAACCGCCGTGGCACGAGTTGGGCACCTGCTTGACAGGCCCCGCTACCGCGGCGGAGGCGATCAAGGCGGCGAAACTGGACTGGACGGTGGCAAAGGTGCCGCTCTACGCCGTCCAGGACAAAACATCGGTTTGCGTCCCAGACACCTACGGCGTGGTCCGTGAAGACCTATGGGGGCAACCGGATTGCCCGGTCCTTGGAATCGTCGGCAAACAGTACACCCCGCTGCAAAATGCCGAGGCGTTCACCTTCTTCGATCCGATCGTCGGCGACAATGCCGCCATCTATCACACGGCCGGTGTTCTGCGCGACGGGGAGCGGACCTGGCTGCTGGCCAAACTGCCCAGCCAGATTGTCGTGATCGGCGACGACGTGGCCGACAAGTATCTCCTGCTCTCGAACAGCCATGATGGACGAAGCGCCGTCCAGGTCAAGTTCACGCCGATCCGGGTCGTCTGCAACAACACCTTGATGCTGGCCTTGTCGGACGGCCCAACCATTCGCATTGCCCACACGCGGAACATGCAGGAGCGGTTCCAGCAGGCCCGCCGTCTGCTGGGCCTGGTTGAGAAGGGGTTCACCAACCTGGCGAGCACATTTCAGGCGATGTGCAAGCTGAACCTGAGTGCCGAGAGGCTGGACGAGTATCTCGGCAAGGTATTCCCCGCCCCCGAAGACCCCGAGCACTGGAAAGCCATCAAGCGGATTCAGGAGAACCGTTCCTGGTCGCGGTACTTCTTCGAGCACGGCAAGGGCAACGATCGTCAGGGCGTGCGCGGTACTCTCTGGGCCGCCTACAACGGGGTGACGGAGTTGAACGACCATCGCCGGACCCAGCAGACGCCGGATCGGCGGCTCGATTCCGCATGGTTCGGCGACGGCTACTTGACCAAGGCCCGGGCGCTGCGGATTGCCAAGACGAGCATGAAGTCCTGGCTGAACTAGGCGCAGTCTTTTGTCCCATAAATCGCTACCGCAGGCTGAAATTCACTGCGGCCGATCTATCACGCGGCCGGGGTAATGGCGGCATTTCCGCCAGAACGGCGGAATTACAACACGGCAGCGGCGCTCTTGCGCTGCATCAGCAGGCTACTCGCCGATTGCTGGCCGGCCCAGGCATGACGCCAGCCGCTTCCGATTCCAGACGCACGGCGACATGATGTCGGCATTATGCCGCGTGTGCGCGGTGGAAAAACTGCCGCCGCGGCCAAGTCTGCCGACACGCTGTCGGCCCCGGGATCGCCGGCCCGGGCTGTCTTGGTGGATGCCGACAATTTGTCGGCATTGCAGCTTGTCGGCGTTGACTTCGACGTGGCCGTGGTGGACGCGACGGGAAACGTCGACGAACGACGCGAACGCAGGTATACGGCCGGAACTCCAGGGGCCCCCCGGCGCTCGGCAGGACTGAACCGCGACTCAGCCGTTGCCGCTGCGGCGGCGGTAGGCAGTCTCTCTCCGGCTCGCTTCAATTCTCGGTCCCGCTCCTCTGTAGCGTTTTGCGTGCGTTGTGACTAGACTGATGGCTATGGGGCTTGTTTCAAGCCCCCACTTACGACCCGAAACCTGGAGGTGCGGAACTAACCAACACGACAACCAAATAGCCACACCTTTTCGCCGTCTCGGGAAAACTGCAACATTTTCAAAGCAGATAGGCGTCTGGGCTGGCTCCCGCATGGGAGCCGCCGGACGTTGTTTCTGCTTGGCCTGTTGCAGGGCTTCCCGGGAGCGCGGACGGTGTGCTCCCTTTTTTTGCGTCTGCTTGGGTTCCGATCCCAGGGCGACAAGTCGCCCGCAACGCGAAAGGCGGTGCCAGATGAAACGGTGGATCACAGCGACACTGGTGGTGTTCTTGCCGGCGCTTGTCGGAAGCGCCTGGGGCGATGTTCAGTACACCGTGACCGACCTCGGCACGCTCGGTGGGACATGGAGTGAAGCCACTGGCATAAACAACAGCGGGCAGGTCGTGGGAACGGCCTACACCGCCGACAG
This sequence comes from Thermoguttaceae bacterium, assembly GCA_049509675.1. GTDB lineage: Bacteria > Planctomycetota > Planctomycetia > Pirellulales > Thermoguttaceae > JBEKZQ01. The sequence goes on along the minus strand of JBEKZQ010000077.1, from coordinate 834 downwards.
CGCCGACCATGCCTTCCTGTACAACGGAAGCGGTCCAATGCTAGACCTCGGCACACTACCCGGCGGATTGCAGACTTGGGCGACCGGCATCAACAACAGCGGGCAGGTCGTGGGGTCGGTCTATAGCAGCGTTGACGGGCGCGAGCACGCCTTCCTGTACAACGGAAGCGGTCCGATGCAGGACCTCGGTACGCTATCCGGTAAATCAAACAGCGAAGCCACCGCCATCAGCGACGGCGGGCAGGCAGCCGGGTATTCCTATTCGTCCAGTGCCGCCGACGACGGCCACGCCTTCCTGTACAGCGGGAGCGGCCCGATGCAGGACCTCGGGACACTCGGCGGTGACTATAGCGTCGCCAACGGCATCAACAACAGCGGGCAGGCTGTAGGGTGGTCCGAAACGAGCGGCAATGCCGGCCCTCACGCCTTCCTCTCCAGCGGGAGTGGTCCGATGCAAGACCTCGGCACAGTACCTGGCTACGCTTCCAGTGACGCCTTTGGCATCAACAACAGCGGGCAGGTCGTGGGGGATGGCTTTACCGCTGGCGGCGGAAATGAACACGCCTTCCTTTACAACGGCGGCACCATGACCGACCTCAACTCGCTCATTGATTCGGCGTCGGGATTGACACTGGAACGGGCAGCGGCCATCAACGACATTGGGCAGATCGTAGGTTTTGGTACAAACGCGGCCGGGCAGACCCATGCCTTCCGAGTATAATCTCCGTGGTGCGTACGTTTAGGCGGCGTGGCTCATAGTGGCTTGGGGTAGGAGGCCGTAAGTTCGCAGTTCCTTGGGCGCGCGGGTTTCCAGCAGCTTTCGATAAAGCGGTT
>JBEKZQ010000076.1:0-16722 GCA_049509675.1 Thermoguttaceae bacterium | reverse complement strand
GAGGTGATTCAGACGGAGGGACGGGGCGGGCTGGGAAGCATCATTAACATGGCGCAAAAACGCAGCCACCCCACCTACACCCTCCTGGTGCTCATGGTGATCCCGCTGGTCGCCTTGGCCATCGATCGTCTCTTGTTCTGGGTGCAGCGGCAGTTGTTCCCGTACCAGTACGGCGGCGACGGCTTGTTGCACGGCGCGGTGCGGGCGACGATGCGGGCGTGGGAAGCCTTCTGGGCGCTGTTTTTCCGGCCGCTGGATGCGGCCGCGCTGGCGGTCGCCCCCACGTCAACCAAGACTCCGGACGTTGCCGCGCCAAGGAAAGAACCATGAACGCGCCCCGCGATCAAGTCCCCCTGTTGCAACCGGCCGCGGTCCCGGTCCCTGTCGGCATGGGGCAGGTCGTCGATCGTTTTTGCAAGCCCAAAACATACGGTCTTCCCCGCGTGGTCCAGTTCCGCCACGTCACGAAGACGTACAACGCCGGTTTACCCAACGAATTCACGGCGATTCGGGACGTGAATTTCTTCGTCGAGGATTTGCCCGCGAAGGGCGAGTTCATCTGCATCCTGGGCCCCAGCGGCTGCGGCAAGAGCACGATCCTGCGCTTGATAGCCGGCTTGCCGCCGCAGCATCCGCCCGCTTCCGGTGAAGTGCTGGTGCAAGAGCGCCCCGTCACCGGGCCGGGCTCGGACCGCGGCATGGTCTTCCAGGATTACACCAGTTTCGATCACCGCACCGTGCTGGAGAACGTCACCTTCGGCCTGGAATGCCTGCGCGTCGACCGCCGGCAGCGCGATGAGCTGGGCCGGCAGTGGATCGGACACGTGGGACTGGACGTGAAAACCGACGCGGACAAATATCCGCACGAGTTGTCCGGGGGCATGCGACAACGGGTGGCCATCGCGCGGAGCTTGATCTTGCGGCCGCGGATCATCCTCATGGACGAGCCCTTCGGCGCCCTGGACCCCCAGACGCGCATGGACATGCAGGATCTGCTGGTGTCGCTGTGGCGGGAAGGGCAGGCCACCGTGTTCTTCGTCACGCATTCCATCGAGGAGGCGGTATTCCTCGGCGACCGCGTGTATATCATGGGGCGCGCGCCGGGCACCATCCTGCAAGAGCTGGAAGTCGAGCCGGCCCACTGCCCGGCCCGCCTCATGCAGCGAGAACCCCGCTTCCAGGAAACGGTGAACCACATTCGCGACCTGATTTCTCATCTGGAGAAGCAGGGCCGTGAAGCGACGGAGTAGAACCGTGCATTTCGGCAAGTACCTGAAAGCAGCCTTTCTCACCCATTGGAACCTGCTGGTTTTTCTTGCCGGCATGGGGTTCTCGTTGTTAAGCGGCTATGCCGACGTCTTCATGCCGATCGTACTGGCCGGCGAAATCGCTTACGTCGGTCTGTTGGGAAGTCATCCCAGGTTCCAGAGCTACGTCGATGCGCAAGCGGCGAAGGCCGAGCGTGCCGAAACCTCCCGGGCCAGCCAACAGATTCTCGATCATATCTTGCGCAAGTTGCCCAAGGATCTGTTGCAGCGATTTGATTTGCTCCGCGCCCAGTGCGTCGAGCTTCGTCGTCTTTCTCTGGAACTGAAACATCCGGGCATGGGTGCGACGGACGCGCCGCTGGAGCAATTCCAAGCGACCGGCCTGGACCGCCTGCTGTGGATTCATCTGCGCTTGCTCTACACGCAGTATGCACTGGCGCAGTTCTTACAGAGGACGCCCGCCGACCAGATCCAGAAAGACATCCAGAAACTCCAGCAACAGATCGCTCAATTACCGGCCGGAGAGAACGAACCAAGCAGCCAGCGAATCCGTGCGGCGCTCGATGACAACCTCCAGACCAGTCGCATTCGTTTGACGAACCTGAACAAAGCGAGCGACAATTATCGGCTGATCCTGGCGGAAATCGATCGCCTGGAGAACAAGATCCGTTCGTTAGGCGAGATGGCGGTCAATCGGCAGGAGCCTGAATTCATTACCAGCGAGGTAGACCACGTTGCATCGAGCTTGCTCGATACGGAACGGACGATGAACGAATTGCAGTTTGCCACCGGATTGGATTCCGTGGACAGCGATCCCCCCGAGCTCATCCGTGCGAAAACGGCCGTCGTACAGAAGTGAGGGCGAGCCGACCATGCGAAACGCCTCGCACACCATCCGGGAAGAACTCTACGGCATCATCGCGCTGATCGGCGTTATCTGGGGCGTGTTCATCATCAGTCGGTTCCTTCCAAGCCTGGACGGCTTCGGCGTGGTTCCCCGCACCCTGGGCGGGTTGGCAGGGATTCCGGCCATGCCGTTTCTTCATGCCGATCTGCATCACATCCTCAGCAACACCTTTCCCCTGTTCGTCCTATTGGCCCTTTTGGCCGGTTCCAAGGCCCGGTCGTGGGAGATCGTTGTCGATGTCGTCTTGCTGGGCGGCTTGCTGCTATGGCTCTTTGGACGGTCCGCAATCCACATCGGGGCGAGCGGCCTGATCTTCGGTCTGGTTGCCTTTTTGATCCTGTCCGGCTTTCTGGAAAAACGACTTGTCCCGCTCGCCGTCGCTGTCGTCGTGGGATTCGGCTACGGCGGCGCGCTCATTTCCGGCGTCCTGCCACGGCTTGGTTCCCAGATCTCCTGGGACGGGCATCTCTGCGGCGCCGTTGCCGGTGGGATCGTGGCGTGCGTGTTGACCAGGCAGTCCCGGCAGGGCAGCGAGGGACCGGGAGCACAACCATGAGTGCGCCAAGGTGAGTATCAGCGGGCGAGCAAAACGACCACGCTGCGCCCCTCGACGTGCAGCCGTTGGCCGGCGATCGCTTTCTCCTGCCCCGGCTCGGCGATGTCTTGCGGCGACGACTGTGCCGTGTCCACCACCAGGCGCCACTGCCGTCCCTGCACGGCCGGGACCTCGAAATCCAGCCCTTGGGCGTCCATGTTCAATATGGCGTGGATGTCGGCCTCCGGACCGAAGCCGGCCAAGGTGAACGCCAGGGCGCGGGCGTTGGGATCATCCCAGCCCGGGTGCAAGAGCTGGCAGCCGTGCCAACTGACATCCGGCAAGCCGCGATCGTTCACCTTGCCGTCGAAGAAGCGGGAGCGATGAATGGCCGGATGGCGTTTGCGGAAGTCGATCATCAGCTTCCAGAAGCGGAACAAATCGCCGTGCTTCTTCAGCAATCGCCAGTCGAACCAACTGATTTCGTTGTCCTGGCAATAGGCGTTGTTGTTGCCTTTCTGGGTCTGACGGATCTCATCGCCCGCCAAGACCATGGGCACGCCTTGGGCGAGCAACAGGATGGCGGCGAAGTTGCGGATCTGCCGGCTGCGCAGGGCCTCGACGGCCGGGTCGTCGCTTTCGCCTTCCACGCCGCAGTTCCAGCTCAAGTTGTCGTTAATGCCGTCGCGGTTGTCCTCGCCGTTGGCCTCGTTGTGCTTCGCGTTGTAAGATACCAGGTCGTTGAGCGTGAATCCATCGTGGCAGGTCACGAAATTGATGCTGTTGATGGGCAGGTGGCCGCTGGCCTGGTAGATGTCGGCGCTGCCCGCGATGCGCGAGGCCACGGCCGCGACCAGCCCCGGATCGCCGCGCACGAAGCGGCGAATGTCGTCGCGAAAGCGGCCGTTCCATTCCGCCCAGCGGTAACCGGGGAAGTAGCCGATCTGGTACAGGCCGGCCGCGTCCCAGGCCTCGGCGATGATCTTGGCGTCCAGCAAGGACTCGGACAGTTCGATGCTCCATATTACCGGCGGATGGACCATCGGCACGCCGTCCTCGCCACGCGAGAGGATCGACCCCTCGTCGAAGCGGAAACCGTCCACGTGCATCTGCTTGACCCAGAACTCCAGGCACTCCAGGATGAACTTCTGCATGATGGGGTGATTGCAGTTCACCGTGTTGCCGCAGCCCGAGTAGTCCATGTAATACTGCCGGTCGGACGGCGTCAAATGGTAGGCAATCTCGTTGCACAATCCCTTGAAGTTGATCGTGGGCCCCAGGTGGTTGCCCTCGCTCGTGTGGTTGAACACCGTGTCGAGAATGACCGCGATGCCGGCGCGGTGCAGGGCCTTGACCAGGTCGCGGAACTCGCGGACGTGCGCCCCCTGCTCGGGCAAGACGCAGTAGCTGGATTCCGGCGCGAAGAAACTCACGGTGCTGTAGCCCCAGTAATTGGTGAGCGGCCCGCTGCCGTCCGGCTTCATCCGCAGCAGTTCCTTGCGGTCGAACTCCATCACCGGCAGCAGTTCCACGGCCGTGATCCCCAACTCCTTCAGATACGGTATCTTCTCGACGATCCCATCGAAGGTGCCGGGGTGCCCGACGCCCGACGACGCGTGCTGCGTGAAGCCGCCGGCGTGCATCTCGTAGATCACCATCTCGTTCATCGCCTGGCTGAGCGGACGATCGCCTTCCCAGTCGTAGTCCGAAACGTCGATGACCACGCTCCGCATCGAGCTTGCCAGATTGCCGTTCGGGCCGCAGGCGTCGGCCCGGTTCCAAAGGGCGTCCGTGTTGCCGCAGGCGTAGGGGTCGATGAGAACCTTGCCGGGGTTGAAGCGGAACCCTTGCCCGTGAAGGTCCGCGGGGCCGTCAACCCGGTAGGCGTAGTGAGCGCCGGGCCGCAGTCCCCCGATGTAAACGTGCCAGAAGAAGAAGGTCTTGTTCACCGCCGCGTCCAGCTTGACGATCTGGGCCGGTTCCCGGTCGTCGTGCTCGTCGAAGAGCAGCAACTCGACTGACGTGGCGTTCCGCGAAAAGACCGAGAAGTTCACGCCGTTGGCGTCCGGGACCGCGCCGAGCGGATGGGGGTGACCGGAGGCGATTTCATATCGTGGGCTGCTCATGGTTGTTCCGCCTGGTTGTTCCGCCGCGAGAAAAGGGGATAAGTCCAATTATGTGTGCGAAATGGGGATAAGTCCAATTATGATTCATTGTCCAAGTGTCGCTTATCCCCCGTATCCTTCGCAACGAAGGATCTGAGATCTCAAATCCGAGATTTCAGATCATGCACCAACCGTGATCCGCCTCACCGGCCCGGCAGCCGGTGGTCCGACGGCTTGAGCCCCTTTTTGTGCTGGGCCGTGCCGATCGGATTCGGCGCGTACGTGCCGACCAATTCGACGTTCGACTTGGCGGGTATCTGGTCCTCCATCTTCAGGCACCAGTAACAGGCGTTGACCAGCAGGCGGCGAAAACTTTCGTTCTCGAGGTCGCCGCCGTGTCCCATGGTGGTGGTGAAGATTCGCGCCGGCCGGCCGGAAGTGCCGGTGAAAGTCTTGGTCCAGGCGACCGGCACCAGTTCCTTGTGCGGATTGGGCGCGTCGCCGGGCTTCATGCCCGAGAGCACCTGGCCCATCACCAGCGGTCGGCTGTCGCCGCTGAGGCGGGTGATGGCATAGACGTCCGACGGTCCCCACAGGTCGTCGACGCCGCGCAGGATGGGGTGTTCTTGCATGCCTTTGGCGATCAGCCCGCGCGTGCTCTCGACCTGGTGCGCGCCGTAGTGGTTGATCCAGGTTTCGCCCAGCACTTGCCGGCCGTAACCGCCCGAGAACCGCTGGTCCTGGAAACTGTACTTGGCATAAGGGCTATCGCGGTGCCGCACGTAATTGAAGGGGTGGGTGGCGGTCCGCAGGGCCACGATCGGCCGGCCCGAGTTAGTGTAGTCGATGATCTCGCGCATCTGCTCGTCGGGCAGCTCACGGAAACGGGTGAACAACACCATGAGGTCGGCCTTTCTCAGGGCCTGCAAGCCGGGGATGTTGTCGACAGTCTGCGGATCGATCTGGCCGCTGGTCTTATTCACGGCAAAAAGCACGGTACAGTCGAAGCCGTGACGGACCGCCAGGATCTTGGCAAGCTGCGGCATCGATTCTTCGCTGCGGTACTCCTCGTCGCCGGTGACGAAGACCACGTTCTTGCCGCTGCCCGGCCCCTGTTGACCGCGATACACAACCCACGGATCGCCGGCCTTGCATTGGCCGCCGATGAAGCACGCCAAGACGGTCGGCAAGAGAATGAGCACAGGGTTGTAAAGACGCATGGTTTCGCTCCTCGCGCTATGGTTGATAGGGTGTTACAGGTTCACTGCTTTCATGGCTTCGTCGCGGGTCGCGTAGATCGGCCAAAGCGTGTCGAATCGGGCGGCACGGACGATCTCCCGGCCAATGTCCGAAAGGCCGCACAAGGCCATCTGCCCGTGGGCGGCGCGGACATGCCGCCACAGCGCGTGCAAAATTTCGAGCATGTAGGTGCCGAAATACTCGGCCCGATGGAAATCGACGATTACCTTGCACAATTTCGACTCGCGCAGCTCTTCCACGAGGCGTTGGGCCTCCAGGGCCGCACTCGCCGACACGAGACTCCCCACGTTTTCCTGCGGGATCACCACGAACGTGGCGGTCTCTCGTTCCACCAGGAACAATTTGGGCCCGTTCATGGCTGCTCCTGGTCGCGCTGCGGAGCTTGGGTTCTTCGGCGCTTGACCAGCGTGACCTGATTGCCGGCCGGGCTGTAGCGTACTTCGTCCATGAACGTGCGCATCAAGAGGATGCCGCGGCCGCTGGCCTTTTCCAGGTTGACGGGGTCGGTGGGGTCGGGCAGCGACGCAGGATCGAACCCCGTGCCGCTGTCGGCGATCACGAAGATCGCTTCGTCGCGCCCCAGCCGGGCTTCCACGTTGATCAGGCGGTCCTTATAAGGGACCTGCTGCCGCCGGGTCTCGATGATCGTGTAATACGTCTCGGCGTCTTGCTCGCGCAGCTCGGAGCCGGCTTCCAGGTTGCCGTGGAACAAGGCGTTGGCCAAGGCTTCCTCCAAGGCCACGCCCACCCGGGTGCGGTCCGCATCGTTGCACAACCCCATGCGGACCGTCGAGTCCTGCAAATACTCGATCAGCGGCCCGAACAACGACGCGTCGTTGCCCAGCACGAAAGTGCTCTCGCTGTGCGTCATGCAGCCCATCAGCCGCCGCTGGCCGCGCTGCTGCGTCGATACCAGGATCACCTTGCGGATCGTTTCCGGCAGGTCCCGGGCGATGAGCCGCTTGGGCACATAGCTCGCCGCGCCCAATTGCAAGGCGCGGACGGCCGTTTCCTCGCTGCCCTGCGAGGTCATGAGAATCACCGGCACCTGCGGATAGCTGCGCTGGATGATGCTAACCAACTGCAGGCCATCCATTTGCGGCATGAGGAGGTCGGTGATTACCAGTTCCGGCAGCGCGTGCTCCATCTTGGCCAACGCCTCGGCCCCATGCACGGCATACTCCACTTTCAGATCCGGGATCTTCGCCAGCACTCCGCCCACGAACGCGCGATCAACTACCGAATCGTCCACCACCAGCACGTTGGTCATCGCGTGGCCCCCCTATGCCGCAGACGACGTCTGAACGCTAACGATTGTACTCCGTCCCAAGGCGTTGGCAAGCGAGCGGGGGCGGGTCACTACCGCATCGGCTGCTTCCCGACGGCCCGCTTCTCGCCCAACAGCTTGGCGACCAGCGGTTCGATCGCCTCGGCCCAGACCTGGTAGCCTTTCGGGCTCAGGTGCAACAGATCGGGCATCAGGTCCGTGGAAATGCTGTCGTCGCGATTGACGAACTTCGCACCGATGTCCATGTAAAAGACGTTCTTGCCGTCGGCCAGTGCGGAGATGATCCGGTTGGTTTGCACGGTGGACCAACGCTTCAGGTCGCTATTATCCACCCCCCGTGGAAGGACGCCCATGAGCAGGATCTGCGTCCGGGGCAAGCGGGTCCGCAATTCTCGCACAATGGCCTTGATGCCGTTGGCGATGTCGTCGGGCTTGTTGAGGCCGGCATTGTTCGTGCCGACCATCAGCACGGCCAACTTGGGTGAAATGTGGTCGATATTGCCGTTCTCCAGCCGCCACAGCACGTGTTGCGTTTGATCGCCGCCGATCCCCAGGTTGACCGCGTTCCGCTTGGCGTAGAACTTGTTCCAGATATCGCGGGCGCCGCGTCCCTCCCATCCCTGGGTAATCGAGTCGCCGATGAATACCAGGTCCGCGTTGCCCTGCTTCACGCGAGCGTTGATCTCGTTGAAGCGCATCAACCATCTCCCCTCGCGCGGCACAGGCTCGCTGGGGGAGTTGATTCCGACCGGTTCGGCCTTCGCTACGGCCGAAATCGTCAAGACAGCGATTGCCGCGGTCAAGACCCACACCCAAAGGCGTCCGAATGTCACGGTTCCGTCTCCAAGATGATCAAAACGATAATCACAATCCACCATGATACGTGCGGCCGTGGCCGGACGCAAAGGGGTCAGGTCCATGTTTTCGGTCATGAGTCCGGCGAAATGGCAATGCCTATCAGCCGAAAAATGGACCAGACCCCGACTGCGCAGTTGTCCCGCTCATTGTCACATCTCCTCTACCCTCACCGATCGTGCGCGTTCTGCCAGGCGCCCAACATCGATCCGGCCGGGCAGGAGTTGCCGCAGATTCTCGGCGGCGGCCGCCATGCCCAACCGCACGGCCTCGACGACACAATCTCCCCGCCGCGCGGCCCAGGCAAGCGCCCCGGCCAGGGCATCGCCGCAGCCGATGGCGTTCACCACGGTTTGGGCCGGCAAGGGATACATTCGATACGCGGTATCCGCGGAGCTGAGCCACACGGCATCGCGGCCTTGGGTCACTACAACCCATACGGCCCCGCGGCGATTCAGTTCGCGCATGGCGGCCAGAAGCTGCGCGTCGTCGGCCAGCGGCCGGCCCACCGTCTGCGCCAGTTCCTCGCGGTTGGGCTTCACCACGTACGGCTTCAGATCCAGCACCGCCAACAACCCCTCGCCGCGAAAATCGAGGATGGCCGGACAGGGCGTGCGCTCCACGAGGTCGCGGTACAGGCCGGCCGGCGTGCCGGCGGGAAGAGAACCGGTGATGACCGCCACTTCGGCCCGGGCCGCTTCCTCGGCGTAGGCCGCGCGAAACTGGTCCAATTCGTGCGGCGTCAACGGCCGGCCGTTCTCGACCATTTCCGTGGTCGTGCCGCGGCTGCGGTCGAGGATCGTGGTGCAGACCCGCGTGGCCGCTTCGGTGACGATCCAGCGGCGCGGAATGCCCATCGCGGCAAACTCGGCGTCGATCGGTCCCATCGGCGAACCGCCCAGCGGGGCCAGGGTGAGGCTCGGTCCGCCCAACCGGTGCGCGACAATCCCCACGTTCAGAACCTTGCCCGAGCCGCACCACGCCGTTTGCCGCGCGCGGTTCACCTCGCCCGGCCGAAAAAGGTCGAAAACGAGGATCTGTTGCCAGGCAGGCGTGAGACCGGCCGCCAGAATCACAGCATTTCCTCCAGGATTTGCGTCAATTCGTCGTCGGAAAGTTCGCGCGGGTTGCCGCTCATGCTGCTGCCGCGCGAATCGCGCACCAGGGCGGGAATCTGTTCACGGCGCACCCCCAGCGGGCGAAGCCGCTGCGGCAGGCCCACGCCGCGGCAAAGCACGTCAATCTCGTTCAGGAAGCGATCGACCGCTTCTTCATCAGGCATAGCGGTGTGTAGTCGCAGCACCTGCCGGCCGAGCGAGGCCAGTTCGGCGGTACGTACCGACCGGTTGACGCGCAGCGCCGCCGGCAGCATCACGGCGCAGGCCAACCCGTGCGGCACGCGACAGTGCGTGCCCAAGGCCGCCGCCACGCCGTGGGCCAGCCCCAACCCGGAATTGGCCAACGCCAGGCCCGACAACAACGCCGCGTGGCTCATGTGCTCCCGCGCCCCGCGCGAGCGGCCGTCGGCCACGGCCTCGGCCAGGGCCGGCAGGGCCAACCCGAGACCGTGGATCGCCAACGCCCGGGCAATCGGCTGGGCCTTGCGGGAAATGTAGCTCTCGATGAGTTGCGTAATCGCGTCCATGCCGCTGGCGGCGGTAACCGCCGGCGGCACGCTGACCGTCAATTCCGGGTCGACCAGCGCAATCTGCGGCAGGATGCGCAGGCCGCGCAGGCTCTTTTTGAAGGGCGGATCGTAGCAAGAAATGACCGCGTTGCGGGTGGCTTCGGCGCCCGTGCCCGCGGTGGTGGGCATGGCCAGCACGGGCAGGGGCGGCTCGCGCAGCACCAGTCCGCGTCCGACGCCTTCCAAGTAATCCTTGACGGTGGGGCTTTCGCGATTTACGGCCATGGCCGCGACGGCCTTGGCCAGATCGATGGCCGCCCCGCCGCCGATGCCCAGCAGAAAATCGCCGCCTGCGGCGCCCAAGTCGCGAAGTTCCCCCGACAGGCGATCGACGTCCTGGACCTCGGGCTCGTGCAGGATGGTGGCCACCGGCGTCGGCTCGATGTCGGCCTTTCGGAGGATCTCGGCGATTTCCGTTACCACGGTCGCGGCGGTTTCTGCCGGCAGGCCGGAAACCAGGAAAGCGCGGCGACCCAACACCCGTCCCAGAGTGCCCACTTCGCGCCGCCGCCCCCAGCCGAAAATGATCTGGCGCGGAGCAAAGAAGTCGTAGCGAATTTGGGATTGCATGTTCATGTCGCACGTCGGCGTGTTCGTCGCGCGGATGCCGCAGGCTTCTCCGGTGCTAACTGGTTTATTGGACCGAACAGCAGCCGATCGATCTTCTGCCGCAACGTGCGCACGCTCCACCGCTCGATGCGGCACATTTCCGCGTAGAAATCGCGTTTCAGCGGGTTGTCCAATGAAAGTATCTCGACGAAATGGCTCCAGCCCAATTGTGCCGACAGCGCCGACACAATTCGCTCGTCGGGGAAGAACTCGGCAAACTGCATCATTCGGAACAGGCTTCGACGCCCGAACCCTCGGCCGTACTGCATTGTTAATTGTGCCGACAGTGACGCCACAATCTCCTCGCCATATTCGGCCCGCTGCTCGTGCAGTATGTCCTCGCGGATGCGTTTGCCGATGCTCCAGTAGAGCCGGACCATGGCGGCGTTCACCGTCCGCGCCACCTGCTGGCGTGCCTGTTCGATCAGGCCGCGGATGTCGCTCAGCAGCCGCTCCGCCGCCTGCGGCTGTGCCGGAGGCGGATTGCTCGGTGTGAGGTTACGGCCCGGTCGTTTCCGAGGCTTTTTTGCTGCCATACTTCAGTCGTCTCCCGTTAACTGATTCCCCGAGCCGCGTTAATCCCCTCCTGACCTCCATTAGAACCACCCGGCGGCATTTCGTACAAGCTACCCGCCGGAATCGGTAGGTCCTTTCTCTATAACCGATCACGGGGGAGTATCCCCGTTTTCACGGCAGACGGCCATCCAATATAATGCAAAGCATCCACCATCCACCGGGCAGTCACCAGCATGTGGAACCTTGCCAACCTGCTACTGACGATTGCGGCGACGTGTGCCGGGCCGGCCGACGCGGAGCTGACGCCGCCGCTGGCGACGCTCCAGGCCGTGGGGCCGCGGGGCGCGGGGCAAAGCGAAGCGGCCGGGGCGTGGCGAAAAGTGGCCGCCGCCGATGCGCGGCAATTGCCCGTCATCCTGGCCGCTCTGGATCGCGCCAATCCGCTGGCCGCCAATTGGATCGCCACGGCCGTCGATGCGGTCGCCCAGCACCAGCTCGATCGCGGCGGGCCATTGCCGACGGCCCAGTTGGAAGCGTTCGTTCGCGATACGCGACACTCGGGCCGGGCCCGACGCCTGGCCTACGAGTGGCTCGTGCGGGCCGACAAGACCGCCCCGGCCCGCCTCGTGCCGGGAATGATCGACGATCCCAGCCCCGAGATGCGCCGCGATGCGGTGGCCCGCTTGATCGGGCAGGCCGATGCCGCGACCGAGGCCCAGCGGTCGCAGCAGGCGACGGCCGGCTACGAGCAAGCACTCGCGGGGGCCACGGATCTCGATCAGGTCCGGCTGCTGACCGAGCGGCTGCAGAAGGCGGGACGCACCGTCGACGTGCCGCGGCATCTGGGCCTGATCGTGCGCTGGAAACTGATCGGACCGTTCGACAACCGCGGCGAAAAGGGGTTCGACATCGCTTATCCGCCGGAGCGGGAATTCGCCGCCGCCGCTTCCCATGAGGGCAAGCACGGGCCGGTCCGCTGGGTGGATCACGTCAGCAGCGACGAGTACGGGCAGATCGACCTGAATCGCGTCCTGGGCACGGAGAAAGGCGTCGTGGGCTACGCGACGGTCGAGTTCCTTGCCGATCGGCGGCGCGAGGTCGAGTTCCGACTTACCTCGTTCAACGCCCTGAAACTGTGGCTCAACGGCAAACTGATCGACGAGCACAAGGTCTATCACGGCGGCTCGCAAATGGACCAATACGTGAGCCGGGCCATTTTGGCCGCCGGCCGAAACAGGATCCTGGTCAAGATCTGCCAGAACGAGCAGACGCAGGATTGGGCCGTCCATTGGTGGTTCCAGTTGCGCGTCTGCGATGAGCGCGGCAAGGCCGTGCTCTCGACCGATCGATAGGCGCCGCAAGAGAATAGGTTGATCAATCCTCGTAGGACGGATTGCCAATCCGTCCCGCCGGGTGCCACTGGCTTCGCCAGTGCTGCGGCGTTTTCGGTTCTTGCAGCTTGAACCGTCGGAAGACCTCTCCGTGTGGTTCGTCGGCGAACCCGGAATCTCTCCTCAGGCGCAGAACAGCCTGACGGCTGCCGACCATCCTCACACCTCACGGCTTGGGTGATTTCCAGCCGCAAGAGCCGTTCGAAAAAACACGAGCAAGCCCGTGGCACCAGGCGATCCCCGCTACTTCGGGATCATCCAGGTGAGCCAATAGGCCTGGGCGAGGGTCAACAGTCCCATGAGCAGCGCCAGGATCACGCTGTGGAACAAGACAAACCGCAGGATCTTGTTCTCGGCGCCCGTTTGAGCGGTGGCCGCGGCGGCAACGACAATGCTCTGGGCAGCGATCATCTTGCCCATCACCCCGCCCGTGCTATTGCTGGCAACGATGAGCGTGGTGTTGAGCCCCAATTGCTCGGCCGTGATTCGCTGCAGGCTGCCGAACAGCGCGTTGGCCGTGGTGTCGGAGCCGGTCAGCGCCACACCCAGCCAGCCCAACAAGGGAGCGCACAGCGGATAGAACCAGCCGGTGCGCGTAAAGGCCAGGCCGAGCGTCGCGTCCGCCCCGCTATACTTCGTTACGAAGGCCAGGGCCAGCATGCAAGCCATCGTGACCAGGGCCCAACGAATGCGGGCGACTGTCGCGGCAAGCTGGACGAAGAAGACTGCCGGACGGATGCGGAGCCACAGGGCGGAGAGCACGGCCGCGGCAAAGATGCCGGACCCGGTGGTCGAGAGCCAGTTGAGCTCGTAGACGGCCTTTTCGGGATCGGCGGCGTGCGCGGATCCCGCGGGAACCTCGACCACCGGCGCAGTGCGATAGACCCGCCCGGCCAGATAGGGCACCGAGACGGCCACCTTGCCGATGCCGTGGAGCAAGTTGGGGTTCTCCCGGCTGCCGCCGTCGAGGATGGTTTGCCAGGCCGGCCAGCCCCAAAGGAAAACCGTGGCCATCAGCAACAGCCAAGGAGTCCAGGCATAGGCGACTTGTGCGCGCGACAATTCCCCGGGCCCTGCAGCCCGATCGACCGTATTCGCAATGGAAGAAGAACGTTCGGGCGATTCGTCGGGGAACCGCCAGACATCCTTCGGTTGCCAGAAGCGCATGAGCACGACCATCGCCGCCAGCGACCCGAGGCCGCTGGTCACTCCGACCAAACGGGGGCCGTGATAGTTCGAGACGAGGAACTGGAGCAGGCCGTAGCTGCCGCCGCAAACCAGGATCGCAGGCCAGCAGCCTTTGACCCCTTTCCAGCCCGACATCAGCGCGATCATCCACAGCGGAATGAGGACGGCCACGAAGCACAGTTGCCGCCCGGCCATTTGCGACAGGGCCAACTCGCTGAGGCCGGAGGCCTGGGCCAACATCAACAGCGGAGTGCCCAGCGTGCCGAAGGCGACCGGCGCGGTATTGGCCAACAGGGCCAGCCCGGCGGCATACAGCGGTCTGAAGCCGACCCCGATGAGCAAGGCAGCGGAGATGGCTACCGGCGCGCCGAACCCGGCCACGCCTTCCAACAAGGTGCCGAAGCAGAAGGCGATCAACAAGGCCTGCATGCGCCGATCGGGCGAGATGATCATCACCCAGCGCTTCACGATCTCGAACTGGCCGCAGTGGACTGTCAATTGGAACAGGAACACGGCCGACACCACGATCCAGCCGATCGGCAACAGGCCATAGCAGGCGCCGTAGGCGGCGGCGGCCAATGCGGCCGAGGCGGGCATTTTGAACAAGCCCACGGCAACGGCCAGGGCGGCGGCCAGTCCCGCCAGCGCCGCCCGCGGCGCCGAAACGCCCAGCAGCAACAAGCCCAGCAAGACGAAAATCGGTATGCCCGCCACCAACGACGAAAGCAGTGGCTGCCCTAGCGGATCATAGATTTGCACCCACTGCATTGCGGTTCCCCATTTCCAGGACTGTGAACCCGGATTATTCATGTAGAGAAAATGGTTGGACCAGTCGCTCGCGTAGAGCGTGGATTATCCTAAAGGGTTGTGTTCGAAACCCCTTTACGACAGAGCCACATACGGGAGGACCGGTCCAATGAAGAAGAGCTTAATCTGCGTCGGCCTGGATGTACACAAGAATTCGATCGTGTGTTGGATCAAGCAACTGGCACGAGAGTATGCCGGGTCGCTCGGGGATTCGGAGTTGCTCCGGAGGATCGAGAAGGCGATGGCGGGCGAGGAGGAGACCGTGGCGAAGAGGCGCGCGGTGACGGCAGCCAGGCAGGCGGGCAGAGGCGTGAGCGACTCAGTCGGGCAGGACCTTGACGCGGATGTTCTTGAAGCATGCCTTGCTGATATGGCCCGGCATCGGCGGGTGCCCCTGAAGGGCGAAGGTGCCCCGTGGCAGCCAGGTCATCCCGGTCGGAAGCTTATGCTCGACATCCGCATGGGGAATCCTGTACTCGAACATGGTCTTGCCGTCGAGATTGACCGTCACCAGCCCGTCCTGGTAGATGACCTCCTGGCTGTACCAGACGTTGTCCGTGACCGGGGGTTTCGGCAGGATGGTGACGTTCTCCTTGTTGTTCCTGGGCGGCGTTTCCGGCCCCCACGAGATGTTCCTGATGCCGTACAGGCTGCCCGTCCGCCGCCAGTCGACATGACTGTTGTCGACCTGGCATTCGATCCCGAACTTGGGCCAGTCGGCCTCCTGATACTTCGTATGGAAGTAGATGCCCGAGTTCGCCTTGGGGAAGGTCATCACGTCCACCTTGAGGTCGAAGTTCTTGAAGTCGTGACGGCTTACGTCCCCGACATAGAACAGGTGCGCGGGACGGTGGGTCGTCGCCGGGCACTCCATCACGATCATGCCGTCGCGGACCCGGAAGACGTCGGCGTTGTCGCCCACCTTCCAGCCGTCGAGGGTCTTTCCGTCAAAGAGGCTCACGAAACCCTCTTCCGGCTGCCACGTGCCGGCGGCCAAGGAACAGGTTGCCCACAACAGGACCAGGACGGCGCTTGGCATGGATTTCACGGAACGCTCCTTTTCAATAAGTTGGCTGTTCGACATGCCGGGTTGGAACCAGCCTGGAGCCGATCCAGGCCCGCATCGCCATCCATCTTACAAGATCGCCCCGCCGTGTCCAGCCCCCGAGGGGACTCACGCGACCGAGCCCGTCCAGAACACCGGCAAGCCGTAGGGGCGAGTTCTCGCCGCCCCTGCGGACACCAGCCACCACTTCCCCGCGCCCACGCAAGTCCGGTAGAATCTGGGTGAAAAGCACTCGGCTCTCCTTGCCGGAGCGGCAGGAAAGCCGGTCAGCAGACATACAACTCAGGTGCGAGATGACCATGTGTAAGGACGGCAATGCTTGCGGTCGTGGTCGCCGTCATTCTCGCCGTGCTGAGGATCGTGATGGCGTCGTACCTGGTCCTGATGAGCGTCTGAAAGCCCGTCGCAACACGTCCAAGCTGGAGCATTGATGCGCGACCCGGACGAACTGTTTGCGGCCTTGGCCCGGAGCAGGTTCCGCAGTCGCTTCCGGCTCGGGGAGAAGGAAACGTCGTACCTGAACGAGAAGTCCCTCCCCGTCGTCCTGGAGCACGGCAGGCGATTCGTCGTCGAGCGGTTGGCTGATGCCCAGCCGAAGAACGACGGACGGCAGACACCGATGCGGGGGCACCCGGTTTTCGTCGCCCAGCACGCCACGGCTACCTGTTGTCGGGAATGCCTCGCCAAGTGGCACCGCATTCCCCAAGGCAAGCCCCTGACGCGGGAACAGATCGACTACGTCGTTGCCGTGCTTGCGCGGTGGCTGAGAAGGTAGCGGGCGTGCGGGAATTTATTCCGGCTTCCTTGCAGGCGATCCGGGGCCTTGAGAGTTGCGCTGTTGCATGAGATGATTGTCTCGTTGGAAACCGTGGCCTGCCTGGACTACCTATGCGGTTCGATGGAGGATGACCAGGTGCATTATCTCGTAGCTGGTCCCAGTGCCCAAGGGTCGGATGGTGGTCATCCCTGGCGGCAGTCATGCGCCGTACATGAGCGACCCCGCGAAATTCCACGAGGAGCTATTGAAGTTCCTGGCCGAGTAGGATGCCTGTCACCTGCCACACGAAGTACGACGACTACACCGCAGGCAAGGTCAACCTTCCGCAGCTCACCAAAGCCATCGACGACTCCCCCACCAAACGCTACGGCCCGAAGGTCGAGGGAGCCGACATCCACCACAATCCCACGCCGGGCCCCGCCGACCAAAAATACCTGTACGGACACATCTGGGTCACCCTGT
>JBEKZQ010000075.1:0-26280 GCA_049509675.1 Thermoguttaceae bacterium | reverse complement strand
GACCGGCTCGACGCGCCCGGACCAGAAGCGATGCGGGAATATGCGCCCACCGTGGGGGCCGCGCTCACGATGTTGGGCGGGCACTGGCTCATGCACTCGGGCCAACTCGTGCCGATCCGCCGCAAGCTCGGCCGGAAGCCGTTGTTCTGATTCAGTTTTCAGTTTTCAGTTTTCAAAATCTGAGATTTGGGATTTCAGATCTGAGATTTGACCGGTGCGTCTTCTTCCATGAGCATCCTGGTTTTCAATGCCGGCTCCAGTAGTCTGAAATTCGGCCTCTTCAGCGATCCGGCCTGCGCGCTGTTGGCGTCCGGGTCGATCGATTGGGCCGGCGGCGATCGGCATCATGCGCTGCTGGCATGGCGCACCTCGGAGGAGATGGCGGCGCAAAGCCGCACGGTCGACGTGCCCGACGACGCGGCGGCCGTGCGCACGGCGATGGAAGCGTTGGCGGAAGCGCACCCCGACGGTGCGCACACGCTCTCCGCCATCCAGGTCGTAGGACACCGCGTCGTTCACGGCGGAGCCGAGTTTCCCGAAAGCGTGCTGATCGACGATGCGGTGAAGCAGAGCATCGCCCGCTGGTCCGAACTGGCCCCTTTGCACAATCCGCCGGCGTTGGCGACCATCTGCGCGGCGGAGGCCGCACTGCCGCAGGCACGACAAGTGGCGGTGTTCGACACGGCCTTCTTTGCGCATCTGCCGCCCCGGGCACACGTTTACCCCTTGCCCTACGCATGGTATGCCGATTGGGGCGTGCGCCGCTTCGGTTTCCACGGCATTAGCCACCGCTACTGTGCCGCCCGGGCGGCCGAGATCCTCCGCCGCGATCCGGCCGGGCTGCGGATCGTCAATTGCCACCTGGGCGGCGGCTGCTCGGCGGCGGCAATCCAGGGCGGCGCCGCCGTCGCCATGACCATGGGCTTCACCCCCTTAGACGGCCTGATGATGGGTACTCGGCCCGGCTCCCTCGATCCCGGCATCTTGATCCATGTCCAGCGACGGCATGGCCTGAACGCCGACGATCTGGACGCGGCCCTGAATCACGGCTCCGGCCTGTGGGGCGTTTCCGGCCTGTCGCCCGACTTCTCCGAACTCGAGCGCGCGGCCCAGCAGGGCCACTGCCGCTCCCGCCTGGCGGTGGAAATGTTCGCCGACCGCGTCCGTGCGGCCGTGGGGGCCCTGGCGGTCAGCATGGGCGGAGTCGACGTGCTGGCCTTCACCGACCGCGTGGGCGAGAACTCGCCCACCCTTCGGGCCCTGGCCTGCCAAGGGCTGGAGTGCCTGGGGCTGCGATTGGATTCCGCGCGGAATGCGGCCAATCGCCCCGACAGCGATATCGCGACGGCCGACTCGCCCGCGCGAATCCTCGTGATCCACACCCGCGAAGAGTTGATGATCGCCCGCGAAGCCCAGAAGACGGGCCGGCGGAGTTGAGAGTCGAGGGTCGAGGGGTCAGGATTTCGCCGCTAGGCTGCGGTAGGTCTCCAGCGCGTCGGGGAACGGCTCCAAGGCGCGGTCGAAGATCCCCAGCGTGTAGGCGATGGTCATGCCGTAGTTGCACATCGGCACGCCGGCCTGGCGGCAGCGCCACATGCGCGAGAGCACCTCGCGGCGGTTCCACATGCAGGCCCCGCAATGAACGACCAGCCGGTATCGGCCCAGGTCGTCGGGGAAATCGTGGCCGGCCGTCATGGCGATCTCCAGCCGGCCGCCCACGTATTGCTCCAGCCAGCGCGGGATCTTCACCCGCCCGATGTCGTCGCCGATGGGATGGTGCGTGCAGGCCTCGGCGATCAGCACGCGATCGCCGGGCGCGAGCCGGTCGATCGCCATGGCCCCGCGGACGAACTGGGCCAGGTCGCCTTTTTGCCGGGCGAAGAGGATGGAGAACGAGGTCATTTTGACACCCGGCGGCGTGTCGCCGGCGACCTTCAAGAACGCCTGGGAATCGGTCACGACCAGGGCCGGCGGCCGCCGGAGCCGCTCCAGCGCGTCGCGCAGTTCGCGCTCCTTGACCACCAGGCAATAGGCATCGCCGTCCAGCAGGTCGCGGATGGTTTGCACTTGCGGCACGATCAGCCGGCCCTTGGGGGCCTCCAAGTCGATGGGAAGGACGAGCACCGCCATCTCGCCGGGTGGCACGAGGTCGGCGACAATGCGCGGCGGCCGCAAGAACTCCTCCGGCGCCGCCTGAATGAGCGCCGCGCGCAGCTCCGCGATGCCGCCACCCGCGTTGGCCACCGTGCATAGACAGGTCGTGCCCGCTGCCGTCAAGCGCTGGCTCAACTCGGCCGGCGGGCTGGACAGGTCCGACTTGTTGAAGACCACGATGACCGGCACGTGGCGGTTGCCGAGCTCGTCGAGGATCGCCTCCTCGAATGTGCTCCAGCGGCCGGCGTCGACCACCAGCAGGCCCAGGTCGGTGCGATCCAGCACCTGCCGGGTCTTTTGCACGCGCTTTTCGCCCAGGGCGCCTGCGTCGTCGATCCCGGCCGTATCGATGAACAGCACCGGTCCCAGCGGCAGCAGTTCCATCGGCTTCTCGACCGGGTCGGTCGTCGTGCCGGCAACTTCGGAAACGATCGAGACCTCCTGCCGCGTGAGCGCATTCAGGAGCGACGATTTACCGGCGTTGCGGCGGCCGAACAGGCCGATGTGCAGGCGCAAACCTTTGGGGGTCGGTTGCATCATGGCTTGTCAGTCTTGGTGCCCCTAAGACAAGAACATGGCCAGTTGCCCGTAGGACGGATTGCCAATCCGTCCGTATTTTGTAAGACGGATTGCCAATCCGTCCTACGATGGTTGATCAATTATTCTCTTACGGCTCCTTGCTTTCCGGCGAACCGAGCCGCGTGACGCGTTCGGGCGAGGTCATCTGGTCGAACTCTTCGGCGGTGAGCATGCCGTGCTCGACGACGAAACGGCGGATGGTCAACTGCGGGTCGCCCTTGCTTTGCGCCAGGTGTTGGGCCAGGTGCTCGGCCGCGTCGTAGCCGATCCGCTCGATCAGGGCCGTGAGCGTGGCGGTGCTGTTGTGGACGTTGCGGAGGCATTGCGCGCGGTCGGCCTCGATGCCCGAAATGCACAGCCGGGCAAAAAGGTCGCAGGCCCGCGCCAAGAGATCGAGCGACTCCAGCAGGCGATCGGCCACCAACGGCAGGAACTGGTTCAACTCCAGGTTGCCGGCGGAAGCCGCCTGGACGATCGCCAGGTCGTGGCCGAACACCGCGATGGCCGCCTGGCCCACGGCCTCGGGGATGACCGGGTTGACCTTGCCGGGCATGATCGACGAGCCGGCCTGCCGGGGCGGCAGCCGGATCTCGGCGATGCCCGCGTGCGGCCCGGAAGACAGAAACCGCAGATCGTTGGCAATCTTCAACAGGCTGCCGGCCAGCGTGCGAAGGATGCCGCTGACTTCGATGAACACGTCGGCGTTCTGCGTGGCCTCGACCAGGTTCTCGGCGCGGGCCAGGCCCAGGCCGGTGATCTGGCGGAGTTCTTCGACGACGCGGAACAGATAGCGCCGCGGCGCGCCCAGGCCGGTGCCGATGGCCGTGCCGCCCAGGTTCACCACGCGGAGCCGCTCCTCGCATTTATAGATCCGCCAGCGGTCGCGGGCCAGGGCCTCGGCATAGGCCGACATCTCCCGCCCCAGCGTCATGAGCACGGCGTCCTGCAATTCGGTGCGGCCGATCTTCACCACGTCGGCGAACTCGCGTTCCTTGTGCTGAAAACTCTCCAGCAGGGCGACTACTTTGCCCTCCAGGGCCCGCAAGCCGCCGATGGCCGCCACTTTCAGGGCCGTCGGGTATGTGTCGTTGGTCGACTGGTGGAGGTTGACGTCGTCGTGCGGGTTGACGGTTTGGTACTCGCCCGGGGGCCGGCCGAGCAACTGCAGGGCGCGATTGGCCAGCACCTCGCAGACATTGAGGTTCGTCGAGGTGCCGGCCCCGCCTTGGAGTGCGTCGACGACAACGTGCTCGTCGAGCGTTCCGGCCATCATTTCCTGGCAGGCCGTTTCGATCGCCGCGAACTTGGGCGGATCCCAGAAGCCAAGCTCATGGTTGGTGCGGGCGGCAGCCAGTTTCACCGCCCCGTAGGCGCGGACCAGCCCGCGATGCACCGGCCGGCCGGCCAAGGGGAAGTTCTCCAGGGCGCGGAGCGTGTGGATGCCCCACAAGGCGTCGGCCGGCACCTCGCGCGTACCCAGCAGGTCGGTTTCCTGGCGAAATGCAGTCATCAGAAATAGAGGTCGCGGGCGTCGGTCTCCTGGATCTGCCGCAAACGATCGGCCAGCGCATCCTTTCTCGCTCCCTGCGGAAGCTTGGCCACTTCCTCGGCAATAAGCCGCGTGCCCGCCGCACAGGTCTCGGCGGAAGCGTAATCCACGAGGTATTCCATCAACGTGGTCAAGGCGTTGGGCGTACACATGTTCTGAATGAAGCCGGGGATGGCGAACTCCATGAAATGCGCGCCGGTCCGTCCCAGGCGGTAACAAGCCGTGCAGAAACTGGGGATGTAGCCGTCGACCATCAACTCCCGCATGACCGCGTCCAGCGGGCGGATATCGCCCAATTGGAACTGCTCGCGCTGGAGGATCTGGGCATCGCCGACCTCGGTATAGCCGCCCAACTCGACCCGGCTGCCGGCGTCGATCTGCGAGACGCCGAAGCCCAGCACCTCGCGACGCAGCTCGGGCGGCTCGCGGGCCGTGAGAATCAAGCCGGTGTACGGCACCGAGAGCCGCAGGATCGCCACGAGCCGCTTGAAATCCTCGTCGCCGACCATCCATTGCGTGACCAGATCGACGCCGCTGGCCGGACGCAGCCGCGGGAAGCTGATGGTATGCGGCCCGACGTTGTAATGCTTCTGCAAGTGCAAGGCGTGCGCGACCAATCCCAACACCTCGAAGCGCCAATCGTACAGGCCGAACAGGGCCCCGATGCCCACGTCGTCGCAGCCGGCTTCCATGGCCCGGGCCACGCCGTCCAACCGCCAGAGATAATCGCCTTTGCGCGTTTTCTGCTCGTGCATCAGGCGATAGGTGGCGTGGTGATACGTCTCCTGAAAGATCTGGTAGGTGCCGATTCCGCTGGCCTTGATGGTGGCGTAGCCGGCATGGTCCTGAGGCGCGGCGTTGACGTTCACGCGGCGGATCTCGCCGCGGCCGACCTTGACCGCATACACCTGCCGCACGCACTGGGCGATGAACTCGGCCTGGTAGTGGGGATGCTCGCCGAAGACCAGGATCAAGCGCTTATGGCCCTTTTTCTCCAATGCGCCCACCTCGGCCCGCAACTGGTCTTCGCTCAGCGTGCGGCGGACCACTTCGCGGTTGGAGCGGCGGAAGGCGCAGTACAGGCAATCGTTGGTACACGCGCTGCCCACGTACAGCGGCGCGAACAGCACGATGCGATTGCCGTACACGTCGCGCTTCAGTTGCCGTGCGGCCTCGAAGATCCGCGCGCGGCTCTCCCGGTCGTCGGCCGCCAGCAGCACCGCCGTCTCCTCGACCGACAGGGCCTGCTTCGCCATGCTCTTCCGGATGACATCGCGGAACTCGCCGGGCCTGACACGGCGGTCGAGCAGGCCGGCGAGACGTTCCTCGTCAATGAAGTCGTAGCCGCTGTCGCTCAGTTTCGCCTTGTCGATGGTCGTGGACATGATTGTCTTGCATCGCCGCGGCCGGCCCCGGTGCTTCGGCCGAGGCGGCGGATCCGCGCCGCGGTACACTCGTTGCACGCATGGGCCGTTTCGCGGATGCAGGCCTTGTTGGGATAAATCTCGTAATGTACGCGGTACTGCGGGGGGGTAAGGTTGGGCATGATCACGTTCGCTCCCCGCACCAGGCCCAATTCGCGGCCGCTCTCGACATTCAAGGTGGCCAGGGCCGTCGTGCTGGGGATGTTCGCCCGCGGCTGCACCAGCCGCGCCAACGCGAGCACCTTGTAGGTCATCAATTCGCCGTTGGGCACCTGTTCCTCGGGCGGCGCCTGGGGCCATGCGCGCCGATCGGCCAGCGGCGTAGCCGGATGGAGCAGGAACGGGCCGACGCCGATCATGTCCAGGTCCAGCGTGCGAAACAGATCGATGTCCCGGGCCAGATCCTCAAAGGTTTGCCCGGGAATGCCGATCATCACGCCGCTGCCGACTTCATAACCCAGGTCGCCCAGCACCGACAACAGCGCGATGCGATCCGACGTTCTACCCGGGCGCGGAGGATGGATCCGCTCGTACAACTCACGGTTGGACGTCTCGAAACGCAACAGGTAGCGGTCGGCCCCCGCCTGGCGCCAGGCGGCCAACTCGTCCGCCTCGCGCTCGCCCAGACTGAGCGTAACGGCCAGCGCGGTCTCGCTCTTGATCCGCCGTACCACGTGGGACATCCAGTCGGCCTGGATGGCCGGGTCCTCCCCCGATTGGAGCACCACGGTGCCGTACCCGAAGGCCACGGCCTGGCGAACGCAGCCCAAAATCTCTTCTTCGGTCATCCGGTAGCGCGGCAGGTCCGTGTTCGCGGCCCGCAAGCCGCAGTATGCGCAAAGGCGGACGCAATGATTCGAAAACTCGATCAGCCCGCGCAAATGGACTTCCCCGCCCACGGCCTCTTGCCGCGTCCGGTCGGCCTGTCGCCAAAGCACGGCCAGCCGCGCCGGGTTGGTTTCGCGAAGCCAGGCGATGATTTCCGAAAGACTCAAACTGTAATCCCAGTAACGGTTTACGCGCCCTTTCGGCTCCAAAACGAACGGCACCGGTCCGTGAAGGGCCGATGCCGTGTAATTATACCAGCGTTTGCTGTCAAAAACTACATCTTGCCCAGCTTTTCGATCAGGTCGGCGGTGCGGCAGCTATAGCCCCACTCGTTGTCGTACCAAGAGATGATCTTGAGCATGGTATCGCCGAGGACCATGGTTTGATCGGCGGCAAAGATCGAGCTGTGCGGATCGCCGATGACGTCGCTGGAGACGATGGCGTCCTCGGTGTACTTCAAAATGCCCTTCAGCGCGCCCTCGGCGGCCTCCTTCATGGCCGCGTTGACGGCCTCCTTGGTCACCGGCTTGGCCATCTCCACCACCAGATCGACGGCACTGCCCGTGGGCGTGGGCACGCGCAGCGAAATGCCGGTCATCTTGCCCTTCAAGGAAGGGATCACCAGACCAACTGCTTTAGCCGCCCCCGTGCTGGTGGGGATGATGTTCAAGGCCGCGGCCCGCGCGCGGTACAGGTCCTTGTGCGGGAGGTCCAGCACCCGCTGGTCGTTGGTATAGGAGTGGATGGTCGTCATCAGGCCCCTGACGATGCCGAACTTCTCCTGCAGCACCTTGGCCACGGGCGCCAGGCAGTTGGTGGTGCAACTTGCGTTGGAGACGCACTTCATCTCGGGCTTCAGTTGGTTGTCGTTCACTCCCAGCACGCACGTCAGGTCCGGATCTTCCTTGGCGGGGGCACTGAGCACCACCTTCTTGGCGCCGGCGTCCAGGTGGCTGGCGTAGCCGGGCTTCCCGCCGCCGCCGCGGGCGGTGAAAATACCGGTGCTTTCCAGCACCACGTCGACGCCCAGATCGCCCCAGGGAAGCGTGGCCGGGTCCTTGACCACCAGGGCCCGGATCTTCTTGCCGTTGACGATGATCTGGTCGGCTTCGTGGCCGACCTCGCCGTTGAACCGGCGATGGACGCTGTCGTACTTCAGCAAGTAGGCCAAGGTCTTCGTGTCGGTGATGTCGTTGATGCCGACCACCTCGAAGAGATTCGGTTTCTCGAACAACCGCCGGAACACCAGGCGACCGATGCGGCCGAAGCCGTTAATACCAACGCGAATTGCCACTGTGCTTCTCCTTTTGATGGTAGTTGGCCCCCGGTTCGCGACGGGGTATCTCTTTTTGTCTGGTCGAACGTTCGACCCTGAGCGTTTGGGAAAGAATCGAGAATTATAGCGTAGCCGTCATTGGCTCGCAACCGGGCGCGGCGACGGAAACGCGCCCCGGCGAACGCCCCTCAGGGCGGTAGCTTAGCGATCACCTTGGCCACCAGAAGGATGGCGGCCGTTTCGACGCGCAAAATGCGCGGACCCAAGTTCACCAACCGCCAGCCGGCGCTGCGGGCCAGCGCAAGCTCCTCCTCCGCAAATCCGCCCTCCGGCCCGATTGCCAGGATGGCACGGCGGACGGGTTCGTCCGAGCATGCATCTCGTGCCCCCAGGACGTTTTCCCCGGCCGGATGGGCCAACAGCTTGAGCGAGACTTCCGGCTCCGCGCCGACGAAATCAGCCCAGCCGCTGGGCGCGCAAATCTCCATGAGCCGATTCCGGCCGCACTGCTTCGAGGCCTCGATCACGGTCCGGCGGAGCCGCGCAACGGCCCCGGCCGGCTGGGCCACCGATCGGGAGGTCAACAGCGGCACAACGCGCCGGACGCCCAGTTCGACGGCCTTTTCCACCAGCCATTTCTGCCGGTCCCCCTTGGGAAGGGAAACACCCAAGGCAAGATCCAGCGGCAACTCGCGGTCGACCTGCTGGCGAGCGACGATCTGGAGTTCGACTTCCGATCGCCCCAGGCGCTCGACGAGGGCCGAGAACTCGGCCCCGCTGCCATCGAAAAGCGTCACCGCCATGCCCGGTTTCGCCCGCATGACATGGATCAGATGATGGGCCTCGGCCCCCGACAAGACGGCCCGAGGTGTACTCACGGGCACTTCGACGAAATAGCGATCGGCCATTGGGGCAAGTGTTCAGTTTTCAGTGTTCAGTTTGCCCAGAATCGTGCGAACGCGAATCAAACACCCGGCAATGGTCAAGTTCTCGCCTGCATTGTACCGAAGATAACGATGATACGGGAAGTAGCGGTCAGGAGGGGACAATACGGCCATGTACCAATCGCACTGGGGTTTACGGGAATCGCCATTTCGCAGTTGCCTCGATCCACAGTTCTTCTATCAGGCTGCGACACAAGAGGAGGGCCTGGCCCGGTTGCACTTTCTCGTTGACCAACGCCGCCGACTGGGGCTGCTCATGGGTCCGGGCGGCAGTGGGAAATCGTTGCTGCTGGAAGTTTTCGCACGCGAGCTTCGCCGTGAAGGTCGGCCGGTGGCCCGGCTGAGCGCGGCGGGGGTCGAGCCGGCCGAGTTGCTCGCAGCGATCGCTACGGAACTTGGCCTTGCCGTCGATTGCTCGGACAATCCGGCCGTGCTGTGGCGGAGCGTTACCGATCGCGTGCTGGAGTACCGCTACCAGCAACAGGATACAGCCATTCTGTTGGACGATGCGGACCTGGCCGGCCGGCAGTCGCTGGTGCAGATCGCCCGGCTGGCGCATTTCGATCCGTCGCCCGAGGCGCGGCTGACGATGGTGCTCTCCGGGCGGCGCGAGCGGATGGGCCGACTGGGCGAGCCGCTGCTCGATTTGGCCGACTTGCGCATCGACATTGAGCCCTGGCAGCCGGAGGAGACCAGGACCTTCTTGGATACGGTCTTGACCCGCGCGGGCGGTCCGCCGGAGGTCTTTGCCGAGCCGGCCGCCAGCCGCTTGCACGAACTGTCGCACGGCATTCCCCGCCGCGTCCGCCAGTTGGCCGATCTGGCGCTGTTGGCCGGCGCCGGTCGGGACCTCCGCCAGATCGACGTCGACGTGGTCGAGTCGGTGTACCACGAACTGGGCGTGGTCGAGGTGTAGCGGCTGCTTTGTCGTTGAAACAGCGGGGCGGCGGCGATAGACTTGCCGTATGATTACGGCCCGCCACCTGCTCATTCTTACGGACGGTTTCAGCGATCCGCACACGGCCAAGACGGCGATCTGCGTGATCCGCTACCGGCCGGAAGACGTGGTCGCCGTGTTGGACCGCGCGGCGGCCGGCAAGACGGCCGACGAGTTGT
Source organism: Thermoguttaceae bacterium (assembly GCA_049509675.1). GTDB lineage: Bacteria > Planctomycetota > Planctomycetia > Pirellulales > Thermoguttaceae > JBEKZQ01. The sequence continues at coordinate 16,410 of JBEKZQ010000075.1, read as the reverse complement.
TCGGCGTGGGCGGCACGATCCCGGTTGTCGGCGCGGTGCGCGACTCTCCGTCGGCCGACGCACTACTGATCGGCATTGCCCCGCCCGGCGGCAAGCTTCCGCCGCACTGGCGGCCCATGATTCTGGAGGCCATCGGCCGGGGCATGGCCGTGATTTCCGGCCTGCACGAATTTCTCGCCGAGGATCCCCAGTTCGCGGCCGCGGCGGCGCAACAGGGCGTGGCGCTGGTCGATCTGCGCCGCAACGACGAACACGACGTGGCGCAACGCCGCGGTATCCGCGCGGCCTGCCTGCGGATCCACACCGTGGCCAACGATTGCAGTTGCGGCAAGATGGTCGCGGCGGTCGAGGTCGCCCGCGGGCTGGGTCGCGCGGGCGTCGATGCGGCCTTCGTGGCCACCGGCCAGACCGGCATCCTGGTGGCCGGGGAGGGATGTCCCATCGATCGGGTGATTGCCGATTTCGTGAGCGGGGCCGCCGAGAAACTGGTGCTGGCCAACCAGCATCACGAGGTGATGGTCGTCGAGGGACAGGGCAGCCTGTTCCATCCGCGCTATTCGGGCGTAACGCTGGGGTTGCTGCACGGAATCATGCCGGACGGCTTGATCGTCTGTTACGAGATGGGCCGCCGGATGATCGGCGGAATGGAAGACGTGCCGCTGCCGCCGCTGGAGAAAGTGATCGAGTTCTACGAAGCGGCGGCCAACCTGATGCACCCCTGCCGCGTGATCGGCGTGGCCGTCAACGGCCTGCAGTTTTCCGATCGCGAGGTGGCCGACGAATGCCGGCGCGTGGAGCGCGAGTTCCCACTGCCGGCTTGCGACGTGATCCGTCACGGGCCGGGGAAGCTGGTGGCGGCCGTCCGGGAGTTGCTGCGCACGAAGGGCTCCCACGTTCCCTCTCCCCTTGCGGGAGAGGGGAGCATAAGCTAAGCATCATCGGTTCACGCAACTCCACTTAGTGCCCGGGCGATTTGCCGCGGCAACGGCGCCGCTTCCAGGGCCTCCAGTCCACCGGGCAAGGCCAGCGACCAGTTGGGCCATTGCGTGGTCGTGCCGGGCATGTTTGGCCGCTCCTCGACCGCCAGCGCGTCTTCGAGACTCGCCAGCAGCAGCAACGACGGCGCCCGGGCCAGCACTCGGTACGTCTGCCGGATCACCTCGGCGATCGGCGCGTCGGCAGGCACGTCGATCAGCTTGCCGAGGCGTCGGCGGAGTTCCCGCATTTCCTCGTTGTGCGGCAGGCCCAGTTGTTCCTGCGCGGCGCGATCGAAACCGCTCCACATGCCGGCCACGGTGGGCAGATCGTGCGTGCTGGGAGTCGTCAGCGAAAGTTGCGGATAGCGCGAGGGCGGATCGGCTTCGAACCATAGCAGGCGGGTGGACAGGATCTGCCGCTCGGCGAGTTGCTGCCGCACGCCCTGCTGGACCGTGCCCAGGTCTTCGCCCACGACGAAGGCCCCGGCGCGATGGCTCTCCAGGGCCACGATGTCCAACAGGTCGTCGGCCGGGTAGGGAACATAAATCCCCTGGGCGGGCAAGGAACCAGCGGCGATCCACCACAGGCGGAACAGGCCCATTACGTGGTCGATCCGCAACCCGCAGGCGTGGCGCAAAGTGGCCCGGATGGTTTCCACAAACGGCTCATAGGCGGCCTGTCGCAGCCGGGCCGGCACCAGCGGAGGCAGTTGCCAGTTCTGGCCCAAGGAGTTGAATTGATCGGGCGGGGCCCCGATCGTACAGTCCTTGGCCAAGAGATCCTGCCATTGCCAGGCGTCGAAACCGCCCGGATCCATGCCGATGGGCAAGTCCTGCACCAGCGGCAGGACCGCGCTCGCGCGGGCCAACTGCCGGTCCAGGAGCCACTGGAGCCATTGATGATAGCGGACTTTGCGGGGGTTTTCGCGGGCCGCCGCTTGCACGGCCCGTCCGAGAGGATCGCGATATTGCGCCGGCCACTGCCGCCAGTCGCCGCCGTGGTTCTCGGCCAGCAGGCACCACGTGGCGAACAGTTCCAGGCTCGGCCCGGCGTGCGTGCAGAATTGATCGAAGTCCGCATCGGACGTGAACCCGGCCCAAATCCAGTGCAGGGCTTCCCGCTTCAAGCGAAACACCGCATCGCGATCCACGCGTCGAACGGCGCACAGGGCCCGGCCGGCCGCGGCCAGGCGCGGCAACTCGCTCCCCAATCGCGCTGCGCCCGGCACTTCCTCAATGCGCAAGTACATCGGACTAAGGAACCGCCGCGTGCTGGGATAGTAAGGGCTTGCCACCTGCGGCAGCACCGGGGCCGCGGCGCAAAGCGGGCTGACCAGCAGCAGTTGGGCCCCCAGATCGCGGGCCCAGGCGGCCACGCGGCCGAGGTCGGCCAGATCGCCGAGACCCCAACTGTGGGCCGACCGCGCGGCGTACAGTTGCACAGTCCATCCCCATTGCCGAGCGGTGGGCAGCAGGCACCGTCGCGGGGCGACGATGATCCGCGTTCGGCGGCCTTCGCCGTCAAAGAAATCGTGGTAGCCCAAGGGGAGATCGGGCGGCAGGCCCCGCCGGATGCGCAGGGCGGCGCCGTCTTCCAACCGCAACTCGCCGGCAACGTGCCAGGCAATGGCCTCGCCGGGGTGGATGATCCGGACCGGCAACTCACCCGGCCGCGCGAGATGCTCGGCCGCGGCCAAGGCCGCGCGGATCGCGGCGGGTGCGTCCGGCGGGATCTCCGCCCCGAGAGGGCCGCCCGCTGCTCGGTCGGCCGGAAGTTCTCGATCGCGTTGATCCGTCATAGCGTACGGGCAAGAGTTACTTTTCCTGCAGCCCAATCGTGTTCATCGCGCTCCGCGAGATGGGACTGCATCACGCGGCGCGTGATGACAACTCTACCGAGCGGTCAGATGGCGTCGCCGCCCGACTCGCCGGTGCGGATCCGCACCACGTCGGTCAGATCGGAAACGAACATCTTGCCGTCGCCGACCTGCCCGGTCTGGGCCGCACGCATGATGGTATCCAGCACGGTCTGCAGCATGCTGTCGGCGACGACGACTTCTACCTTGATCTTAGGCACGAAGTCAACTTTGTACTCGGTGCCGCGGTACATTTCGGTATGGCCTTTTTGCCGTCCGAAGCCGCGGACCTCGGTAATCGTCATGCCTGCGATGCCGCGCTCGGTCAACGCCTTCTTGACGTCCTCCAGCTTGAAATGCCGGATGATCGCTTCCACTTTCTTCATCAGAAGACTCCTTGTGTTTCCCTCACTTTAGTGTGCGGCCGCGGTTCTGTCTAGGAGCTAGGAGTTAGGAGTTAGAAGTTAGGAGTTAGAAGGCAGGAATGCCGAACCAGTTCTCCTGACTCCCGTACGATCAAATGAGGATATAGCCTTCCTCGTCGTGCTGGCTGATGTCGAGGCCCTCGATCTCGGCAGCCTGCGGCACGCGCAGGCCCAGGGTGGCGTCCAACAGCTTCAGAATGATAAAGGTGCCGGCAATCGCCAGCCCCCAGGCGACCGCCACGCCGATGAGATGCCCCTTGAGCAGGGGGCCGTGCTCCAGCAGCCCCAGCAATTTATCGTCGTAGGCGCCCGTGGCGCGGGTGGCGAAGATCCCGGTCAGGATTGCGCCCAGGGTTCCGGCCACGCCGTGGACGCCGAACACGTCGAGCGAATCGTCATAGCCGAAGCGGGCCTTGACGACCGTGCAGGCCGTGTAGCACAGCGAACCGCCGACCACGCCGATCAACAGGGCCGGCATGGGCGTGACATAGCCGGCGGCCTGGGTAATGCAGGCCAACCCGGCCACCAGACCGGAACAGACGCCCAGGACGCTGGGTTTTCCACGGAAGTTCCACTCCAAGGCGGCCCAGGTCAGCCCGCCGGCCGCCGCCGCAAAGTGCGTGGCCGTGAAGGCGCAGGTGGCCAGCCGTCCGGCCGACAGGGCGCTGCCGGCGTTGAATCCGAACCAGCCCACCCAGAGCATGGCCGCTCCCGTCGCGGTGTAGGTCATGTTGTGCGGCGGCATCGGTTCACTGCCGTAGCCCAGGCGTTTGCCCAACAGCAATGCGCAGACCAAGGCCGAAACGCCCGAGCTGATGTGGACCACCGTCCCGCCGGCGAAGTCGATCATGCCGCCGGCCGCAAACAACTGGGCGTTGGGGCTGCCATAGGCCAGCACGCCGTTGCCCCAGATCCAGTGGGCCAACGGGCAATAGACCACGGTGCCCCACAGGGCCGAGAACAGCACCATGCTGCTGAATTTCATCCGCTCGGCAAAGGCCCCGCAAATCAGCCCCGGCGTGATGATGAAGAACATCCCTTGAAACAGCATGTGCGTCAGGGCGGGGATCGTCAGCTTGGGAAACAACGGCAGTTGCGGGCCGTCCTGCCAGGTCGGCCCAATGCCGCGCATCAACAGGAACCGGCCGTCGCCGAGCCACGGTGCGTCGCCGCCGAAGACCAGCGAATAGCCGTACAAGGCCCAGAGGAGCGTCATCAGGCACATCAGGAAGATGCACTGCATCATGACGCTCAACACGTTCTTCTTCCGCACCAGCCCGCAGTAAAACAGCGCCAGCCCCGGGGCGGTCATCATCAGCACCAGAGCCGAGGAGATGAGCACCCAGGCGTTGTCGCCGCTGTTGAAGAGATCGGCCGCAGCGGCCGCAGGCTGCCCGGGCGAGTCGGCCCTGGCGCAGGAGGCCCAGAACGTGCCTAGCGCGGCCGAAAGGAGACTGACGACGAGGAAGCAACGGAAACTCCTGCGGGTTGTCATGGGATCGCTCACGTGTTCCAAAGGATGGAAAGGGAAGGAAAGATCCGAAAGGGACATAGGACATATTTGTCACATCAATCTACGGGATTTCTCGATTTTCAGCAAGCGGCCTGCGGCAAAGAAATGCGGCCCGAAGTGCGGTGTGTAACCAGTTGATAAGTAAATGGTTACAATCAGAGCCGTCGCCGCCAGGAATCGAGGGCATGGCTGTTCTGCGAAGCCGACGAAATGCCTAATTCATAGGCACTTCATGAGTTGTTTTAATGGCTCGTTTCACGCGCCAGGGGCGGTTGGGACAGTCAATCTCTGCTCGGTGGCGTCGCGTTTCCAAGCGCGTCGGTGGGTCGCTACCGACGCGCTCCGGTAAAGCCGGTCGAGCGGCGGCACGTCTCGTGCCCGAAAGGAACCGGCCTAAAGTCAGTCTGTCTTGCCCATGTTGTCTCTCTTCCAAATAGATTATCCAAATTGCGCGCGAAAGAATTGTACGGCCGATACAAGTGTTAGGGGGTTTACTCCCATGACGTGCGGCCCTGTCATGCAAGGAGGCAGATAGGTGGATTCTCGCAGGCTATTCGGGACGGTTCTTTTTGCGATTTTCGTATTGTCGACAAGCGCCGCCGCTGTCCTGGGCCGGAACGACGCGGCGGCCGACAGCGCGATGACAGGCGACGGGGAAGGTTCGTTGCCGTCGTTTTCCGCGACAACGGACGACCCGTCGCAGTGTGCCGGTCGCTGCGACGCGGACTTCGGCCAGTCGTGCCGCTGTCCGCGTTGGACGGCCTCGGCCGAGTTCATGGGCTGGTTCCGGGTCGGCGGCGTCAATCAAGCGCTGGTCACCACCTATCCCGTGACTCCTCCCCCTCCCGCGGTCAATCCTCCCTTCGTCCCTGGCACCGGCACCGAGCGGCTCAATAGCCAGGATCTCAATCAAAGCTTTGCCGCCGGGCCGAAGGTTGACTTGACGTATCACGGCGATTACGGCTACGACGTAGAGCTTTCGTTTTTTGAGATCGACGGCTGGAACAGCGCGGGAATCGTGCTGCCCAACGGCCAGTCGCCGTCGTTCGCGGCCCCCGGCGGCTTTATCCAGACCACCGACACGGCAACCCAAGCGATGGGATGGGAGTATGCGACCAGACTGTACAATGCCGAGCTGAACGCGCGCTGGGCCCTCTGTCCCCGCGTCACCATGCTCGCCGGATTCCGTTGGGTGGAGCTGTGGGAGAATCTTCAGGGAATCCTCACCCCTCCCGCCCTGGCGAGAAAGAACCCTTTCTGGACCACCACGACCGAGAACGATCTCTACGGTTTCCAGATTGGTGAAGATTGGAAAATCTTCGAGCGCGGTCGCTTTTCGCTTGACGGGCTGGTCAAGGCGGGGATGTTCGACAACAACGCGGCGGAGACCACCGGAGTGAGCATCTATCGGAGGATGTACTGGGAGTCCGACGCAACCAATCAGCTCGCCTTCCTTGGCGAAATCGGCCTCGAGGCCGAATACCAGCTTGCCCAGCGGCTCTTGCTCAAAGCCGGTTACCAAGCGATCTGGCTGCAAGGCGTTGCTTTGGCGCCCGGCCAGATTTCGAAAACCTTCAGTAACGGCGATCCGGGAAACACCTCTGTGCAAGCACTTGGTGTCGATAGCGGCTCCGGCGTGTTCTTTCACGGAGCCACCGCCGGCTTGGAATATGCGTTCTAGAAATTGCGACGTTGGCACCCGCCCGCGACCAGACCAGCGTTTGTAGACGTCGAATTTACGCCGAGGGGTGTCGGATCAACGCGCAAGGTTCGGGCGGTAGTCACGACACATTAACCAAGTCAAACGCGCATCGGTCACATCGGCCGGCCTGTCGTTCGCCGGCGTGATCGTCTTGATGGGCCGACTGCGCAGTGAAGATGGCGTGTGGAATAACTATGTAAAGGATCGGCGAATGTGCAGGTGGCGACTGTCCCCTTGCGAACTGCAACAGTTGTTGCTTCGCCGATCCAAGACTTGCCGGCCGAGTCATATTATGGACTGTTTACCCCTAGTTGCCAACGGCATCGCCGCGAGGCAAAATAATCGGCAGTAGTATCTACGGCCTGCTCCGACCGAGCGCGGCCGCCGCGTGATGGCTCTCGACCCCTGGTCCCTCGACTCTGGACTCTGGACTCTGGACTCTCGACTATAATAAGCGCGCTATGAAACCGGTCATGCTGCTCCTGTTTGCGGTGGGCTTCGGGATCATAGTCGGCCTGGCGATCAGCGACAACCCTGCGCCCCAGGTCGATCCGCGAACTGCCGTGGAGCAACTGGGCGGCAAGGTCTACTTGGGGGAAGATGGGACGGTAGTTGCCGTGGACCTCGGCCGCACGAAAACCACGGACGCCGATCTGGCGCTGGTGAAGCAACTGCCGCAACTTCGCGGGCTATCGTTGTGGGGCACCCAGGTCGGCGATACCGGATTGCTGAACCTCGAAGACCTGTCGCAACTGGAAGAACTCAATCTGTTGTGTACGAAGGTCAGCGACGCGGGCCTGGTTCATCTGAAAGGCGCGAGGCAACTGCGGAGCCTGAACCTGCTGGGCACCAGCGTGACTCGCGATGGCGTGGCGGATCTGAGGAAGTCGCTGCCGCTGCTGGTGGTCGTCCGCTGAGAGCCGTCTGCTGCCACTGGCTTGCGCGACCTCGACCCACCCCATGAATAATCCGGGGATCGGGTGGCCGCAAGAGCCATTCAGAGCAGCACGGGCAAGCCCGTGGCGCGCACTGCCGCTACGGTACAAATTACCGAGCCCACACGGGTTTACCTCGGGCAGAGTCGGCAGCCCAGGATCACCGCATTTTTTGCGAAGATGTCGGACGCACGCGAGCGATCATGGGTTATAGTTGAACCAGCGGCCGGGCCAAGGCGCAATCGCGCCGACAAGTTAACGTGGAGGATTCACATGCTTCTCGACGGACTGGATGCCTGGGGTGGTCTGTTCTCGATGGGCGCGCCGTTGCTGAGTATCGGCGTCCTGATGTATCTGGGCGGTTGGTCGGTGGGCAGGACGATACCGGAGCGAACCAGCCTGGCCCTGGGAAAGCCGTCGGCCCGTTTCTGGTTGGCGGCCATCCCGGTCGTCGCCGGCATCATCGTGCTGGCCCTGCTGCTGATCCTGTCGGTGCTGCTGGTGGCCATGCCCGGCGGCGTCTGGCTGGGGTCGGTCGGCATCTGAGCCACGTGAACCGGCAACCGCCCTATTGGTCGGCGGCATCCGTTTGCAGGGCATCGAGCCGGGCCTGGGCCTGCTCCTTCAGTTCCCCGCTGCCGCGCTTGGCAGCCATCCGGTAATAGATTTTGGCGATTTTGGGCTTGCCGTCGGCCTCGGCTGCGCGGCCGCGCTCCACCAGTGCCGCGACTTCGTCGTCGCTGCCGCTGCTTTCCATTTCGTGCAACCGTTGGGCTTCCGCCACGCTGGGAGCTGCGCGGCCCGCGGAACTGGCCTGGGCGGCCGCCAGACGCTCACCCGTCGTGGCGCGGGCCGCGACAGGCGGCAACTCGGGCGCCGCGGCCTGCGCCACGTGTACCCTGGGCCGCGCCGCCGGCAATCCGGGATTGGGCTGCGCGGGCAGGCCGGCCGCAGCCGGTACGCCCACCACCGCGGCCGGATCGGCGTCTTGCCGGGCCACGTTCTGCATGGCCTGCCGCAGCGCCTGGATGCGCGGATTGACGGCCGGGTCGACCCCCGGGTTGTTCATCTGCTGCAGCATTTGCGCCGACGGCATCGGGTTGAAGAAGCCGATCGGCGCAAAACCTCCGCCCACCACCGGCACTTCGCTAATCACAAACGGCGTTTGCGAGGTGTCGGAGAAGTAGCCGGTTTGCCCGTTCATCAACGTGATGCTGGGGGTCTGGGTCACCAGGCTTTGGCGGTAGCCTTGTCCGAAGGCGAAGTTGAAATTGAGCCGTCCCTGTGGTCCGACGATCGAGAAGCCCGTAGTCGCCAGGGAGGAAGGATCATATCCTCCGAATTGTGGGGTTGCTAATCCAAAGCCGGCGCCCCCGTTGAAAGTGAATCCCCGCCAGTTGCCGCTGAATCCGACGCCGTTGCGCTCGAAGAAGCTGTCGCTGCCGCTATTGAAGGGGGAGCCCACGGTGACTTGCTGGGCGGCCAATGGCGCGACCAGCCCCGAGAGCGTCATCACGATGGTTGCCAGGGTGATGGAGAACCGCATGGCCTGAATCTCCTTCGAGGCGGATATTGCCCCTGTCGCTTGCCCGCCCGTATTGTATCGGCATTTCGGGGGCCATGTCAAGGATTTTCGAGCGGGTAGGTCAGGCACCCCGTGCCTGACCTACGTTTCTACGTTTCCGCGGCGCGCCAGTCGACCAGGTGCAGTTCCACGTTGTGGCGGCCCTGGAAACTGTTGATGACGGGGCGGAAAGCGATGTCGATGGGCCGATCCAGGGCCGTCAACTCCTCGGCCCAGTCGGCGCCGCCGAAGGCCACGGCCCGGAACGTGACGCCGTGCTGCGAAAGCCGCAGCGACAGATGGCGGCCGCCGTTGCCGATCGCTTTGACCGGGCCGGCCAGCGTGGCGGCGCTGCTGCAGAGCAAGGGCCGCGCGTTGTGCTGGCCGAACGGCGCCAACCGCTCGATCTGTTGGACCGCCTGCAGCGTAAAGGCGCTCAAGGGCGCTTCGGCATCGATCCACAAATCGGCGATCCGTTGTTGCGGGCTGATGGCTGCGGCCGCCGCCTCGCAGAACGCCGCCTGAAAGGCGTCCAGCTTGCCCTCCTCGATCTTCAGACCGGCCGCGGCCGCGTGGCCGCCGTGCGCGAGCAGGTGTTCGTGGCATGACTCCAGGGCGGCGTGCAGATCGAAGCCCGGCACGCTACGGGCGGAGCCCACCCCCGGCCGCAGACCCATCGGGTCCCACGAGATCAACACCACGGGGCGATGGTGCTTCTCGGCCAGCCGGCCGGCCACGATGCCGATCACGCCCGGATGCCAGCCGCGCTCGGCCAGCACCAGGGCGGGCTCGTCGGCGGGGTCGCACTGCTCCTTGATCTGCTTGCCGGCGGCAAGCTGGATGCTCCGCTCCAATGTCTGCCGCGAGACGTTGAGCTGATCGATATATTGGGCCAACTCGAGCGCCCGCTCCGGCCGGTCGGTCAGCAGCAACTCGACGGCCAGCCGGGGCTGGCCGAGCCGGCCGGCCGCGTTCAGTCGCGGGGCCAGGGCAAAGCCCACGTCTTCGCTGGAGAGCCGCTCTCGGCCGTCCGGCCCACGTGTGGGTTGCACCTTGGCGACCTGCATCAGCGCCTTGAGGCCCGGCGTGGGACAACCGGCCAGACTCTCCAGGCCGTGATGCACCAGCACGCGATTCTCATCCACCAGCGGCACCACGTCGGCGATCGTTCCCAGCGCGGCCAGGCCCACCGCCTGCACGAGGAAATCCTTAAGGCGCGGGCTGACCTTTTGGGCCCCGCTGGCCTGCTGGCAGACGGCCCAGGCCAGCTTCAACGCCACGCCCGATCCGCTCAGTCCGGCGAACGGATAGTCGCTGCCGGGCAATTGCGGATGCACGATGATCGCGTCGGGCAACTGTCTTCCCGGCTGATGGTGGTCGGTGACGATCAGGTCCAGGCCGAGTTGCCGGGCCAGGGCGGCTTCCTCCACGCAGGCGATGCCGCAATCCACGGTGATCATCAGGGCGGCGCGGCCGCCGGACCAGTTCCGCACGGCTTCGCAATTCAGGCCGTAGCCGTCGTCGACGCGGTGCGGCACGTGGTAATGGACATCCGCGCCCAGCAGTTTCAGACAGAGCCACAGGATCGCGGTGCCGGACATGCCGTCCACGTCGTAATCGCCAAACACGACGATCGGCTGGCCGGCGGCCACGGCCTGATGGATGCGGCCTGCGGCGGCCTGGCAGCCGGGCAACAATTCCGGCTTGCGCAGCAGCGAGAGCTTGGGATCCAGGAACGACTGCGCGGCGGTCGGATCGGCGATGCCGCGGCAGAGGAGCAACTGGGCCACGACGGCGGGGATCCCCGCCGCCCGTTGGAGCGATGCGATGCGGTCCGGGTCGTGCGGATGAATGCGCCAGCGTTTGACCATGGAAGACGATCCGTCGTCCGTTGTCGCATCGGCTTGCGTGCGGCTTGGGTTACTTCTTCTTCTCGGTGTGCTCGGTGTGTTTGCGGCACTTGGGGCAGTATTTTTGCAGCGTCAGCTTTTCGCCGCCCGGTTTGCGCTTGAGCGTGTAGTTGTAATCACCGGTCTCCTTGCACACCAGGAAGACCGTCTCGCATTTCTTCTTGCTTTTGGCCATCGAACAAGAAACCTCGCTAAGACCGAACGGCTTACAATCCCCGATTCAAACCCATCATTGTAACACATTGGGCGGAATTGGGAACACGTCAGAAGGGAAAATCCCGGGGTTCGATTGGGAAGCAGCGACGGCCGCAAACCGCTGAAGGAGCAGTGCAACCCCAACACCCATCTCCAGAGTGGTGTGTCCCGTGGACAGTTGGCTACCTTGCCAAAGCGTACCAAACACCGAAGTTGCGCAGTATAAGTATCGGGGATACCTGCCCCAGTGCCAGTCGAACGCCGTTGGCTCGCTCGGAATTGTGGAAATTGACGTGCAAGTGGAACATCGGGTGGGCGATGTTGTCGTGCAACTCCTCGTCCCAGTCCGGACTATTCGGAGTCGCGTTGCCCGGATCAAGGTCGTATCGCAATGAGGCAATACGAGCATCGCCTTCGGAGAGACTCGAAAACGTCAGTGAATACTCAGCAAGTCGCGACTCCTCTTGGTGAGTTTCCGAGTTTCGTTGTCGTTTGATGCGAATAAATATGCTCAGTCGCTCCTCGGAACCCAGGCTGAACGGTTGTTCTCCCTGGGGGTCTTTCGTAATGTCGAAGTACTTGCCACCGCGGCCCATAACCCATTCCTCTTTTTTCCCGTTCTGATAAAGCTTGAAGGGGAGGCTGCCCTCTCGCTCCTCCGGTGGAATCATCTCAAGTCCACCCAGGCAAGCATTCAGGCAGTGGATGAACTTCTTCGGTGGGCCCGCGAAAATCATTGCCTGCTCTCTTCTGCGGCTGACAGTTCCGATTGAATGGTGAGAAGTTCGTTCCAAAGCCATGCGTCGTGCGGCGACGCGGACCGCACGACGCTTGGATCTGCTAAGAAGGAGCTACTTGCCAGATCGTACTGCGCCTCCAGTCGGTTGAGGGACTCGGCAATGTCGCTAAGGCCACGACGGGGGCTAAGGTGATGGGCGAGGCAGATTCGCAACCCCACCCAATCCATGAGATCGGGGCACAACTGTTGGAACTCTCCGCGGCGGTTCTCGCGAACGAACACAACAACTCCGCGAAAGCGGCCAAGCTGCCCCCGCGCCCCGTTCAGGACCCTTGCCGCTGTAGGGAGCACCTCTTCAATCCTGGAAATGAACAGCCATGTGCGGTCGGCGTCCGTTGCTTGAATCCGTTCCATCAGTTGGGCTCGAAACCAGTCGCCGTCATGTGACTCTGCATTGATCGTCGCCAATTGGGCATCGTCGGCCGCTCGTATGACCACCTCGCGGAGGCCGACGATCGTCTGCAAAAGGTCCGCTTCCTTGCGCCAACACACCATGCCGACGGCGGGACGGACGAGAACGAGACTTCGAATGAAATCAGCATATTCCAGGAACAAGCCTTCATCTCCAGTTCTTTGCTGCGTCGGTGCTGGCGACTTGGGTTCGCTTCTGGTAAGCGTTCAGGAGCGGTTCAGCCCAGGGTGCGATGCGATACTGTTTATCAGGCTGCTGGCTCCCGTCCCGAATGAGGATTCCATCCCGAAGCGGCTGAACCACGTTTCGAACGTTGGTTCCCTCAGACTGCAACACTTTCTCAATTCCTTCATAGTCGGAGTCTGTCAGCCGGCCACGCCACTTGTTCGCCATATCCTGCAAGACCAGGTCGATGTGCGAGTTGAGCACATGGGTCGCATTTGCCTCTAGTGCGTACAACGCGCAGGTGCTGCAGAAGTAAATGAAGGTCCGGGGCAACCCGCCGCTGGCGTGAGCAAGACGGCGAGTTTGACGAGCCGAAAATAGCCGTTCAGCACCCGCCTCATGTAACATCGTCAAGTACGGTTGGAGGGCGGGCTCCGACAGATCCTGCCCATCGGGTGTGGGGATTGGCAGGGGGTCTAGGACCAGGACTTCGGTCCATAATTGGTCAATCTCGGCACTCCGTTCTCGGAAATACGCATCAAAGGGAAGCGTCGCAACTACCGCGCAGGGGAGACGCCGCCATGCCATTGCCCGATCAATAAACAAGCTTTGCTGCAAGGCGGGGTCCATCACCTTGTCCAGGTCATCTATGACCAAGAGAACCGGTTTGCGAAACTTTTCTCCGATCTCCTTCAAAATCACCTCGCAACTCTCAACGACGGCACTGACGTCGATCGACGCCAGATCCGCGTCAGGCACGTAGCGGATGGCGAGCCGGCGAATACAGTCCGAATACAAAGCCGCGAGTTGCTCGCCCGTTCGAATTCGTTCCAGACCTTCTCCAACTCCAAGCGCTTCGTGCATGGCCCGCATGCCCTCCTGAAATGCGGTAAGGGCCGGCGACATTGTTGTGCGGGATCCTCTTTCCGGCTTCGGCGGCCGCTTCTCCATAGGCAGCAGCTTGTCAACACGTTCGACGAGCTGCTCAATGAGCCCTGGCGGCATTGGCAAGAGTTGCGAGATCCAAGCGCGAATCGCTGCCTCTAGAACCACGACAAGCAGCGTGAAAGTGTCTGCGTTGTGGACGCCAAGGCTGTCGGCGATGGAACAGCGGATGGTGAATCGCTGCGGCGCGAGTTCGTTTGTCAGGTGCATCAGTTCGGTTGACTTGCCAACACCGATGTGACCAGTCAACAGGGCTTTGCCGAATGGGTCCGCACGGAGTAAGGTCGTGATCTGACGAACCGCGTTCGAGTCGCGCGGGATACGTGGCATTGCATCCGCTGTTGCACCTGCCGGCACGTTGGGGTTTAGCCGCCGCACAATCTCTTCCAACGACCGCATGCTGGTGTCGGGGGAGGTGGACATTTGATTGTCGCCTGAACTTGAAATGGCGTTGGAAAAGCCCGCGTGGCTCTTGAAAGTGGGCTTTCTGCTCGCAATCGGAATATACTCCAAGCATCCATTGTACTCGGTTCACCGAGAGTGCGGCAGGTCCGCCGAACGCCCCGCGGTGATGACCATACGACCTGCCCCATTATGGTGGCACCTGCAAACCGCTCGGTGTTCGCGCCGGAGGAGGCGGTCGGCGATTCAGAACCAGCCAAAACGCCCATCGGCTCGGCAGCAATTTCCGCCGCTCACTATCTGGGAAAATGGCCACCACCTAATGTGGTGGATGGTATTGAGGCTCCGGTAGCGGCTGGTTCGTGGCCGAGGGCCAACAGGGTCGAGTCAAAATTGAGAACGCCCCAGGTTCCCTCATCGAGAGCCGGGAGCGGCTGGCACGCGCTCGTGGCGGTTGAGCGGCCCAAGCAGCTTACGACCACGCCACTGCTTCTCCATGCCTTCGCGCAGCTTCATCCGCACCGCGCGCACGGCTTCCCGCCCTTCGTCGCTGTGGGAGCGGACTTGTTTCCCCACTCAAACGCCACCTTCACGTCGGTGCCACCCTACGCCGGTAACCGAAATCTGGTATTAGGAGCACCGATGGAGGAAGTTTACCTGTTTTCCCGTTGAAGATTTGGGAGGAAGCCATGGAAGGCGCGAGAATGGCGGAAGGACTGACGCCCGAGCAATTGACGGAAGCCCAGCAGAACTTTGAGGTTATGAAGAAAGCGACGGAACGACGAGCCTGCGCGGAAGAGTTGGACCGACGACGACTGTCATCGTCTCAAGCATGAAGGCGCGAAAACATGAACCCGGGTCCCCTCTGGGTGCCTTTGCGTCCGGCAGGTCCGGGGCTCAAGCCGGGCCGCTGCCGCCATGCGAGCGACGGCACTCGACGCAGATGCCGGTAACGAACATGCGGTGGCCGATCACTTGGAAACGATGCTGAGCGGCCACGGCATCGCGGATCCGCTCCAGTTCTTCGCTATGGAACTCGATCAGCCGGTTGCAGCTCTGGCAGTAGAGGTGATCGTGGCTGGGGTAGCCATATTCATGCTCGTACACGCACCGCCCGGAGAGGGTCATCGTCCGCAACATGCCGGCCTGCACCAGTTCGGCCAGGGTGCGGTAGATAGTGGGCCGGCTGACCTTGCGGCTGGCCAGCAGCGGGCCCAGGTGCTGCATCAACTCGTCGGCATCGAAATGATCGTGATGGCTGAAGACCTGTTCGACGATCAGCCGCCGCTGACGAGTGAGACGTTTGCCCTGGCCGGCGAGAAACTGGGAAAAACGCTCCAGCGGCGGCAAGGAAACCTGCACCGAGCCGAGCGAAAAGCGCTTTGCCACGGACTCGCTCCCGCGTGCCGGACTCTTGGGGCCCGTAAATCAGCAACTTGGCCAATTGCCCGTAGGACGGATTGCCAATCCGTCGGTCTTTCCTAAGACGGATTGGCAATCCGTCCTACGATGAACGGTTTTTCAGGACGTAAACCGTTCCCTTGTGCCGCGGTTTGCAGCATTTCAAACCGCGGCGAGCATTAGCCGATTTCGTCCAACAGGTGCTCGACGGCTCCGCTGACTTTCTGCGGCGTTTCGTACGTTCCTTGTGCGATCTGTGCGCGGATCGCCGCCACCCGGTCCTGCCGGATGTCGGGCAACTGCTGCACCTGCTCGACCAGGCGGGCAGCATCGGAAATCTGGACCTCGTCATGGATGGGCGACGAGCCGGCCGCGGCCGCGGGCTCGGCAGCCCGGGCGCTATGCGGCGCGCTAATCGCTTGGGGACCATGCACTTGTGCGGGGCCGTAAACGTGCATCAATCGTTCTCCCTTCGACCTTCAATTATACGTTACTTCTTCCCGCGCCGCACGAGCAATCCGCCATGACTCCACGAGCGACTCATCCTCGGGGCACTCGTGTCATCGGCCCGCACTCCACGCGGGATTCAGCCAAATCGCAAACGCTCGAATCCTATCGAATTGCGTCATTCAGAGACCTATATACTTTGCACGGCTTGAGTCGAACCTAACCATAGCATAAGGAAAAGGTCCGCCCCCCTTTGCCAGCCGTGTGAAGTATTACACTTTGCACGGTTTGAAATGGTCCGAAGCGTTGCAAAAGGGCAACATTCGTCTCATTGCCTGACCGTTCACGCTATAGCGCCTGCGACGCTCGGCGGTCCTTTCAGCATGATGCCGGTTTGCATCCCCTGCCGCAGAGCGTCAACATGCGATGAAAAAACTGTACAACCGTTTCAATATACGTCCAGCCGGTACGGACGGTTCTCGGAAATCTATGCCTTGCACGATTTGAGACCGTGCAAACCGCCGGCTTGGCGTGGCGGTCTACGACGGCGGCTCGGATTATAGGCGAACCTCGGAATCTGGACAAGATCGACCCAGCCGTCAGGTGGCACCCCAGGCCAGGGAACAAGTTTTTCGGAATTGGCCATACGAACCCGAACACGCCACGGGCGCCGTGCGTAATACAAGGAACAGTGGGGCAATGGAGAACGAGGAAGTATTCATGCAAAGCTATCAACAAAAAAGTGACGCCGGCCTGACCCGC
>JBEKZQ010000074.1:0-24368 GCA_049509675.1 Thermoguttaceae bacterium | reverse complement strand
AAGACATTGACATTGCAGACAAGGCTTGATGGGACTGGCCGACTGCACTTGGACGTGCCGATTGCCGACGGTCCGCGGAAGTGGACGTGGTGTTGGTCGTTTCGCCCCATGATGCCGAGGCGGTTGAGGGCATGTTTCCCTCCGGTAGAGTGCAGGGCAGCGGTTCCGGTTACTAATCCTTGCGGCTGGAGCGATCTCGATGAAAACGGCAACCGTAACGACACAACCCGAAGGCCAAGTCGTGCATTTGCCGACAGGAATTCGGCTCGATAGCGGCGAGGTGTTTGTCAGCCAGGTCGGGCAGTCGGTCGTCCTGGTGCCGAAGGCAGCCGGCCCCTGGCAATCGCTCCTGGACAGCCTAGAGCAGTTCTCCGACGACTACCTGGAGGACCGGGGCCCAGCCTCTCCCGCAGAATCGTGACACGCTTTTCCCATGAAATTGGAGGCACGTATGAATCTTACGAATGAACAGGTCCAGGCCATTCGGCAGGGTGCCCCCGTCCCGGTCGTCCCGCTGGAGGTGGGCGAGGAGTGCGTGGTCTTGCGCAAGGACGCCTACGAGAAGATGGCTCAGGCGGCCGACGATGAGACGCAGTCCGATCCCGCGCGGTTCTATCCGCTGGTCGGGGCGATCATGGCCGAAGACGACGCCGAGGACCCCGCCCTCGAAAGCTACCAACGCTACAAGCGATGAAGCAGATCGAGAGTTGCCTGAAGGTCGCCCTGGAGCTCGACTGATCCGCCTTACCGCCGGCTGAGCATGGAACACAGATCACCCCCCATACTTGCTAATCCTAAATCCATAACCATAAATCCCCAATCCCTAATCCCTAATCCCTAATCCCTAATCCCTAATCCCTAATCCCTAATCCCCAATCCCCAATCCCTAATCCCTAATCCCCAATCCCTAATCCCCAATCTCTAATCCCTCTTCTAGCTCCTAACTCCTAACTCCTAACTCCTCCTCCATGTCCGTCTCCTCCCTCGCCTCCGCCTACTGCCCGCCCTTCCTGCGGCCGGCGATGGAGAGGGTCCAGAACTCGCCCATCGGATACCGGTTGGCAAGCGGCGTGTTTTGGTCGATGGCGGGGGCGGTAATCTCGCGCGGCCTGATGCTGGTGGCCTCAGTGTTCGTGGCCCGGCTGCTGGGCAAGACGGGCTACGGCGAGTTGGGTATTATCCGTTCGACGGTCATGATGTTCGGCGTCTTTGCCGGCTTCGGTCTGGGCTTGACCGCCACGAAGTATGTGGCCGAGTTCCGCCAGAGCGACCCGGCCCGTGCCGGCCGCATCATCGGGCTTTCCGGGCTGTTTGCCACGCTTACTAGCGGCCTGATGGCCCTGGGCCTATTCCTCTTCGCCCCTTGGCTGGCCGAACACACCATCAACGCTCCACACTTGGCGGGCGTGCTTCGCATCGGCGCTCTGATCTTGTTCATCAGTGGCATCAACGGCGCTCAAACCGGCGCTCTGTCTGGTCTTGAAGCCTTCAAGACCATTGCCTACGTGAACCTATTCACCGGCTTGGCCTCCTTCCCGGTCCTCATTGCCGGGACATATTTTGGCGGACTAACGGGGGCCGTTTGGGCAACCACCGTGAGCCTCGGCCTCAACTGGCTCCTCAACCACCTTGCCCTGCGAAGAGAAGCCGCGCGGCACCATGTCCCGTTTATATTTGAGAATTGCGTCCGTGAATGGTCGGTTCTATGGAGGTTCAGCTTGCCGGCGGTACTAAGCGGCGCATTGGTCGGCCCAGTCACCTGGGCGTGTAGTGCATTGCTCGTTAATCGGCCAGGCGGGTACGGTGAGATGGGGATATACAGTGCTGCGAACCAATGGTTTGCCATACTGTTCTTTCTTCCCGGTCTCTTGAGCCAGGTCCTCCTACCGGTTCTTTCTGATCAACTGGGGCAGCAAGACATTCGGCAGTCGATGACAACGCTGAAGCTTGCAATTACACTGAACCTCCTCGTTGTTGCGCCGTTTGCTATATTAGCAAGCGTTGCCAGTCCCTACATCATGGGTCTCTATGGTGACGGATTCAAAGCGGGATGGCCGACACTTGTCCTAGTTCTAGTGGCAGCGACGCTCCACGCACTCGAAACGCCCCCTCTGAGGCTACTTGCAGCGGCTGGAAGAATGTGGCTGGATCTTACCACCAACGCCGTGTGGGCCCTGATACTCTTCGTCTGCACAGTGCTGTTGGTCCATCTAGGTGCCGTTGGCGTGGCGGCTGCAAATACTATCAGTTACCTCCTTGTTAGTCCATGGATTATTCTCGTTGCTATTCTCCAAATTCGAAGGCGCCTAGGTGACAGGGGGCAAGACCGCCCGCCAGGCGAATCGTCGACGTTGGGCCGCGACTCGCACTCGTCGGGCTGGGTACCGGAACGTAAATCCCTCGCCGCACCATGACGCGATTGTTCCAACAAAGCGCGTCTTGCGATCGGCAACGCAGAGTGCCAAGAATCCACTTTTCCTTGAGCCGGCACAGTATCGATTAGGTGGGCGCGTGCCAAGCTGGAGAGAGTACTTCGAAGCGTGGACACAACAACCCGAGACTGTCAGATCGACGGGCGGCCCACAACCGCGCAGTCACTTCGTTCACGTTGCCAACCATATTTGTCGGATCCTGGCGTTATCGACGAACGATCTCGTGATCGACGTGGGGTGTGCTAGTGGAACGATAACCGAAGAGATTGCGGGTTACATCCGCGCAATCGTGGGCGTCGATTTCATACCCGGCCTCATCGACGACGCGTTTGAATCACGACGCTCCGACAACACTTCCTATATCTGTGCAGATGCTGAAAATCTTCCGTTCGCGTCAAATCGCTTTAGCAAGGCCTATTGCTACAATGTCATCCACAATCTTCCAAACGACGAAGCTGGAATGCGAGTGATCCGTGAGATCCTACGGGTATGCGCGCACGGCGCGATCATATTGATTGGCGATATCCCTGATATCAAGAAACGGTCACGGTACCTACGGCCAAATCGCCGGGTTACGTTCCTAGGCAGCAGTCCTAGACAGAAACTCAAAATGCTAGCCCGTTTGTTGCTTCCTCTGCGCCTAAGAGCCTTCCTAAGAAGACTGCTCCTCCCTACTGCGGCAAGTGGGCCAACTTTCGTCTGGTACGATTTGCAGCACATGAAGGCGACTTTCGAACATACAGGTATGACTTGTCGCGTGATTGATCAACCAGAGGGCCTGCATGATCACTACTATCGTAGCAGCCTTCTGATTCACAAGCCATAAAGCCGAACGATATCCGTATCGCGGACTGCGATGAAGGTAACACGGGTAGTAGATCTCGATTCATTCCGCACGTTGAAGGACGAGTGGAACACTCTACTGCAGAAGAGCGGAAGGGATTGTCTGTTCTTGCGATGGGAATGGATGTTTCCGTTCTATCAGCACATGTGCAAGAACCAGGAGTTGTTTCTCTTGGTTGCGAGGGGTGCTCAGGGCGAGGTGCGGGGAATTGCGCCGCTAGTGCTCAGACGCGAACGGATTATTACCGAAAACACATTTCTGGAGTTTATTGGTCAAAGACAGTCTTACTACCTTGGGGTGATTGCCAACCAGGACGCCTGCGGCGATGTATATCCAGCAATATGTGATTACGTTTTTGAGAATCGCCGGAAATGGGACGCGATAAGCCTTGCGAATCTTGCGAATGACGAGCTTCTGAAAGAGAACATGATGGAGAAGGCGCGTTCGCACAACTGCTTTTGGCACGAGGAAATCCGCAACCCCTGTAAAGTTGTTCGTTTGGGCGCCAGTTTTGATGCGTATATATCGAGCTTGGACCCGCATATCGCAAAGAAGCTGAAATACTGCCGGCGGAGCATGGATCGCGATCATGTTGTTGAGACGACCATGCCCGCTGATGAGCAAAGCTTAAACGCGTATTGGCGCGCGTTCTTGGAGTTGCACCAAAGCCGCGTGCGCAGCAAGTGCCAAACCACCATTTTCGCTAACCATGCCTTTCAGGAATTCTCCTATAGCGTCGTGCGTGCTGCCTACGCCGAAGGCAACCTCCGTTTGGTTGCCCTCAAACTCGATGACGAGATTAGGGCCGTCCTGTTCGGCGTGGTTTGGAACAAGACATTCTACTTTTTGAACATCGGATACAAGGAACTGTCGAAATACAGTCTTGGCCATATGTTGCCTGTGTTGTGCATTGAAGCGGCAATCTGCAGCGGCTTGGAGCGTTTCGACTTTATGGGGGGCGGCGGGGAGTACAAGGAGAGATTGGGCGGGGTCGATCAGGGCGGCATGTGCCTCCGTGCAATGAAACCGACCGCGTTTGCGGAGAGTGCTGCGAGGAAGGCCGCCGAGGCCGTCGTCAAGAGAGTGTTTCGCGGACGGAGCGAAAGTCGGACAAAGAGAGTTGGAGCTCAATGATGCGCCCAATAGCGATTGGCATCCATCCAGACTCTTTGTACCCCGCCCAACTCCTTGATCAACTTGGAATCGCGTCTATACCAATCAGCACTCTGGGGGACGCTATCGCACAGGGTGTGAGGGTGCTAATCTGGAACCGGTGGCGCGATGCAGATGAAGCTGAACCCCCATCCAGCGAGCGGGTGGCATTTGTTACCGGCGGTGATTTCGCGCGTTCCGGCGCACCGCAGCGCGAAGCAGCCGCGCGATTTTCCTATTATTTTCGACTGGCCGAAAAGCCGCCGTTTGCTGCGCGGAGTTTTTACGCGCATCTACCGGTTTGCCCTACGCAGGGAGAGTCTTTTGGCGCGTGCTACGATCGTGACAACAACGAGATTCCCAACTCGGGGATTACGATTATTGCGGAGCCGAGCCGCCTCAGAGTGGCTTTTCCCTGGGACATTTGCAGGTATCAACAGGGGTGCGACTGGCAGCATCGCCCTTATTTTTCGCCAGTCGCGAACAAGCACTTTGTGGAGGTCGGGCCGGCCCTGGATTCGGCGGCGTTTCGCCAACTGCTGATGGAAGTCTTGCTATACTGTTTTAACTGGCTCGGGTTGCCGTTGGTTCGAGTCTCGCCCTTCTACCACGATAAGAAATTCTTCTCCTTCCGAATCGACGCAGACGGCTTTACCGAATCCAGCACGCAGGCAGGCTTGCGGATTGCTGACAAGGCCGGGTTGCCCTTTACGTGGTTTATCGATACCGGTGCTTGGAAAAAGGCGCGACGGTGGCTATCGCGTCTCAGGGAGCACGGGCAGGACGTCCAACTCCACTGCTTCAGGCACATGACGTATGCCTCCAGAGAGGTGAACGACATCAATATCCGGAAGGGGCTCCAGGAATTGTCCAGGAGCGGCATCACGCCCAATTCCATCGTCAGTCCTCTGGGCTACAACTACGAGGGTTTCGCGCAAGCGATTAAGGACCATGGCTTCGTGTATTCTTCGGAGTTCGGCTATGCCGTGGACGACCTTCCCTCATTTCCCTGGAACAATGACAAGTATCCCCTGCAGATTCCTGTCCATCCCGCGTCCTCCGGCGTATTGCGCAAAGCTGGCTTTTCCAGCGAGGAGCAATTTGCCCACCTTTTCGCCGTTGTTGAGAGAAGATGTGCGGCCGATGGCATTTGCATCCTTTACGACCATCCTAACGGTGGTCTCGATACGCGAGAACTCCAATACGCGGACCTTTTCGATCGTCTGCGCAACAGGTGCTATGAGTATATATGCATGCCTGATTACTGTCGCATATGGCTCGGTCGGCCGAAGAATCCCACCATTCTGTTCGACCGAGGCCGGATTGAAGTTGATGGTTTTCGGGACAATGGGTTCCGGCTTGAGCAAGTGACGAATGGTCACATCGGCCCCGTGTGGTGGCACAATGCCGTATTGCCACAGATCAGTGAATTCCAGCGAAGCGGGCGGTACTGCTATCCGAACGGGCGGACGCGATGCCTCGCGCGCGAGAGGAATCGGTCCATGTCAAAGGAGAGACACTACTCCCGGTCTCAATGGTACGTGAACGAGGTCAAGGGCGCGCTCGCACGCTGGACCGGCTACTACCGATGCCGGCGTTTCCTCGACCGTGTCGGATGGCTTCGGCTGGTCAGCAAGCCCACCAAGCCGGAAGGATGATGGCGTGAGCATCGGCATCGTAACCACCTGGGAGGAGCGGGGGGCGGCATACGTGTCGAAGCAATACATCGAGGCACTGCGCACGCAATTCAGCGTCAAGGTGTTTGCGCGGGGTGGAACTAACTCCTCGCACGGATCTCCCCTTTTCAAGGAGTCCGCGTGCCATCGATCGAAAGCATCCAACAGGATCTACTCCACCTATATCAGGAAGCGGGAGTTTCTCTCATGGATCGAGCGCAACCGCATCGAGATCGTATTCTTCAATGAGCAGAACTGGTGGCCGCCAGTCGTCTGGTGCAAGCAACAGGGGATACGTATCGGCGCCTATGTCGACTATTACACGCTGAACACGATGCCCTATTTCCGACTCTATGACCTTCTAATATGCAATACACAACGACACCATAGCGCGTTCGATTGGCACCCGCACGCCTACTATGTTCCGTGGGGGACCGACGTTGAGACGTTCGCGCCCAGGCTCAAAGAAACCGCTGAAAAGACCATCTTCTTCCATTCTTGCGGACTCTCGCCTGAGAGGAAGGGCACGGACCTGCTCTTGAAAGCGTTTGCGGACCTACCGGCAAATGCAGCCCAGTTGATAATTCATTCGCAAAGGAAGCTGCAGGATTATGCCTCCTCGGCGTTGGGATGCACAAATGACGATCTGACGAATCGAGGGATTCGATTCATTGAACAGACGGTATCGGCGCCTGGCCTGTATCACTTGGGACAGGTTTATGTATACCCGACCCGTTTGGAAGGCATAGGGCTGACAATCCTCGAGGCCCTTTCGTGCGGTTTGCCGGTGATCGTTCCGGATGACGGCCCTATGAACGAGTTTGTCACCAACGAAAGGGGAAAGCTGGTTGGCGTAGAGAGGCGGCACGCTAGAGCGGACGGCTATTACTGGCCCATGAACGTCGTGAGCGTCGACGATCTTCGTCGAAAGATGTTGTTTTACGTCGAGAACCCTTTCGCAATCTTGACCGAAGCGACAAACGCCCGGGATTACGCGAAGTCTCAACTCGACTGGCGCGAGAGATATCCGGAGGTAATTCACGCTTTCGAGGACGCGATGAGCCGACCGGTACGAACAGAGGCATCGATATGTCAGGAGATCATCGAACGCGAGAAATCACTCGCCGCGCGCGCGAAGAGGTTCGTCACGGAGGTCGATTCGCTTCTTGGCCGTACGACCCGGAAATATTAAAGGTTTTTCGGTTCCGCGCGATTCACAATGGGGCGTTGAACTTCACTTGCTAAATGAATGATTTGGGCTCATGCAAATGTGTGGAGTTCGGAAGTGCATAGCGAGCCTCGCACAATGGGCGATGACCTGTACCTTGCGATGGGACTTGGCGTCGGCTCGGCCTTGGCACTTGGCCTGGGGGCGCCGATGTGGCCCCTCTGGCTCGGCTTGAGCTGTTTCAGCGTGGTGTACCTTGCGATGAGGGACGTTGCTCTAGGCGCTTGCCTCGTCCTGATTCTGAGTCCACTTCTCTTCTTCGTTCGCAATGCTTCCCCGGAGTCCGTTGTGCTTGCCGGTGCCCGTTCCGAGTGGATGGCGTGCTTATTGGTGGTATGGCTAATCAAGGTCGGGTACGGCGAGTATTCCTGGCCGCGTTGCATCGACGCAAATATTCTAGCCATGTTTCTGTGTTACGCCATCATCATGGCTGTGGTGGCGGAAACACTTGTCTCAGGCGCATTAGGTCTGAGGGCAATCGCGACGCCGGCTTGCATCTATTTCGTCGTCCGAGACGCTACAATGAGAAGGCCGGAGGCATCGAGCTGGATTCTGCGCGGCGTGCTAGCGTCAATTGGGATAATAGGCCTTCTCAGTTGCTTCTGGTACAACGGCCACCTTGAGATGAACGCACTCACTCTTGAAGGCATTCTTCCGGGTGGCGCTGGTCGCAACGTCCTCGGCTATCACTTTGAACGATTGAACTCCCTTATCGGCGGGGGCCCATCAAACGTTGGGATCTTTCTTAGCGCGGGAACTGTGTTATGCCTAGGTTCTCTTCTAACGCAAGGGCTTCTGAAATGGCAAAGAGTCTGCTTTATGTGCTTGGGGGCGGTGCTTGCTTACGTTTCACTCCTGGCGCTCTCGCGGAGCTCAGTCGTTCTGTTAATGATTTCCCTGACAGCGATTGCCTTTGCCAGGGTATCTTCTTCATTCGTTAGAACTGTCCTCTTGTCGGTGGTTACATTGATGTTAGTCGGAGTTGTGCTTGGGACGGTGTTTGCCGATGCAACGTTGGCGTCTGCCGCTCAGGATGATTCGGAGGCCTGGTGGGATGCAATGCCAACGGATCTTTCTACTTGTGTGTTTGGCGCAGGCCTGAATGCCGCGGGCGGCGGGCTGATCCCTGCGAAGGGGCGGAGCGACATTCCGGTCGATGGAGGCTGGCCGCTGCTTCTGTCAATGGTGGGAGCAGTAGGACTAGCCGCAATAGCGGCGTTCTTGCTCGCCTTGGCGACGGCATTCTTTCGCCTCGCCTTTGTTTCGGTGCCAATGACCATCACGAAAACGGACCTTGTGTTGGGTATCACTGCCGGCGCTGCTGCCGGAGGATTGCTTCTTGCGTCGGCACATACAGCGGTTATGATGCGGCCCGCCGTTGATGTCGCCTTCTTCGCCCTAGCGGCAGTAATGATATCGACCTACGACCGTGCCCAAGCCCTGGGGCTCAATACCTTCGGTAGCAGGTTCTCCGCATGAGGATTGTGCTGGTGTCTCTTAATGGAGAGGCAACGGGCGTTGCTAGCGGGCTCAGGGCCAGGAGTTTGGCGAAGTACCTGGGGCGATGTGGGCACAGCATTGAATTGATTTGCTGTGCGTCGACGAGCATTGCCTCAAAGGAGCCCTTTGGACAGAGGATATGCGTACCAATGGTACGGCATGGCACGGACGCCGGCTTGGCGATTATAAACAGGCTTGTAAATCGTCTGGTGTACTGGCCAGATCCTGAACGCCGATGGGTCGCGCCTGTGATGCAACGGTTGAAGGAACTATGCAGCGATCAGAAGCCAGACTTGATGCTTGTCTCGTCACCGCCCCATTCCATCCAGTTGATCGGCATCTTAGGCGCAGGGCAGTTCGGCGTGCCTTACGTCGCTGATCTGAGGGACGACTGGGTAACGAATCACCGCCACAGGTGGCACACGCCGTTTCACAGACTAGTCGCCGCGCACTACGAGAGGAGGATGGTGGAATCCGCAGCGTGCGTAGTACTCAACACCCAATTGATAGAAGAACGTTTTGGACAGAGATATCCGCGGCACAAGGATAAGTTTGCCACAGTAACCAACGGCTACGACGACGACGACTTCTCGGAAGCCTACGCTCTTGATTTGATAAACGACGATCGGAAAGTCATTGCGTATACCGGAGGCATGTACGGGTCATTTTTCTCCTCGCGCTTGAGTGACCTTGCTGCCGGCCTTAAACGAATCGGATTACACAAACAGTGGAGACTTGTTACGGCGGGGCCTGCGTTTCAGCCGCCTTTCTGCCATGGTGACGTATGGACGCATCTCGGGTTGCTCTGCCCACAGGGCGCAGCATCACTCATGACGCGCGCGGATCTTCTGGTCGCTGGCATGCCCCCAGGTGAGCGCGAGCCCTCGGGCACCGTTCCGCTAAAACTTTATTCGTATCTCCGGGCAGGTAAACCAATCGTCTATTACGGGGAAACGGGATCGGCCAATGACGTTCTGATGAAGTACTCGGGAACCTTCGTGAAGCATAGAAACGAATGGTCAAGGTTTCCATTTTGGCTACAAGCGCAGCATCTGGAGGAGACGTACGACAGAACGGGTGTTGAGAGGTACAGTTTTGGAAATCTTACTAAAGAACTAATGATGAATATCCAGAGAAGACTAGATGTTCGGCGTTCGTGCGGTTCGCCGCGTTGAACGGCTCGTCCATTTAGCTTTCTTGAGGGAACTCGCGGCACGAGCGGATCGAAGAGTATCAACCGGACAGCCGTCCGGAATCGTTGTCAGAGCGTTTTTTTTGCTCAGTACGTGGCGAGGGCGTCGGTGTAGGAGCCTGTTGCTCCCGAGTCGCTGCGACGTCGGTTAGGACATAGAGTCAGCGAAGAACTTATCATGCCATTAGCTTGTAAACGGCCTTCCGTGGACGGAACTTGGCGATGCGTGATTGCAAGTCTTCCTGCAGGTATAAGAACGCCAATCACATAGGATGGAGGGGTGTTGTAGGGAATTGACACGAAACGATAAGAAACGCTGGGATGTGTGGAGTAGTGATGGTGAAACCCGTCGACACAAGTAGGCCGCGACGCAAGAGCGTCGTATTCTGTTGGAATACGATCAGCGGCTACATGGCGGCTTGCTGGCGAGTAATGGCGCAGCGCGAAGAGGTTGATCTATTTGTGGTGGCCACATCTGCGGGAACGAACTCGAATTTCAGCGATGTACTAATGGAAGGCGTCGACTGCCGCTTATTGCACAAAGAAGAATTCCTCCATACGCACGTCGTGCGGGATATCGTCATGGCACACAGGCCGGATGTACTCGTTGTATCTGGTTGGAACAATCCCGCCTATGTGCGGCTTGGTTTCGACCCTATCTTTGAGAACAGCCGACGGGTGATGGCGATGGATAATCCGTTTCGTGGTGATTGGCGTCAGCACCTTGGGAGATGGAAGCTTGTGCGGTACCTGCGGCGTATGGACACTGTCTGGGTACCTGGCGAGCGCGCGTGGCAGCTAGCGAGGTTCTTCGGAGTTCCGGAGCACCGTGTGCGTCGCGGACTTTACGGAATCAATTGTCGAGCATTGGCGCCCCTTCACACCGAGCGAGCGGCTCTTCCGGATGGATGGCCCAAGGGCTTTCTGTTCGTTGGCCAAATGGCGATTCGAAAGGGGGTCGACTTGCTTCTCGAAGGCTATGCGGACTACCGGCGGCGCGTCGTCGATCCATGGCCGCTGTGTTGCTGCGGCATTGGACCGCTGGCCCCCCTTGCGGCTTCTCTACCGGGGGTACAACATCTCGGCTTCGTCCAGCCCGCGGAGATGCTCAAAGTGTTTCGCAATTGCGGTGCACTGGCTATCTTCAGTCGAGAAGACGCTTGGCCGGTAGTTGTTGTCGAGGCATGCGCTGCGGGGCTTCCCGTCTTGTGCAGCGACGCATGTGGATCATCGGTGGAGGTAGTGCGCCACTTGCACAACGGGCTGCTCGTGCCAACCGGGAATGCCAGGGGTATTGCAGACGCACTCTCCTGGATCCATATGCACTATCCTGATCTTCCCGCGATGGGACTGCGCAGCGCTCACCTCGCTGCCGCGTACAGTGCCGATACGTGGGCCGAACGACTGTTGGCTATCGTAGGTGAACCTCGGGCATCGCATTTGCAGGCCAACTAAGGCACCGGGACCCGTGAGTCAACGAAGCAGAACCAGAGCGTTTCTCGACGAAGTGGCACGCATTTACACTTGCATGAACAGCGCCAGTGGAACGCGACCTCATGACTCTCTAGCCGCATTATCGGGCAGTCGGGATGCTTCCAGGCCTGAGATTGTTCGTAACCGGCGATCGTGTTTGCATACGGTGCTACAGCAGAAGCCGCCACTCCAGACGTGCCGAAGCAACGAATAAGGTAGGGCAGCATGTCACGATTGAATGTTGGGTGAGGCCAAACGCCGACGGCAGGCTGGAACAACTACGATAATTCGCTGAGTGTTCGTCTTGCCAGAAGGCCAATCATCGCGCTGCTTCTTGGCAAGCTTGGAATGCTGAGCTCGCGGCAAAGAGAATTTATTGCTTGTGCGAGACGATCACGAATTCAGTGGGCGGATGTAACGCGACGGATTCCTTTTCCTCAACGAAGCGTTGAAGTAATCTATTCAAGCCACATGTTAGAACATGTGGATAAGGATCACGCCATGCGCTTCCTGAAAGAGGCACGTCGAGTTTTGATTACTGGCGGCGTTATCAGGCTTGCCGTTCCGAGCATCCGCTACCATGTCGATGAATACCTCCAACACAAGGATGCAGACAGGTTCGTTGAAGCAACTCTCTTGACTCGTCCTAGGAACAGGACCTTGCTCGACACATTGAAATATCTCTGGACTGGGGATAGGCACCACGTCTGGATGTATGATGGCGAGTCTTTATGCAAACTTCTGTCGACGGCTGGGTTCAGGAATTATCAAGTAATGGAACCTGGCACAACCATGATTAGAGAACCAGGGGAATTGAACCTCCGGGAGCGGGAGCCGGAAAGCGTGTTCGCAGAGGCTATCAACCCATAGCCAGTAGTTGTAGGAGAACAAAAGGAGTGGGTGGAAGCGTGGTGATCATGGCACACAGGGGACCGACGTAGATGGCGCATACTTTACGGTGCAACAGTGGGAGGCCGAAGGTACTGATCCTGGCCGGATGGTATCTCCCCGGATTTAGGGCTGGAGGACCGGTGAGGACTATTCAAGCTACTACCCATCACTTGAGAGAGGACTTTGATTTCCAGATCGTG
The DNA here is from genome assembly GCA_049509675.1 of Thermoguttaceae bacterium. Classification (GTDB taxonomy): domain Bacteria; phylum Planctomycetota; class Planctomycetia; order Pirellulales; family Thermoguttaceae; genus JBEKZQ01. Next base: position 11,780 of record JBEKZQ010000074.1, on the reverse strand, counting down.
ACTGGCGATCGTGATGTTGGAGCCTCACTTCCTTTTGAGAACGTCACGTTTGACGATTGGCAGCTAGTCGGAGAGGTCGAAGTTTTCTATGCCTCCTTCGCATGGATGGCACCGTATGCGTTACGTCGCCTGCTTAATGGAGTGCGTTGGGATGTGCTTTATCTCAACAGCTTTTTCTCGCCGCGCTTTACGATCACGCCGCTCGTGTTGCGGAGGTTGGGCTTGATCAATCGGGGACCTGTGGTCCTCGCGCCGCGCGGTGAGTTATCCCCGGGTGCGCTTAGGTTGAAGCGCGCGAAGAAACGATGCTTTTTGTGGCTGGCAAGGCTAGTTGGACTTTACCGGGATGTCATTTGGCAGGCATCCAGCGAACGCGAGGCTGCGGATATTCGCGAGTGGTTTCCCGGCGGGGCGACCGATGCCAGCAGCAACGCTCGAATTCGAATCGCGGGGAATTTGACGGCAGGAGATGTGTCCAAATTCGAGTATGGCGGCAGCAAACGTCACATCTTCCTAGCGACGGATTTGGTCCTGGGGAACACATCCGGCGTCACACCTAAGGGACGTGGGAAGACGCCGGGTTCGCTGAATATCGTCTTCCTTTCAAGGATCTCGCCCATGAAGAACTTGGACTACGCATTGAACATTGTAAGTCGATTGAACGGAAGAGTGAGCTTCGATATCTATGGACCGGTCGACGCCGGGAAGGACGGCGGTTATTGGCTTCAATGTCAGCGCCTTATGGACGAGATGCCTCCATCGGTGAAAGTCGACTACAAGGGCGTAGTCGAACCAAACCGCGTCGGGAGCGTTTTCTCGCAGTATGACGTTTTTCTTCTTCCCACGCGTGGGGAGAACTTCGGCCACGTCATCGCGGAGTCGCTATGCGCCGGCTGCCCAGTTGTCATCAGCGACCAGACTCCTTGGAGGAATCTTGAGGAAGGGCGTGCTGGGTGGGCTCTCCCACTGGATCGTCAGAGCACATTTGTCGAGGTGTTGCAGCGGCTGTTGGAGATGGACGCAGAAGAGCATAAGGGGCTTTCGAACGGTGCAAGAAGGTTCGCGCTTATCGCGCTGAATAGCGATGAAGCGGTGCGTCAGAACCGGGAGCTGTTCGAATACGCCGCATCGCTTCGTGGCAAGGATACCTGACATGTCGCCCAAGCCCGCGATCGCCATTATCAGCCAGGTCTATGTGCCGGACCCAACCGCCGTCGGCCAAGTCATGGCCGACGCCGCCACCGAGCTCGCGCGGCGGGGGTTTCATGTCGTCGTTCAAACCTCGCGGTCTGGATATGACGATCCGAATCGGCAGTACGCCGAGCGCGAGACGATCGACGGCGTCGATGTTCACCGCCTGCCCTTCTCCAGCTTCGGCAAGCGAACGATCCTGCGGCGACTCCTGGGGGCGGCGTCGTTTCTCTCATGGGCGATATTACGCACAGTATTCCGGCGGCATCTCGATGGGGTGCTGGTGAGCACCTCACCGCCCATGTGCTCGTTTGCCGCCTTGGTCATCGCCGCAATCCGCCGCGTCCCCATTGTCTACTGGGCCATGGACATCAATCCCGATCAGGCCATCGCCCTGGGGACCTTTCGCCCGGGCAGCCTGGCCGTCCGCCTCCTAGACGCCCTGAACCGAACGATTTTGCGCAGGGCCCATCGCGTCGTTGCCCTTGATCGCTTCATGGCCGAGCGATTGCAGCAAAAGCAGGACTGTAACGGCCGCATGGCAGTCATCCCGCCCTGGGCGGTTGCCGATGTATCGGAGCCGGTGCCGCACGAAAGCAACCCCTTCCGCCGCGAGCATGGGCTGGACGACAAGTTCGTGCTCATGTACAGCGGCAACATGTCCCTTGCGCATCCGCTTGATACAATACTTCAAGCTGCCCACGCGCTCAGCGACCGCCGCGATTTGGTGTTTCTGTTCGTCGGGGGCGGGCTTGGCAGAAAAAAGGTGGAAGAATTCATCGCGCGGAACGGTTCCAACAACGTTCGGCTTTTGCCCTATCAACCGCTGGACCAGCTTCGCTACTCGCTATCGGCCGCCGACGTTCACCTCTTGAGCATGGGAAACGACATGGTTGGCATCGTTCATCCGTGCAAGATCTACGGCGCGATGGAGTGTGGGCGGCCAGTGTTTCTCCTTGGCCCGCGCGCAAGTCATGCCGGCGAGTTGATCGAACGGTATGGCATCGGCTGGCAAGTCGAGCACGGCGACGTGGACGGGGCGGTAGCAACGATCCGGCAGATGATGGCCGCCGATCCGGCCGAGTTAGGCGAAATGGGCCGTCGCGCCCGTGCTGCGATTGATCTCGACTTGAGCAAGCAGTCGCTCTGCCAGGCATTCTGCGATCAGGTCGAGACTGCGCTGGCCAGCGCCCGGTTCTTCTCCTCGCCCGCAGAACTGCAGCCGGCTTCTACCGAGCCAGCCGATTCCCCGGCTCACACAGCCGATACCCAAGGTGCAAACGATGAGCGCCAGCCAGCCCAACCTTCTGCCCGCAACTGACAACGCGGTCTCCGCGGATCCGGTCCATGCCGCATGGGTGGATCTCTCGCGGTTTGACAACCGCTCGTACCGCCCGGGCCGCGGGCGCTTTGTACGCGCTCTCTGGTACATGGTGAGCCTGCTCGTCTTCGAAAGTGGCTGGGTTCCTCTTACGCGGCCGAAACGCTGGCTTCTGCGCCTATTTGGCGCTAGCGTTGGTCGCGGGCTCGTGATCAAGCCGCACGTTTGGATCAAGTACCCCTGGCGCCTTGCCGTGGACGACCATTGCTGGATCGGGCAGGGCGTATGGATTGACAACCTGGCCGACGTGCGGCTCGGGAGCCACGTCTGCATTTCCCAGCAGGTATACATCTGCACGGGAGGCCACGACTACCGCAAGGAAACCTTCGACTTGATCGCCCGGCCGGTCGAGGTCGGCAACGGGGCCTGGCTTGGCGCAAGGGCGTTGGTTCTCGGCGGCGCAACGGTCGGCCCCAATGCGGTCGTTGCGGCGGGGAGTGTCGTCACGAAAGACGTGGCGCCCGCGGCGATTGTAGCGGGCCAGTCGGCAGGGCCGATTTCGGAAGCGCGCCGTCCGCCGGAGGTTGCGGCTGAAGCTCCGTCCGAGAAGTTCAAGCGGCCACGGCTTCCCCGCTGAATCGCGCCCGTCGCCCCCAGGGCATCTTGTGTGGGGTGATCCGCGCCGCGGTCAGGTAGAACAGGGCCGCGGCTTCTCTCGTCTAGTGCCTTGAGGAATCCAAGCATGGCAAAACGCGCGTTGATTACGGGGATCACCGGCCAGGATGGCAGTTACATGGCGGAACTGCTCCTGCAGAAAGGCTACGAGGTGCATGGGTTGCTCCGGAACTGGCGGGGGGCGTTCTGCAATACCAAGACGGCCGAGGGGCTCATGGCAGTTGCCAGTCCTCAAGCAGCAGACCCGGAACCCGGCTGAACTCCTGCGTGTTATGGGTCACCAGGGTGCAGCCGTGGCCCAACGCGATGGCGGCAATGATAAGGTCATTCGGCCCGATAGGCGTTCCCACGCTCGCCAGGGCGGCGCGAGCCTTGCCGTATTGCTCCGCCGCGAGATCGTCGAAAGGCAGCGAGACGAACTGCTGCCGCAGTGCAGCGATCAAGGCCAGATTGCTCGCCTGATGAGCCGATCCGCCGTGAAAGGCCCCATAGATCAGTTCCCCGACGACAAGGGAGCAAAGATAGACAGTGCCGGGAGAGGCAGCCGCCAGCCTGGCCGTCACCTGCGAGGTTGGACCACGCCGCAGGTGATCGACCCAAGAGTTGGTGTCCAGCAAGTGGCTCACGAGAGCGGCTCCCGCTGCTCATACGCCCCTTGTTCGGGCCGCTCGAACTGGCCTTGCCATTTTCCTCCCGTGGACAGGACGAGTTTCTGCCACTCCTCCTGCGACATGGGCGCACGAGGCGCCGGCTCCACCGTGACCTGCACCTCCTTGTTCGCCTCCTCGACGCCCATGGGCAGGGCCAGGTGCAAGATGCCGTCGCTGTTCAGCGTGGATTTCACTACCATCCTGTTCATCCTCGTTCCTCCTCGTTATCGCAGGGTGGTCCGTCCTTTGATTCTAGCCAGATTGACGGCCGACGACAAGGGCGGCCCGCCACCGTGGGACATTACCGGTTGGGTGCCACGACCAACCTCCGGTCGGTGCCCGGCTTGCCCAGCAGTGCTGGAAACACGGTTGGACAAGCCAACCGTGGCACCCGTAAACTCAGGTTGGACAGACCACTAGGGCCTCAAGGAACCCAAGCATGGCAAAGCGCGCGTTGATTACGGGCATCACCGGCCAGGACGGCAGTTATATGGCCGAACTGCTCTTGGAGAAGGGCTACGAGGTGCATGGATTGCTCCGCCGCTCCAGCAGCTTCAACACCGGTCGGATCGACCACCTGTACACCGACCCGCACACGCACAGCAGCCGCCTGCTGCTGCACTACGGCGACCTGACCGACGGCACCGCCTTGACGCACCTCTTGCAGACAATTCGCCCGCAGGAGGTCTACCACCTGGCCGCCCAGTCGCACGTGCGGGTGAGCTTCGATCTGCCGATCTACACCGTCCAGGCCGACGCCCTGGGGACCTTGCACCTGCTTGAGGCGGTCCGCGCCATGGGCAACGGGATCCGCTTCTACCAGGCGTCGAGCAGCGAGATGTTCGGCAAGGTGGTGGAGACGCCGCAGACGGAACGCACCCCCTTCCACCCCCGCAGCCCCTACGCCTGCGCCAAGGTCTATAGCTATTGGCAGACGATCAACTACCGCGAGGCCTACAACCTGTTTGCCTGCAACGGAATCCTCTTCAACCACGAATCGCCGCGGCGGGGCGAGACCTTCGTGACCCGCAAGATCACCCGGGCCGCCACCCGGATCAAGGAGGGGCTCCAGGAACGGCTCTACCTGGGCAATCTGGAAGCCCGGCGGGACTGGGGGTTTGCGGGGGATTTTGTGGAGGCGATTTGGCTGATCCTCCAGCAGGACCAGCCGGACGATTTCGTGATCGCGACCGGCGAGACCCGCTCGGTGCGGGAGTTTGTCGAGGCCGTGTTCTCGCTGGTAGACCTGGATTGGCGGAAGTACGTCGAGATCGACCCGCGCTACTTCCGCCCCAGTGAAGTCGATCTGCTTCTGGGCGATTCCAGCAAGGCGCGGCAGAAGCTGGGCTGGAAGCCGAAGGTGAGTTTCGAACAACTGGTGAATATGATGGTCGAGCAAGACTGGGAGCTCGCCCGGGAAGAGCGCGTGCTGGCCAACCACCGCTTAGGATCAGCGAAGCAATAACTGTCCTGTTCTCGAAAGTAGTCATCACGCTCCGCGTGATGAATTCCATCTCGCGGAGCGAGATGACTACGATTGAATTGCATCTCGCGGAGCGAGATGAGTACGATTGTCGCGACAGTTACTTATTCGCCAATCCTTATCTGCAGGCGGAAGTAAAGGAGAGCCGGAAGGAGAACCGCGCATGCTCGAGCTGAGTCGGCAGCGAATTGTGGTGACTGGCGGGAGCGGCTTTCTGGGGCGGCACCTGCTTGCGGCGCTCGAGGAACGGGGCGTGCCGCCTGGAAACCTCCTCGTGCCACACGTAGAGGAGTTCGACTTGACCCGCGAAGCGGATGTCGTGCGCATGTACCGCGAGATGCGGCCCGACGTGGTGATTCACCTGGCGGCGATGGTCGGCGGAATCGGCGCGAATCGCGAGCATCCGGGGTCTTTCTTCTACGCCAACCTGGCGATGGGCCTGCACCTGATCGAGCACGCACGGCACGCCGGACTGAAGAAGTTCGTCCAGGTGGGCACGATCTGCGCCTACCCCAAGTTCACGCCGATTCCTTTCCGCGAGGAGAACCTGTGGAACGGGTACCCTGAAGAGACCAATGCGCCTTACGGAATTGCCAAGAAGTCGCTCCTGGTGATGCTCCAGGCTTACCGCCAGGAATACGGGCTTGAGGGGATCTACCTGCTGCCGGTGAATCTGTATGGTCCCGGCGACAACTTCGACCCGCGGAGTTCGCACGTCATTCCGGCCTTGATCCGCAAGTTCAGCGAGGCGGTCGAAGGCCGTGAAGATACGGTAACGGTCTGGGGAAGCGGGCAGGCGAGCCGGGAGTTTCTCTATGTGGCTGATGCGGCTCGGGGCCTGGTCCTGGCCACCGAGCGCTACGATGACCCCGCACCGGTGAATATCGGTGCGGGCTTCGAGATCACGATCCGCGAGTTGGTGGAGAAGATCCGGCGCCTGGTCGGGTTCGAGGGGCGGATCGTGTGGGACCAAAGCAAGCCCGACGGCCAACCCCGCCGCTGCCTGGACACGAGCCGGGCGCGGGCCTTCGGTTTCGAGGCCACGATGCATTTCGACGAAGGGCTGAGCCGGACAATCGAGTGGTGGCAGCGGCAGGCCGTAGGATTGGCGAAACAATAACTGTCCTGTTCTCGAAAGCAGTCATCACGCTCCGCGTGATGAATTCCATCTCGCGGAGCGAGATGAGTACGATTGTCGGCCGATCCGGGACCTTCTTATGGGTGACACCGTGCCACGCACGATTGACTGGTTCGTGCTGACGGCGGCAAATGCCACCCAGGCCCGCGGTTACCAAAGGCAGTTGGAGAACCGTAGCGCGCATGGCTGCCTGGGGCCAATCGAGCACTGGGAAGTCATTGCCGATCCCGGCGGCCGGCGTGTCGGATCGGGCGGATCGACCCTGTGGGTCCTGCATCAACTCGCCTCGCTGTTGCTACGCGAGTCGCCCAAGGCGAAAACGATTGCCGAGCTTTTCCGTGGCCGGCGGATCGTGGTGGTTCATTCCGGGGGGGATAGTCGCCGGCTCTGTGCCTATGCGGCGCAAGGGAAGGCATTCATTCCCTTGCCCTGCAACATACCCGGGAAGAGCGCGCAAGCCGCCACGCTCTTTGACCTGATCGTTGACAGCCTGGCGAACTTGCCGACGCCCTCATGTGGCCAGGTGCTGATTGCCAGTGGCGACGTGCTTCTGACTTTCCAGCCCGAGCAGGTCGTCTTCCAGAAGCCGGGCATCGTCGGCGTCGCTTATCCCGGCCCGATCGCACGCGGATCGCAGCACGGCGTTTACGTGGCGAACCCTCAAGGAGAGGTTGTCGATTTCCTGCAGAAACCGGACGCGACCACTGCGCAATCGCGCCATGCGGTCGACACGGTGGGATGCGTGTTGATCGACACGGGCGTTTTGAGCCTCGATCCGGAGTGCGTTCAAGACTGGCTGGCGATGGCCGGCTCCAGACTCCGCGCCGGTCGCATCGAGTTGCGGCGCGGATTGCTCCAGGCGGTGGTCGAGGGCGATAGCGGAAGGATCGACCTCTACGAACAGTTGTTGATGGCCATTCCACCCAAGCTGGACCTGGACGCCTACGTGCAACAGATGAGCGCTGCGAGCGGTTCGCGTGCCCGAACGGCGACGCATCGCCGGCTGCTTGCGCAAATCCATCGGGCGTTGCACGGCAAGCCGTTTTTCGTGAATATCCTGCCGTTCTGCGACTTTTTTCACATCGGCACGACCCGGGAGCTGTTCTCGAACATCAGCGGACTGAACCGCACGACGCACCAGTTTGGCTTCAGGAACTTCGATCGTTCGGTCATTTCGCCTCATGTGTCGGCAGAAGGAGCGTTCGTCTACAACAGTATTCTTCAGACCGACCAGATTCGCGCTGCCAAGGGCGTGCTTGTCGAGGCTTGCCACGTTCGCGACGTGCCGGTCGAGCTATGCGGGCAGAATGTCCTGGTGGGATGGCCGGCGGAAGCCAAAACGCCCTTGCGACTGCCGCAAGGTTGGGGACTCGTGTGCCTGCCCGTGGGCAAGAAGGATTGGTCTGCGGTGCTGTTTGGAATTGCCGATGATTTCAAGACGAGTTGGCAGGACGGCGGATCGTTTGGGAATCACCGACTCGAAGATTTCCTTGTGCGCCATCATCTGGCCGCCGACAAACTCTGGTCCGCGCCTGACAAAGGGAACACTCTTTGGGATGCCAAGATGTGGCTGGAAGGGCCCATCGACGAGGTTCTTGAGCAAACGCTGTGGATGTGTGACCCGAGCCGGACGGATCGGCCGGCGTCTTGGGAGCGTCGCAAGCGTCTGAGCATGGCCGAACTCCTGGAATTGGTCGCTCACGACCGGCTGATCGCACATCGCGAGAACATTCAACGGCTGGCACAATTGCAGCGGCTCGAAGAGTGGTTGACGAACCAGCCGAATCTGTCGGCCTTGCACATACTGCAGCAGATCGGCTCGGATGAAGAAGCGCGGCTCGTTATGGAGCAGATCGACCGGCTGCTTCGCGGCAACGGCGATCCGCTCGTCTCCGCCCGGCTCTACAAAATGGCCCAGTTGATCGGCGAGCGTTACCCCGCCGCGACCAGCATGTTGACATCCTTGGCTGGGGGCAGCGCCGAAAAGGCTGCGTTTGCGTCCGTGGCTCGGGCCGTCCAGCGGCAGATTGAGATGCCGCAGGAACTCCGCCATGCGGCGATCTTGCACGATCAGGTCTGCTGGGTCACGGCCCCCGGACGAATCGACCTTGCCGGCGGATGGTCCGACACCCCACCGATCTGTACGGAGTTGGGAGGGACGGTCGTTAACGCAGCCATTACGCTCAACGGTCAGTACCCGATCCAAGCGATTGCCAAGTTGACCGATCGGCCCAGTATCGCGCTGCGCAGCATCGACTTGGGCGAGAACGTCGAACTGTGCGATACGGCCGCGGTCTTGCAGTACACCGATCCGTCGCAATGGTCGTCGCTGGCCAAGGCCGCCCTGGTCCTCAGCGGACTTTGTCCGCATGACCCTGGCGAGAAACTCTGCGATCGGCTGGACCGCCTGGGCGGCGGAATCGATCTCACGCTTTTCAGCGCGCTGCCGAAAGGCTCCGGACTCGGCGCCAGTTCGATCCTTGGCGCGGCGATCCTGGCGTGCCTGGCACGCATCGTGGGCGAGCCGGCCGACAATCAGATGCTGATCCAGCGAACGTCCCTCCTGGAGCAAATGCTGACGACGGGCGGAGGCTGGCAAGATCAGATTGGCGGGATAACACCGGGCGTCAAGATTGTACGTACCGCGCCGGGGCCCAGCCAGGTGCCGAGCGTGTATTGGACCCGGCTGGACATGTCGCCGCAGGGTCCCCTGCACGACCGCGTCCTGCTCTACTTCACCGGCATCAAGCGCATGGCCAAGAACATTTTGCAGAACGTGGTCGGTCGATACCTTGCGCGCGATCCGCAAACGCTGCGCATCGTTGGCGAGTTAAAAGCTGCTGCGGAGGAGATGAAGCACGATCTTGATCGCAACGATGTCAACGCATTCGCCGGCGGCATCGAGCGCTACTTCTCGCTCAAGAGAGAGATCGACGCGGGCTACACGAATGTGCCGATCGAGCGACTGATCGCGGCGGTTGACAAGTATTTGCTCGGCAAAGTCCTGCCTGGCGCCGGCGGCGGCGGCTTTGTCTTCATGATCGCCCGCGACAAAGAGGCCGCTGGAAGGGTCCGCGACATTCTGTCCAAGTCGCCGCCCAATGGGCAAGCCCGCTTCTTCGATTTTGCCATCGACACCGAGGGGCTGAAGGTTGCCGTCCTGTGACCTCCGCAACGTGCTGGGCCAATGATTGTCGTTTGGCCTGGGCCTGCGAGGAGAGGATCAAGATTAACAGGCAGACGATGCGTCTTGCCATGGGCTTTTCCTTGAAGGCTGTTCGTAACACGCAGATCAACGCCTGATTCCTAGCGTCGTACTCGGATCGCCAGCCGCTTGCAGTTCTGCCAACGCAAGGCTCAAGCGGCCACAGCCATCAATTCAGGCCGTTTTTCCGGCATTCTAACCTGTCGGAGCCGTTTAGCTCTCAGAAGCCCTCTTTCTGAGGCCAAATCTGCAGCTCCAGCCCCTTTTGGGCCTCGCAAACGTCTGCGACGCTCACCTCTTTCACCCAAGGCCACCCGGCCGGGTGGCCTGCATCTCTGGAGGTCGCCCTATGGTTCGTTGTGCTGCTGCTTGTCCCAGCCAGCGTTGGCACGAAGCCTTTCTGGCCATGCTGCCGGCCATCATCACGCACGCAAAGATCGCCTTCGGCGGCCTGAAGCCCGAGGCCCGCCAGGACGCGATTCAAGAGACGGTTGCGAATGCTCTTGTTGCGTTCGTAGCACTTTTCCGCCGCGGCAAGGTGAGCCTTGCCTACCCGACCGTGCTGGCGAAATACGCCGTGGCCCAGATCAGGGACGGTCGCCGCGTCGGCAATCACCTCAACGTGCGTGAAGTGCTTTCGCGCTACGCTCAGAAGCACAAGGGCTTCAACGTTGAACGACTGGATCGCTTCAACGAAGAGGAAGACGCCTGGCTGGAGGCCGTCGTGGAGGACAAGAATGCTGGCCCCGCCGAGATTGCCCGCGTCAGGGTTGACTTCAGCGACTGGTTGGCCTCGCTCAAACGCCGCGACCGCCGCATTGCCGAACCCGCCCGATCTGCTCTCTGGTGTCGTTGGTCAAGTCGAGGAGGCCCAGTTGGGTCGGTGGGGATCGCCTCTACCAACGACCATGACCTGATGATAAGGCGGCCTTCGAGATTGACCGCACTAGTCCCTTGACTCTGGCAAGTTCGATATCGGCGGCAATAAGTTTGATGTCCACAACCAGTTGGATTACGGTGCGTGAATCCATTTTCTCGACCGTGTTCAGGATCGAGCCTTCTGTTAGAAGCCTGCCCATCATCCAATGGGCGCGATCCTGCAAGTCTGTAGGCCATTCCTCGGGATCAAATAACGCCTCAAGCAGCGAGTATCCCGCTTCAATGAGCGTATCTCGCGTTTTATGGTCTGACTCGCACTCGGCTTGTTCAGCTCTTTCGATGTGGTCCATATTGCCACTCACCTGTGCGATCCGATCTGGCGAACACATGCCCAGATTGTACCACTGTTGACCGATAATGCAAGCACCATTGTGGTAATCTCAGCAACAGATACGTCTGCTGGTGGGGATGGGTAGCGAACTTCTGGCCCAAACGGGTTAAGCCAAGGCAGCGGCGTAAAGATTCTTGTTACGGGCAGGCGCGCCCTTCCTGGGCTTCTTGCGCGCGCGCTGGAGGCATCCAGCCGGCGGGCAGACCAAAAAGGAGCCGCCTGGCCGCGGAACGCGCTAGCGCGCATCCTACGCGATCTGGGAGGGCGCCGGCCGTCAGAGGGGTGGAAAGGCTGGTCAGGGACATTTTGTTCAGGATCGGCGACGCATCAAGGTCATTGGTCGACTATCCAAATTGGATAGTTGCCGCCATGCGGGGCCTGCGATCAGACGGTTTCTTTGCAATCGGCCCACGTCCTGCCAGTCTTGATGTCAACCTTCAGCGGCATTGCAAAGCCTTCAGGCACGGCCTCCATGGCTTCTCTTACAATCCGTCTGGTCTCTTCGACCGACTCCACGGGCACTTCCAACAGCACGCTGTCGTGAACGGGCAAGAGCATGCGGACGGCTGGCGGCAAGGTGTCGTTCAGCCGGATGAGGGCCAGTTTCAGCAGGTCGGCGGCAGTGCCCTGGATAATCGTGTTGACGGCACGCCGAAGCGCCTTGGCGACATCAGCGGGTAAGGCAGACTGGATTTCAGGGAGCCGGCGACGGCGGCTATACAGGGTTCCCACAGTTCACCATCCGGATCCTCACGCATACTGGTAAAACGTGCGGTGACATGTTTGAATTGCGGTTGCGGGCGATCCTTGGGCCGCGGCCCCTTCTCGTCGCGAAACAACGCCGCCA
>JBEKZQ010000073.1:0-17054 GCA_049509675.1 Thermoguttaceae bacterium | reverse complement strand
AGCAGTGTTCCCCGCACGCGCGGGGATGAACCGTCCGGCTCCCTGACAGATACGACTGTCTGGAAGTGTTCCCCGCACGCGCGGGGATGAACCGACGACATACTACTCGCAAAAGTCCGGCTCCCTGTGTTCCCCGCACGCGCGGGGATGAACCGGGTTCTCAGATGGCTACTAGATCTTCTGAGAATGTGTTCCCCGCACGCGCGGGGATGAACCGATTGTACTCATGAGGACACATAGCCGATATGTGTGTTCCCCGCACGCGCGGGGATGAACCGACCTGCACGGCACATTTCACATGCTCCGCGTCGTGTTCCCCGCACGCGCGGGGATGAACCGTAGGACTAGATTCATCGCCTGCTCCCATATAGGTGTTCCCCGCACGCGCGGGGATGAACCTCGCTCGTCGCGCGCTTTGGTATGTTCTCCCCGGTGTTCCCCGCACGCGCGGGGATGAACCGATCGTCTCCACGCCATGATCCGATTTACGGGCGTGTTCCCCGCACGCGCGGGGATGAACCGAGCGTGGAGAAACACACATGAAAAGCATTCCCGTGTTCCCCGCACGCGCGGGGATGAACCGGAGTCACAGGACTGCGTATGCGGCTGCGGCCGGTGTTCCCCGCACGCGCGGGGATGAACCGATCATTTTGAATTTCGCCAGCGGCCTGACTTACCGTGTTCCCCGCACGCGCGGGGATGAACCGTTGTCGACGGCCGCAGTCGGCGTTAGGGTAATGTGTTCCCCGCACGCGCGGGGATGAACCGGATAACGGTTGTTCCGGCGGGCATGGGAGGATGTGTTCCCCGCACGCGCGGGGATGAACCGGACCTGCCCAGCCGCTTCGCCGCCTGGCTCCGGTGTTCCCCGCACGCGCGGGGATGAACCGAGTCCCTGGAGCACCATCTTTACCGTTGACGCGTGTTCCCCGCACGCGCGGGGATGAACCGCCCTTTCCTGAACGATACCCGAGCTACCCGCAGTGTTCCCCGCACGCGCGGGGATGAACCAGGGCGGCACGGCGGCGGTGGATGCGTGGAAAGCGTGTTCCCCGCACGCGCGGGGATGAACCAGCTGGGCCTTCTACGCCTCCACGCCGCTGGGAGTGTTCCCCGCACGCGCGGGGATGAACCAGCTCGCGATCCAGGAAGAAGGCCTGTACGGCAGTGTTCCCCGCACGCGCGGGGATGAACCGATCATCGTGGCGGGAGAGGATGGGTACACGTTGTGTTCCCCGCACGCGCGGGGATGAACCGCTTCGATTAGTCGCGCAATGTAGAATGGGAGCGGAAAAGGGGACATCACTGATATTGGCAAAATGGGGAGGATTGATGAACGTCATCAACGAAGAGGAGAGGGAAATCAGTGATGTCCCCTTTTCCGCTCTCATTGCCCGATTGTTGATTTCTTGCAGTCGGGCGCGAGTCTGAATTTATGGAAGAAAGGCACGTGGTGGTGTTCCGCGGAGCCACGGCGATGATGGGTAAGAGAGCACCGGCACGCGTCGTTGCGCGCTGGCTCATAGGCATTGTCCTGATCTACTCGGGCGTTTACGCCCTGTACTGGATTTGTGACGTTGGCAACCTCGACCATAAACAAGGCACTCGGGGCATGTATTTGATGCGCGCCTACCACTTCCTATGCACTTATCGCGAGAGGAATGGGCGGTGGCCACCAAGCCTTAAAGTGATGGTCAAGCAGCCTTATGCACTTGACTATCAATCGTGTATCTTTGACCCGATTTCGCATGGGCCGGTTCTTTATTACCCGAACGCTGAGGCCGGGACGAGCGCGATAATCCTTGCTCAGCCCGAGCCGTTAAAGGCTGGTTTATGGCCATTCATCACGACGCACCGGTGGGGCGTCCGCGCCGATGGGAGGATAGTTAACCTCCACGATGATGAGAGCGAACTTGGTGATCCAAGATAACCTACTTTGGGCAGGGAAGAGTGGCCACGCCTGGCCGGGGGGCAAGCGGGGACATTCTACTTCTTGCAAGATAGTGAATTCTCGACGCCAAAAGTGATCGATTGAAGCGAATACCACTCAGTGGCGGGGGTTTTCAGCGTGGCGAAGGTCCTGTGTGCTTGGGAACTGGGCGGGGGCAGCGGGCATTTTGTGAATCTCCGCCCGCTTGTCCGTGGATTGGCGGCGGAGGGGCACAAGGTGTTCGTGGCCCTGCGCGATCTCTGCAAGGGCCCCGCGTTGCTCGAAGGCGCTGCGGTCTCTTATCTGCAATCGCCCTACAAGTCGGACCGGCCGCGGAACGTGATTGAACCGGCCAGGACGTTCGCGCATATTCTGCACAACATCGGTTTCGGCGATCCCGCGGAACTTGCAGCCCTGGTCGATGCCTGGCGGAACCTGATCGACTTGGTTGACCCGGACCTGATTGTCTTCGACCACAGCCCCACCGCCCTGCTTGCCGGGCGAGGCAGCAAGGCCCGTCGCGTGGTGTTGGGCAACAGTTTTTCCTCCCCGCCGGACTGCTCTCCTTTTCCCGACCTCCGACCCTGGCTCCCGGCCGATCCAAACGTGTTTCAAACGGAGAACACGGTGCTCGAAAACGCCAATCGCGTCTTGTGTGGTCGCGGGCAGCCGACGCTGGAGAGGTTGGGGCGGCTTTACGGGGAGGTGGACGAGGTAATTTTGACCACGCTGGCGGAATTCGATCATTACCCTAACCGCGCCCCTGCCCGCTATCGCGGTCCCTGGATGCCGGAGGGCGGAGAAGTGCCCGCGTGGCCCAGCGCCAGCGGCAAGAAGGTGTTTGCGTACCTGAAGACCTTTCCCGCGCTACCGCAATTGCTCACCCTCTTGCGCCAGATGGCTTGTCCGACGATCGTCCACATCGACGGGATCACTGCCGAGTTGCAGCGGCAGCATGCGTCGCCCACTCTCTGCTTTCAGACGAATCGGCTGGACCTGCATCGCGCGGCCGCGGAGTGCGATCTGGCGATCCTCAACGGCACGCACGGCAGCACCGTCTTGACGCTCTTGGCCGGCAAGCCTGCCCTGCAACTCCCGCTCGTGCTGGAGCAGGATCTCAATGCGCGGGCCACCGTTCGCTTGGGAGCCGGCGCGAGAGTTTCTCCCTGGCAGGGACAAGGGCTGGCCGTGGCCTTGTCGGGCTTGTTGCAATCCGATGCGTACACCGAGGCCGCCCGCCGCTTCGCTGCCCGCTATGCCCAACATTCTCCCCGGGAGGAGAGCCAGCGAGCGGTGGCCGATTTGCTCAGTCTTCTGGGCTTCACCGCGAAGCTGATGGCATCCTCCGGGGGATGAACCGATCATCGTCATGCGCTGGAAAAATACGCGGCGGTTCTAAACGGTTTTTTTTCGGATTGATACCACCCCTTCGTGGGGTATGGTGGCGCAGACGTTGAATCCCCATGTCGTTGAATCCCCACCTTGCAATTTCCCCCTCGTCGGGCAAAACAGCAAGGAATGGGGAGGAAGAGTGTCGTCGCAAGCGATCGCGGTGAAAGACAACTCATTCAACTGTTCTGGAGCGAAGGACCATGGCAGAAGCGTTACGCAGTCTGTTATCGGTTGCGAAAAGGTCGTTCATCGGTTTCGGGACCGTTTGCGCGGCCTTGCTGGCGGCCGGTGCGGACGTTCGTGCAGCCACGGCGGTTGATATCTACCAGGACATGGCCAACGGCAAGGACGGCGACTTGCTCACGCCAGCCGGCATGAACGCTTCCAGCCCTCCCGGCGCAGCGGGATGGGCGCTCAACGGGGGCCCGTGGTTCGTTTCCACCCGGCACGCCAGCAGCGCGCCCGGACCCGTGACCGTGGGCGGGGTGACATAGAGCGGTACGGGCGGCTCCCGCACCTGGATGCTCAATACCAACAATGCCATGAATTATGTCTCGCTCTATGCCGGCAAGAGCGAGCAGTCCGCGATGACCGTGGCCTTCTATTACACTACAGACTGAACTACAATAAGCACTGGCAGAGCCAGTGGCACCCGACACGGCGGAAACCGTTTGGGAAAAGCAGCTAACCTTCCAGCGGAATGGTGCCGCTCGGCGGCGGCGGCGGGGCGGACGGGATCTCGCCGGGCCGCAGAATAGTGCCCGAACCACTCGCCGGGCCATTGGCCACCACGACCGCGTTGTTGATCACCATGGCGTTGGGGATATAGATCATCCGCTCTGCCGATGCCAGCGTGGTGAAGCGGAGGTTGATCTCGCGGACCCGGCCCTCGAAGGTGGTCACGGCAATTACGTCGTTCTCCTTGAACGGCTTGTAAATGATGAGCAGAATGCCCGACAGGGCGTTGGCGATGATGTCCTTCAAGGCGAAGCCCAAGGCGAAGCCGGTCAGGCCCAGGCCGGCCACCATGGCCGTCACGTCGATCCCCAACGTGCCCATCGCCGAGATGCCACCCAACAAGACCAGGCTGCCTCGGGCCGTGCCGGCCAGCAGATTGATCAGGCTGCCGTCCACTTTGCGCCGCACCATTACGCGCTGCACGATCCCTCTGGCGGCGTCGCCGGCCAGCCAGAAGGCCACGAACACGACCGCCGCAATCGCCAGCCGCGGCAGGAACAGCAAGATGGCGCTAAGGATCACTTGAAACATTGTTGGTTCTCGCGCTGTGGGGGAGCCATCCATTTTACCCTAAATGCGGAAAGAGTGTGAAGTTTTCAGTTTTCAGTGTTCAGTATGAGCGACCGCCACTGAACACTGAAAACTGAAAACTGAAAACTTCCTCCCCCCTACCTCGCCGAACCCTCGACACGTCGCACAATGGCGTCGCGCTGCTGAACAATGCGATCGGCGACGGCCTGAATGCGGGGATCGACGTCTTGCCGGGCGATGCCCTCCACCTCGGCCAACAACGACACGTCGCTCGTGGTGGCCAGCAGCGAAACGGCCACCAACCGCACTTCCGCGTCCGTGTCGCGGCTGAGCTGCAACAACCAGGGGGCCGCGTCCACGCTTTGCAGCCCGGGCAGCGCCCGGGCCAGCTCCTTGCGGACCTCCGCGTCGGGGGCAAAGAGCCGCCGCGCCAACTCCAGATGTACCTCCGTGAAGTTGCGATGTTCCAGTTCGGCTCGGGCGCGGGCTGCCGCCGGCGGGTCCGTCGAGCAGGATTGACGCATCAAGTCGATCGTCTCCATTTTGCTCTCGGCCGATGAGTTTGCCGGCACGACCTCGGGCAACGTGGCCGACGCCGGGCGAACTGCGTGGGGCTCGTTGGACTGCGCCTGGACCCCGGCAGCCGCCAGGACGGGGGAAGTTCGCGCCGAACCCTCCTCGCCATGCGCGGAGTCGTCCGGCCGCAAGGGGGAGACGCCTGCTGGATAGCTCTCGTCCCCCCCTGGGCGAAGCGGGTGAAGCGGGCGGTTATCGTCGCTCAACGAGTGGGAAAAGGGCACCCTTGTGCTCGCCCCTTGCCCGATCGGATTGAGCAGCCCCGGCGCCGAGGCATTCGGCGACGTGCCGGACTCCGCAACCGTTGCCTGCTGGTTCGTCCCGGGGGTTGCGGCGTCCGCAGTAATGTCTTCCAGCCACTTCGAGCGGTCTTGGCCGGCGGGCTGATCCGACATCAGCCATTGCCGCCATTGTTCCGCCGACTGCGGCTCGAACCGCCTTTGCAGACCGATCGCCAGCGCGACCATGCCGGCCGCGAGGGCCAAGACGATACTTATGTGTCGAACTGCGTTCATGGCAATTTGCCTTCCCGGGTTGGCGCGGCATTGTCGGCAAACAGGGCCGCGTTCACAAGAGCAATTGGGCTCAGGTCCCCCTCTCCCTCCGGGAGAGGGCCGGGGTGAGGGGGGATTACTCACCAATGTGTAGGGTGGGTCAAGCAAACCGTGGTTCTGGTGGGGCTTCGGTCGCTTACCGCCGGTCTGATTCCTTCACCGGGCGTGGAGCAGCGTTTCATCGGTTTGCGAGCCCCACCATAAGTCTGCGCGACCTTGACCCACCCTACATGAATAATCCGGGTGAGGGGGACTGAGATATAGCGTGGCTTCCTGTATCACTGTCTCTCGCGCTCGCCCCTCAACCCCTTCCCCTGTCCCGCTTGAAAAGCTTCCTGAACTTCCCATCCATCCTAATCCCGACGTTGCGTTTACCCGGCAGAATTTCACTGACCGTTTCGCCTTGCGGGAGCCGAATAATCATTCGGTGCCCACAAGGCCGGCGCGGCCGTGGGCGCATTGGTTTTATTGGGGGGGATTACAACTTCGATGACTTACCTCAGGCTCCTTCACTGCGCCCGGGTGCCACTGGCTCTGCCAGTGCAAGCCGGTCGCCGGGTGCCACTGGCTCTGCCAGTGCAGGCCGGTCGCCGGGTGCCACTGGCTCTGCCAGTGCAGGCCGGTCGCCGGGTGCCACTGGCTCTGCCAGTGCAGGCGGTGCTGTTGGCCGCGTTCCTATTGCCGGCTCTGGCGGCCGGGCCGTCGCTGGCAGTTGCCGCCGCCGCTGAAGCACTGCAAGCAACGGCCAGTCCCGCGGCCCGGCAAAACGCCATCCAATCGTTGCCCATGGAGAAGTTAAACCAGGCGGCCCGGGCGAAGGTGAGCGCCGTGTTGAGCAATGTTACCGTCTTTCGCCGCCTGCCGATCCGCATGATCGGATGCGATCCCGATCTGTACCTGTTCCTTGTACGTCATCCCGACGTGCTGATTAACATCTGGGAAGTGCTGGGGATCAGCCAGATTCAGATCCGCCAGATCGGACCCGACAACTACCGCATTGTCGAGGGCGAGGGGACCTCCGCCAGCATGGAGATTCTTTATCGCGCCGAGGACACGCACCTTGTGTACGGACAGTGGAGCTACAGCGGCACGTTGTTGCCCAAGCCGATCCGCGGCCGCTGCCTGGCGATGCTCAAGAGCGGCTTCGTGCGCGAAGCGGACGGACGGTCCTACGTCAGCAGCCGGCTGGACGCATTCTTGAGCGTGGAGCCCGGCGGGGCGGAACTGTTGACCAAGACCTTGCACCCGCTGGTGATCAAGAACGCCGACGCGAATTTCATTCAGACGTTGGCCTTCGCGGGCAGTCTTTCGCGTACGGCCGAGGTCAACACGCGCGGCATGTTGCGGCTGGCCGGACGATTGTCGCACGTTGCCCCGGAGACGCGCGAGCAGTTCGGCGAGGTCGTCTCCGTGGTGGCCGACCGCTGGGCGTCGCTATTGGCGCAACGCCCGGACGAAGCGACTCAAATGGCCGGCCGCGTGGACGCGCCGCCGCGGCGATAGGGTGCCATGCTCATCCGTAGCGTAGCGAAGCCCGGGGTCGGGTGCCACTGCTGGCTCGTCCAGCAGTGCCCGCTTTGGCCAACTGGCCCTACCGCCCTACGACTTGCTGCCCACCCGGATCACGCCGTCCCAATCGGGCGGCGGCGTGCGGCCGTGCTGCGCGATGTAGACGGTCAGGAAATCCTTGCCGCGGTCCTCGCTGGGAATGCGGTGCAAAAACTGGAACGCCTCCTGCCAGCGACCGGCCAGGAAGGCGTCCAGCGCCGCCTCGTAATGCCGCAGATGCTCGTCGCTGAGTTGCGGATATTGCGACTCCGGCGGCAGCAACTCGCTCACCTCCAGCGGCATCTCCAGTCCGTACGGCCGGACCACGGCCAGGCGGCGCACGCGGGCCACGTCGCGCGGCACCTCGGCCCGAATCGCCCTCGCCATCGCCTGGTCCAGCAGGATCGGCGCGCCCAGCAGCTTGGTCATTCCCTCCAGCCGCGAGGCCAGGTTGGCCACCGGTCCGAAGACGGTGACCTTGACCTGGTCGACGGTGCCGATCTTGCCGGCCACGGCGCGACCGGTGGCCACTCCGATGCCGGCGTGGAAGCCGGCCGTGGCCTCGAATTCCGCGCGGATGGCCAGGGCCGCCCGGCTGGTCCGCAACACGGCGTCGGGCTGGGGCAGCGGCCAACCCCAAAAACCCATGGCGGCGTCGCCTTGAAAATCGCCCACCACGCCGCCCTGCTGACGGATGTGGTGCGTCATGACCCCCAACGCCTTGCTCACGCGTTGGAGCAAGCCCAGCAGATAGCCGGCATAGCGTTCCGTCTCGCGAGAAAAACCGCGCAGATCGCAGAACATCACGGAAACGCTGGTCTCGCGCGGGGCCAGCACCAGGTCCGGGTCTTCCACGGCAAGCGTCTCCAGCACCACGGGCGAGAAGAATTGGCTGAGCGTGGCGTGCCGCCGCTCCAGCAGCCGCATCTCGCGCAGCGAGCTGAGCATGGCCGCCACCAACTCGGTGAACTTCACGTCCTCGCGCAGGTCGTCGGGATCGGAGGAACGGTTCACGGCGGCCCGCTCGATGTCAAAGCGGCCGGCGACGTACAGTCCCCAGCCGGGGGACTGTCCCGATTTTCGCATCAGCGAAAGTGGGACCGTCCCCTTCGACGGCGCGAGGCTGGCCCGGGCCAGCACGGGCGTGCAAAAGGCCCAATCGAAGGTCTCGCTTTCGGTGAAGGCCACGGCCGGCGCCGAGTCGGCCCCGCGCCACACGTGCAGCACGCTTTGGCCTTGCCGCAGGGCTTCCAGGATCAGGCCCTGGCTGGGCCGGAAATCGTTGCTGATGGCCAGCCGCTGGTCCCAGTGGAGCACGCGGACGGCGTTCGGAGCCGGGCCTTCGCTGGCGAGGGCTTCGCTGGCGACTATGGCTGCTGCGTCCGCCCGGGGCACGCCGGCCAGCAACATGCTCACCAGGCGGACGAACAGCTCCGCATCGCCCGCCGCCCCGGAAATCACGTCCGGCAGGCGGCTGAGCACTTCAATGCGATGGTCCGGATGACGGAACGGCACCTGCCGCAGATACTGGGCGCTGAAGGATTGCTGCTGGACCGGCTCCGGCACGTCGGCCGCGATGTTCGCGCGTTGGTCGGCCAGCGTAAAGGTAGTCTGGCCGATGACAAAATGATCGCCGGGCGCGAGCAGGCACCACTGCACTTCCTGCCCGCGATGGAAGACGGGGTTGCGGGCTTCGGGCAGCCGCGTCACCTCCAGGCCCTTATCGGTCCAGCGGAGTTGGACGTGTTGCCGGGAAACCTGATGATCCCAAGGCACGGCCCAGATGCCGCCCGTGCGGCCCAGCGTGACGGCCTGCGTCTCCGGCAGGCTCCGCCGCCAGCGCTGTTGGGCTTCGACTCCTTGGGCGATCAGGTCGGGCATGATTTGGATTAGCTGAGGTCAATGGCGTCCTTGGCCTGCAAGGCAGCGATGATCTTGTAAACGCGGGTAGACAGCGTTTCCGGAATGAGCGATCCGCTGGTATCGAGGGATTTCGCACGCTCCACAGCATTATGGACCATTGTTTTCGCCAAGGGCAGCCGGCCGCAACCTTTCTTATCATAGCCTCCCGCAACTTCCGACAACCTTTTGACGATTTGCCGACACGTCAATTGCGCGGTTGGTTCCACGTTCTCGAAATGCAGCAGCAGCCATAACTCAAAACAGGGGCAACTGATCGCAACCTGATATCCCTTCTGCTTGCAGTGCTGCAACACCTGGGCAAGATTGGCAATATGCCCCGAGTCGGCCCAATGGTCCTTGTCGATGCACAGCCAGAATTGATCGTCTTCTTCCGTTGCCTCGCGATCTTTGAATTCGTCCAATCGGTCGATCACAGCGGCCGGCGCGGAGCGACCATCCTCTGTCGGAACGACGATGAACTGCACTCGGCGCGTCTTGAATCGCGAGAAATAGTCTTTCACCGCGTAGGTGTCTTCGGAAGCAACCACGATCAGGCTGGCGTCACGCAGTACGCCGGCATCGCGGTCAAGCGGGCGTTTCTTGCGCGGCATGGGGCGACTCCGAGTTGCGGGGATCCAATAACCGCTCCAGGTCGCTCATCGCTCCAATGACCGGGATCGCTCCAAAGCGACCTTGCAGGTAGCCCTTTTGCACCTGCAAATCGTTGCGAATGTTGAAGTCCGACAGCGAAACCAACCGGCTTTGCTGCGACGCATCTTTCTCCACGAACCAGTACTCATCGCGCCGCAGCAATTCCTGATTGAGCAGATGGGCTTCATGCGTGGTGACGATCAACTGCTTGCGATCGCCGGGACGTGTTTCGCTGAAGAAGCGAATGAATTCCCAACAAATCAGCGGGTGCAGACTTCGATCCAGTTCGTCGATAACGACAACTTTGTTCTGGTCTGATGGAAACAATACGGGCATGAGGTGCAACAACTGCTGCGTTCCATCGGATTCTTCGGAAAAGGGAAGTCGAAAGCGTTCGCTTCTTAGCTCGTGCTCCGCCAGCAGTCTTCGCTCGATTACATGATCAGGATCGTCGTCCCTAAACTGGACGTCGGCGTCACCTCCCGATCCAGGGAAACCGCGTCCAACTGCCTGGCCATGTTTCACCAAGTACTCGCGAAGATACCGCTCGGAATCCCCCAACTCTCGCGTGATCTCATTCACTCCCAAATCGCCAATTCCGGTTCCGACGCTTTGCAGAAAACTAGAGCTAAACGATCGAAATGTCGGGTCGCTGGACAGTCGTTCTAGGATATCGCGGGTTCGGTGTTGCGCCTCCAGAATCACCAGATCCGTTGTGAGCCAGCGAACGATGCCGTTTAAGGTCGTGCCTTGCGAGGCTTCGGGCAAACTGCGGATACGGTTGAGAAAAAGCTCGTTCTCCTTGCTCGGCAATTGAGTTAGCAATCCGAGTGTACTGAACAACGTTGCGTCATCAGCAAACAACCGTTTGGTTTTGTCTTCCGTTCGCGTGACGCCTTCTTGATCGCGCTCGAAAATCGTCAATTCTTCGTCATCCCGCAGGACGGCCAACCATTCGCCAAATATCTTCTTGTTCGTCGCGTCGAATCCGTAGACAAAGACGCGCTGCCCAAGAAGAAAGCGGAACTCGAAGGAACTGGGTTGTCCGATCTTGTCGCGATCGAATCGAAAGGGCTCGATGCCCACGGACCGCTCACCTGTTTCCAAAATGAATCGCTGTGCGGCGCCCATGGCACGAATAAGGTTCGACTTGCCGGCGGCATTGGCACCGTAGATCACCGCGCTGCGCAGGACGTATTTGCCGGTTGTTCCGATAGGCACGCGATGGTCAGGGTGGTCGGTGAGTTTATTGCTTGCCACCATGTTCAGCGTTTCCTCTTCGCCGAATGAGCGGAAGTTCGACACGGAAAATGAAACGAGCATGGCCTATCCCTCTCTATTCACGAGAGACCGCTTGGGCTGATAAGTCAATTATCCGAGAGAAAGTCGGGGAAGTAAAGGGCTCGGACGGCCAAGCGAAGCAGTTTTCAGGCTTTATGCGAGATTATATCGAACATTCCTGGTTTATCGTTGACCCGCAAGCCTACTTGGACGTGGACGCCTCGACGATCAAAGTGCCTCGCGAGCGTTTCTTGGGCGACTTGCCTTTCTTCGCTTTCGCCGATGCGACTTTCACCACGATCCGGCCCCCGGCCGCCGCAAAGGCCCGCACGAGTTGGTCCAACGAGACGTCGGTGGCGGCACGTTCGATCTTGGCAATGCGCGGCTGGCTGGTCTTGAGCTTAAGCCCGAGTTCTTTCTGGGACAGACGGCAGGCCAGGCGTTGGCGTCGAACTGCCAAGGCGAGTTCAACCCGTGCATCGAGCAACTGTCGTTCGTCGTCGTTCATTTCCAGAAAGTCGGCGGCATCGCCCACCTTCCAGCCTGCCGCTTCCAACGCCTTGCGCTTTACCGAATCCATCGCTGGCTCCTCATGTCTCCCACACCGACAAACGGGACAAGCAGGGAGGAGCAATCAGCGATTTTTCGTTCTTCGCCTACTCCTCGGAACGCGCACCTTTTCCAAGATTGCAGTCGAAGCAAAGCGTCCGTAGATTCGACTCCGTGTTCTGACCACCGCGTGACCACGGGATGATGTGATCCACGTGCAATTCAACATCGGCATCCTTCGCAGGCGATCGGCCACACGCCACGCAGCGGAATTTATCGCGCAGCAGAACTTTATACCTGAGGGAGAGGCTGATCGACCTTGGGGCACCCGACGGGCACGGGGCATCGGCCTGCGAATTCGTGACTGGCTCGCGCTGTTCCGGCGGAAGCTCGGCCGCGGGCTCGTTCACCCGGGCGATGAACGCCGCAAGTGCGCGTCGCCATCCGCCCCATCGTAGAACATACGCTTTGGAACCGACCGTGGATGGCGGCCGATTGAGTTCAGCAAAGTGCGGTTGCCGCCCGTAATGTGTCCAAAGCCCAAGGATATTCTCGAAACACTCCTCGTCTGTGTAGCGACGGCCGACGGCGCGGGGCACGGGATTCAACCCGGCCTCGGATGACAGCGATTCCCATGGACCGAGCCTGCGAGTGATCGAATTATGGTCCACATCAAGTTCTGCAGCGATGGTGTCGCGCGTTGGCGTGGTACTCGGGTGCTCCACCACAAACTGCTTGATTGCACCAAGGACTTCATCACGGGTCAGTTTCTTGGGGCGCGGTGCGACACTTTCGTCGATGCCTGCGCGGTCCAACGCCACCGACCACGAGCCGAAGCGGCGTCGGACTGTGGTCGAATGTACTCGGGCACGCGAATCAAATCGTTCGATGGTTAGTCGTTGCCCGCCCAACTCGGCAGCGACACGTCGCAACTCCGCGATGATTGCATCGTCGGAATAGTCGGTTAGCGTTTGAAGTTCAAATCGCATCTCGGCGCGAGACATACCGTGCCCCTGGCGTCGTTCCACTTGTTTCAGCATAGCCAGGCGCGTTCCACGCCGCAAGCGGGGGGAAATAGACCGCGTGGCAGAAAAGACAATGACGGCCGGAGCGAGGATACCCACCGTTTCCGGCGTTGCCCTTCCCGGAAACTGTATCGCGAGAAGCCGCCAGCCGCGAAGAGCACGTCAGCGGCCGACCGGCAACTCCAAGTACTCGACTACGCTCGACGGTTCCGGGATGGGAAGTCCATCTTCTCGTAAACCCTCGATGTGCAAGACA
Source organism: Thermoguttaceae bacterium (assembly GCA_049509675.1). GTDB lineage: Bacteria > Planctomycetota > Planctomycetia > Pirellulales > Thermoguttaceae > JBEKZQ01. The sequence continues at coordinate 4,121 of JBEKZQ010000073.1, read as the reverse complement.
ATTGCTTCTCGCAGGAGTTGTTCTGTCTCTTCAACGGTCGCGCCCGTTGCGACACAACCGGGCAAGTCAGGGACATAGGCACCGTAGTTCGTCGCCGCCTTCTCGATGACAATCGCATAACGCTTCATGGCTCCCTCACCGTTTGAGGCCTGATTGTTTCAATATACTACCCAGCGTGCCCGGCGGGACATCGTCACTGGGCTTGCCGGCCACGGTGACACGCCCAAGCTTCTGCGGATGTTTGAATTGGCGATGACTTCCGCGCGTTACCACCAAACGCCAACCGTCCGCTTGCAGCATCGTCAAGACGTCGCGAACCTTCATTGGCACCCCTGGCTGGCGGAGTGGAAAACTATATTCTAGCAACACACCAGCTAAAATCGAGAGGTCACCGAAACTGCAAACCAAGCCTCCGCCCAGCGGTGCGACCCGCGGAATCGCTCATATCTCACGCTGCGACATCCGTTGTGACGTCAGGCGTGCGACGAACACCCACAGCCCGGCCATCACCAGGCCGATCATGGCCAGCGCGGAGAGGCCGTAGCGGACCAGGTCGCTCTTGAGCCGATCGAGGGTCGAGCCGATGGCCACGTCGTAGGCCTCTTGCACAATCACCAGCCAACCGCTGTCGGCGCCGCGCAAACGGACCGGCTCGGTCCACGCCAGCCAGCGGCGATCGTAGGCCCGGCCGTCCGGGTCGGCGGCCAGCGGATCCTGGTAATGCCGCTGCCGCCGGGCCGTGTTGGGCAGATCATCGTCGCTGACGCGGCAGGACGTGAAGCGATCGGGCAGCTTGCCCTCCCGGGCCATCAGGGCATCGAACAGGGGATGCTCGACGATCAGCCCTTGGTGGGGGCCTGCGCGGTCGTCGACCAGCACGGCGAACTGATGGTCGCCGCCGGAGAACTCGACGAAGCGGCCCACCTCGGCCGTCTGCGCGATCACGCCCAGAAAACGCTTTTCGGGCCCGTCCTCAAAGACCGGCGTGCTCACGGCGACCGTCCAGCGCGTGGTGGCCTGCGAGCGGAACACGGCCGAAAGCTGCGTTTTCTCAACGTGCATTGCCCCGGCCGACCTGGGCCGCCACGATTCGGCATAGTCCAGCGGCTTGCCGTGGAAATAACTCCGCCAGGCAAAATCTTTTCCGATCGTGCGGCCCTCCGGCACGCGAACGGTCGACACGCCCAGCGGATCGCAGAAGAACCAACTGCTGGGGCCGGAGCGGTCCCACCGCTTCACCGTGGCCACGGCGGCCGCGAACTCCTGCTGAAGGGCACGGCGCTCCGGCAGGGCCAGGAACTCGCCGCGCAGGCGGTCCTGCTCGGCCGGGGCCAGGTTCGGGTCGCTCAATCGCTGGAGCAACTCGCGCATGCGCGGCTTGGCAAGCGTCTCGACCAGTGTTTGCCGAAACCGGCTCGACGCGGCCACGCGCTCGACCGCCTGATAGCGGCGTTCGACTTCCGTGGCCGCAGTGCGGGCCACGTTCTGAGCGGCGAAACGGTTGCTGTCCAGTGCCCGGGCGATGAGGGCCTCGTTGGTTTCCCCGACCGCCGTACCGAATCCCCGCCAGGCGAACCAGGAGACGACGGCCAGCAGCAGCAGCGGTCCGACGGCTCCCAGGACCATCAGCGGCCGTCGGGAGCGGCGCACGGCACGCAGTTCCAGGGCCGCCAGCACCGCCTGCACGTTGGGGAACCGCTGCTCGGGATTGGCGGCCAGGCAGCGGTCGATCAATTCGGCCAGGCTGCGGTCCACGCCCGGCACGTGCCAATGGGCTGCGGGCGGCGGCCCGCCTTCGATCATTTGCCGATACCCGGCCAATCGCGCGGCCAAGTCGGCGGCCGGGGGCGCCTCAGGCAGCGTGCCGTGGGGCGGATGGCCGGTCAACATGCAGTACAGCACGGCGCCCAGGGCATACACGTCCCAACGCACGTCGGGCATGGCCTCCAGGTCGGCCTGCTCGGGGGCCATGTAGAACATCGTGCCCAGGGCAGGAAGCTGTTCGTGGGAAAGCCGCGATTGACCGAAATCGGCCAGCCGCGGCTTCTGGTCCTCATCCAGCAGGATGTTGGCCGGCTTCAGGTCGCAGTGCAGCACGCCCTTGCCATGCGCGTGGACCAGGCCCCGGGCCACGTCCTGGAAGATGGCCAGGGCTTCGTCGACGCCCAGCGGGCCGTGGCGCAAGCGATCGGCCAGCGAGCCCCGCGGCAAGTATTCCATCACGTAGTAGGGCGGCTCGGCATCCCAACCCACGGCCAGGAGTTGCACCACATAACGGTCGGCGAACAGAAAGGCCAGCTTCTCGACCTCCCGGCTCAAGAACGACCAATCCAAGCCGCCGCGATGGGCGTAAAACTTGATGGCCACGCGGCGGCCCGTATTGCGTTCGATCGCCACCCACACTTCGCCGTAGGCGCCGACGCCCAGGAACCGCTCGGGATCGTAGCCGGGCACTTGCGTGGGCGGTTGTCCGCGCGTCAGGCTCATCTCCAAGGCGCGGCGGCGCTGCGGGTCGTCCTGGGCTTCGGTGGCGTCGGTGCTCATTTGGTTAGTATAACTGAATGGAGCGTGGATCGTGGATAACGTGGAGCAGGGAGTAGCCGAATCCGCAAGAAACTACTGCCTTACGCCATCAAATTGCACGACATGCGGCTCGTGGACGAAAAGCCTAGGAAGGATGAAGACGGCGTTTGGCACTTGTTCGGCATAAGGCATATCGAAGACCTGCGCGGTCAATTCGACCGTAGCCACGCCGTGGACGAGGACGAGGAATAAGCCGGGTAGGCGCAAAAATAAAGGCAATGACCGACCCCGTAGGACCAACCAAAGCCTCCACTAAAATTGTAGGCTTTCCCGCAAGTCCGTCAATAGGCTGTTTCGACAGGGTTCGATCTCTTGCCCAAACGCTAGAAGACCAGCCCCGCGCGCTGCTATCGTGGGTGGTGTCAAATCAAGCGTTATGACCGACGTATTAGTCCATCGATTGCGATTACTAGCTGGTCTGGCCAGGCGGGAACAGCTTGCGATTCAACTCTGCCAGACGAGCCTCTCGCGCAGCCACTTCGTCCGGCAACGCAGGAGCGGCCGCTGGAATACCAGCGGCCGCTTGCGGCGCCGAGCGGGCTGGCAGAGTAGCAATGTTCGGATCAGCGTTGAATCGCTGAGAGAGCAAACGCTCGTACTCTTCGATATCGCCAGGGGCCGCCAAGGGATTGTTCGCTAAAATCGATTTCTTCACACTAGGCTTCAGTGGTTCCATAGATTACCTCATCGTCTTGGCACGCAGACGGTCCAAGAGGAACTGCCGCGTGATCTTGTCGTGCTCACACTGTTCCGGGACTCCGGTTGCCGCCAGCCAGTAATCGTCCATTACGGCAGGAATCGCCGGATTAATCAACTCACAATGATACGATTGCCAACTCGGTGGGTAACCAAGCCCGTCCCGGGTCTGATCGCTCAAGAAGTTAGCCCCGTTATACTGGCCGAATACGATCGGAATGGGCCTGCCCTGCTTGACATTCAGAGCCGGATTGCTATTCACGTACAGATCCGTAACCCCACCGTTGGTATAGCTCGACAGTGCGTGGCCGAACTCATGCAGAGCAGTAATCGATTTGCTATCCGCAGGGAGCGCCACCGTACCGGGAATCAAGCAGTAATAACGATGTGATAACGAAACGCCATCAAGGGTGAAGGGCACGCCACCACGAGAATCGTCGTCCGAAGTGAACCAGGCGCTCGCTCGGTTGTGCGTCGGGGACGCGGAGACGGCAAACGCGACGTCGGCATGAAGTCCGTACATGGAAAGGAATGGTATGAAGGCAGAACGGCGAGCAATAAGTATCTTACTGAGACTATCTTGCGCAACTAGCGAATTTGCATCGACGGCAGGCAACCCCGGCACAAAGAGCGATACCAGCCGGATTAACGGGGCCACAGACGGGTCGGCCACGAATTGCTCCCTTTGGCCTGGCAACATGCCAAACAATGCGTTGTTGATATTTTGACTGTATCTTGGCCTTGAGCAGTTGCAAGTATTTTGGTAATAAGCCTTTCCGTGAAATGTGTTTCAAGGAAAGGAGGAGCCGATGGAACGGCGTTTTGAACTCCGATTGGAGGAG
>JBEKZQ010000072.1:0-19191 GCA_049509675.1 Thermoguttaceae bacterium | reverse complement strand
TTTTTCTTGTTCGCGAAAATCATGCATGATGACGCAGATTCAGCAGGCAAAGGCGGGCACTGTCACGCCCGCGATGGAGACGGTGGCCCGCTCGGAACGGCTTGATCCCGAGTCGATTCGCCAGGAAGTGGCCCGGGGACGGATGGTCATCCCGGCCAATAAAATCCATCTGGAAAAAGGTCTGGAGCCGATCGGCATCGGCGTGGCTGCGCGCACGAAGATCAATGCCAATATCGGCAAGTCGGCGGTCTCCAGTAATCCGGAATGCGAACTGGAGAAGCTGCTGCTGGCCGTCAAGTATGGCGCGGATACGGTCATGGATCTCTCGACGGGCGATCTGATCGACCGCGTTCGGCAGCGGATTATCGACGCGGCGACGGTCCCGGTGGGCACGGTGCCGATCTACCAGGTGGCCCAGCAGTTGGACGAGATCGACGACATGCGGCCGCAAGACTTCCTGGACGTGGTCCAACAGCAGGCCCGCCAGGGCGTCGACTACATGACCGTCCATTGCGGGCTGCTGCGCGAGCATCTGCCGCTGACCGAGCGGCGTTTGACGGGGATTGTCAGCCGCGGCGGGGCGCTGGTGGCCAAGTGGATGACGGCCCACGGCGAAGAGAACCCGTTCTACACGCACTTCGACGATCTGTGCGCGATCCTGCACGAGTACGACGTTACCTGGAGCCTGGGCGACGGTTTGCGGCCGGGCTCGCTCTACGACGCCAGCGACGCGGCCCAGTTTGCCGAGTTGAAGGTGATGGGTCAGTTGGCCCGCCGTGCCCGGCAGCAGAATTGCCAGGTGATGATCGAAGGGCCGGGGCACGTGCCCATGGACCAGATCGAGAACAACATCCGCCTGGAGATGGAGTGGTGCGACGAGGCGCCGTTCTACGTGCTGGGGCCGGTGGTCACCGACGTGGCCCCCGGCTACGACCACATCAGCAGCGCGATCGGGGCGGCCATGGCGGCCTGGTACGGGGCGGCCATGCTCTGTTACGTGACGCCCAAGGAGCACCTGGGCCTGCCGAACCTCGACGACGTGCGGCAGGGCGTGATCGCCTACAAGATCGCCGCGCACGCCGCCGACGTGGCCCGGCACCGCCCCGCGGTCCGCGAGCGCGATGACGCCCTGAGCCGGGCCCGCTTCCAGTTCGACTGGGAGTCGCAGTTCCGCCTGGCCCTGGATCCCGAGACGGCCCGCCGCATGCACGATGAAACCCTGCCCGATGCGGCCGACAAACTGTCGCACTTTTGCAGCATGTGCGGCCCGAAGTTCTGTTCCATGAAGACCAGCGGCGAGCTGCGCCGCGTGCCGCCGGCTCCGCCAGTGCTTCCGGAGGGTTGACGTGGCCGATGAAGCCGCCGCCCGATCGATCGCAAGCGACCCTGGCAAAGCCAGTGCCACGCTGCCGTCCGTATCGGGCGCCCGCTGGGCCCTGGCCTTGCTGTTGTGCATGAACATGCTGAACTACGTGGACCGGCAGGTCCTGGCGGCGGTCGAGCCGCAGATTTGCCGGTCGCTGCTGGGGACGGGCAACGCGGACGATCCGGCCGTGCGGGCGAAGATGGGCCTCTTGGCCTCGGCCTTCCTGGTTTCCTACATGGCGGCCGCCCCGCTGTTCGGCGTGTTGGCCCAGCGATGGCCGCGGTGGAAGCTGATCGCCATCGGCGTGGGCGTCTGGAGCGTGGCGACCGGGGCCAGCGGCTTGGCTTCCACGTTCGCGATCCTGCTGGTGACCCGATGCTTTGTCGGGGTAGGGGAGGGGGCCTACGGGCCGATCGCCCCGGCCATCCTCTCCGACCTGTTCCCGCTGCGCGTTCGCGGCCGCATCATGGCCTGGTTCTACATGGCCATTCCAGTAGGCGGGGCGCTGGGCTACGCCCTGGGCGGGCAGGTGGCACATCTCGACGTGGCCCGGGAAAGCTGGCGCTGGGCTTTCTACGTGGTCGTCATCCCCGGCTTGCTGTTGACGCTCTGGTCGCTGGTCCTGCCGGAGCCCCCGCACGGCGCCGCCGAGCGGATCTCCGCGCCGCCCCGGCGCGCCTCGCTCCGCGACTACAGGATCCTGCTGCGCACGCCGTCGTTCCTGTTCGATACGCTGGGCATGACCGCCATGACCTTCGCCATCGGCGCGCTGGCCTTCTGGATGTCCGATTACCTGGAGTACCGCCATGTCCCGGACCTTTGGGGCATGGAGCCCGTCACTGCCTTTGGCGTGCTGACGGCCGTGGCCGGACTGGTGGCCACGCTGGCCGGCGGCCTGGCCGGCGACGCGCTGCGCAGCCGGTTCTCCGGCTCGTACTTCCTTGTCTCGGGCATTGGGCTGTTGCTGGCCGCTCCCTGTTGTGTGGCGCTGCTGGTTGCGCCGTTTCCCACCGCCTGGCTGTTCGTGTTCGCGACCGTGTTCTTCCTGTTCTTCAACACCGGCCCGACGAACACGATCCTGGCCAACGTAACCCATCCCTCGTTGCGCTCCGCCGCCTTTGCCCTGAATATCCTCATCATTCACATTTTCGGCGACGTGATCTCGCCGCCGCTGATCGGCGCGGTTGCCGGCGCAACGAGCCTGTCGGTGGGGTTCGCCGTGGTCTCGCTCTTCATGCTGCTCGGCGGCATCGTCTGGCTGTGGGGCGCCCGGCACCTCGCCGCCGACACGGCCGCCGCGCCAACGCGGCTGGGATAGAGGAGAGTCGAGGCTCGAGAGTCGAGAGCTCGAAACTGAAAACTGAACACTGAACACTGAACACTGAACACTGAACACTTCATGCTCCTTGGCATCGAAATCGGCGGTACGAAACTGCAACTGGGCATCGGCCGCGGCGACGGCTCGCCGCTGGTCGCGCTGGATCGTTTGGACGTCGAGCCGGCAGCAGGCGCGGCCGGAATCCGACGCCAACTGGAAACAGCAGTCCCGAGGCTCATCGCGCGCCATGCGATCCGGGCCATCGGCATCGGCTTTGGCGGACCGGTCGACACGGACTCGGGCCGCACGCTGAAGAGTCACCAGATCGAGGGTTGGGACGATTTCCCCTTGGCCCGCTGGTGCCGCGAGACGTTCGGGGTGCCCACGGCGATCAGCAACGATTCCGACTCCGCCGGCCTGGCGGAGGCCCGCTTCGGGGCAGGGCAGGGGAGTCGGGTCGTGTTCTACACCAACGCCGGCAGCGGCGTGGGCGGGGCGCTGGTGTTGGACGGCCGGGTGTACCGCGGCGGCAGCGGCGTGGCCGCCGAGTTGGGGCACCTCCGGCCCGGTCTCGAGGCCGTGCGGCCGGACCAGACCGTCGAGGCCGCGGCCAGCGGCTGGGGTATCGTTGCCACAGCCCGCGCGAAGCTCGCCGCCGCGTCGCGGTCCGATCCGGCCGCCGCCGATCTACTCCAGCGATGCAGAGGGGACTCCGCGCTATTGACCGGCGGCCTAATCGCTGCGGCCGCGGCCGAGGGCAACCCGCTGGCCCGGGAGGCTTTTCAGCACGCGGTGGCCACGTTCGGTTGGGCGATCGCCCAGATGATTACGCTCTTGTCGCCGCAGACGGTGGTGGTGGGCGGCGGCGTGTCGCTGGCCGGCGAGACGATCTTCCTGGGCCCATTGCGCGAGGCGGTAGAGCGTTATGTTTTTCCGCCCTCTCGCGGCACCTACAAGATCGTTCTCGCCCAACTGGGCGAAGCGGTCGTGGTCCACGGTGCCTTGGCCATCGCCCTTGAGGCGAGCTGTGTAGGTCAGGCACCCCGTACCTGACCTACGGGGACTGGGAACCGGTGACGATTAGCGCTCTGGTCTTGCATGGCGACCCGGCAAAGAAGCTTCGTCCTGCCGCGTAACGCCCCCCTTTTTGGTGGTTTTCTTGGCATTTTTTGCCTGGCTGCCAAAATTCTTGGCTTCGCTCCATAGATGCTCCACAGACAGGTTTGTAGCGTTGGGATATACTAAGAATCGGGGAATCGTACTCCCCTCGCTCCGCGAGAGGTCTGACATCTCGCTCCAGCGAGATGAGTACGATAGGCTGTAGGACGGATTGCCAATCCGTCCGTTTTCCGGGGACGGATTGGCAATCCGTCCTACGGTAATAAGAGAGGGAAACAACGATGAAGTACATGATGATCCTGGCGGTGGCCGTGGCGGCCGCCAGCGTGGTGGCCGCGCAGGCCAGCACGATCACTATGGCGATGGTGACTGTGGGCGATCCGGGCAACGCGGCCGATACGAACGGCTACGGTGGGGTCGGCTATACCTTCCAGATGGGTAAGTACGACGTGACGACTTCGCAGTACGCCGCTTTCCTTAATGCCGTGGCCAAGTCGGGCGACCCATGCGGTTTATACAACTCGAAAATGGCAACGGATACGTCGTATGGTTGCGGCATTTCTCAGTCCCTCAGTTCGGGCACTTATAGCTACGCGACCACCAGGAACGGCAGTTTCCCGGTCAACTACGTCTCATGGGGCGATGCGGCCCGCCTCTGCAACTGGCTGCAAAATGGTCAGCCAAATGCGCCTGAGGGGAACGGCACGACGGAAACCGGGGCCTACACGCTCAACGGCGACACCACGAATTATATGACGGAAACCCGCAACACCGGTGCTACCTATTTCATCCCCACGGAAAACGAATGGTATAAGGCTGACTACTACAATGGGGGTAACACCGGCGCGGGTTATTGGACCTATCCGACGAAGAGCAATACGGCCCCCATCAACACGTTGCCTGACACGGGCAACCATGCCAACTTCTACGATGCCTACGGCACGGGAAATGGCGGCTACACCGACCCGACAAACATTCTTACGCCAGTCGGGGCATTTTCGCAATCTCCCGGGCCCTATGGGACGTACGACCAAGGCGGCGATCTCTTTCAATGGAACGAGGCGAACGTCACCGGTTCGTCGCGGGGTTTGCGTGGCGGGTCGTGGGGCCTCTACTCCAACGACCTGGCCTCGTACATCCGCGACGACCTCGACCCGACGTACGAGGGCAGCGACGTAGGTTTTCGTGTTGCAAGTAGCGCAGCGAGCCCTGAGCCCGGTGGAATCGCCATGCTGCTTGCGGGCGCGTTGGCGTTTGGAATCTGGAGACTACGCCGGAACGCCTAATCCTCGTTCCTTCGTCGCTACGCGACCGAGAATGTAGCCTGCCGAAAGGCGCGGCCGAGGCCGACCACCAGGCAGGCGATGAGTCCGGCTGCGGGCTTGTGGCCTGTCTGTGTCTGGCCTCGGCTGACGCTGGGACCGGGCGGGACGCGATTGCAAGGGGACTCGTGCTATCCGCAAAATGCTGGGTTCGCACCTAGAAACGGAAGAGCCATGATTGTTTTACCCCTTTCACTCGGCCGTTAACCCCAGAACGTCCTCCATGCCGTAGAGGCCGGGCATGCGCCCGACGAGAAACTTCGCGGCGGCCAGCGCGCCCTGGGCGTAGCAATCGCGACTGCTGGCCCGCACCGTCAATTCGATCGTCTCGCCCAACATGCCGAAAACGATGGTGTGTTCGCCCGGGTTGTCGCCCACGCGAATGGCATGATAGCCGATCTCGCCGTGCGGCCGCTGGCCGGGACGACCCTCGCGGCCGTGACGGTCGGCGGTTTGGCCCATTACGCCGGCGATTGTTTGGCCGAACTTCAGGGCCGTGCCGCTGGGCGCGTCTTCTTTGAAGCGATGATGCCGCTCCAGGATCTCCACGTCGGCATCCTTGTCGGCCAAGGCCCGCGCGGCCACTTCACAGAGCTTCATGGTCAGGTTGACGGCCAGGCTCATATTGGGCGACCACAAGAGCGGGATCTCGCCGGCCGCGGCGCGGAGCAGAACGTGCTGGTCGCCGCTTAAACCGGTGGTGGCCAGCACCAGGGCCACGCCCTGCCGGCGGCAGGTCTCCAAAATGGCAACGGCCGCGGCCGGCACGGAAAAATCGACCACCACCTGGGCGCCGGCGGGCAGGGTTTCCGCGAGCGAAATACCCAGCGGCCCGACGCCGGCCAGGGCGCCGGCATCTTGACCCAAGAGTGGATGGCCGGCCGATTCCACGGCAGCCACCAATTGCAATTGCGGATCGGCGGCGGCCAGGGCCACCAGCCGCCGGCCCATGCGGCCGGCCGCCCCGTGAATAGCGATGCGGATGGGAGTCATGCTGGCTCTTTCTCCCCTCGCCCCTTGCGGGAGAGGGGTCGGGGGTGAGGGGTTGTGTTAGAACGGTTGATCCATCGGCAATTCATCCCCCTCACCCTAGCCCTCTCCCGCCGGGGGAGAGGGGACTGGTCTTTCAATCGCGGCGATGATCTGGTCCAGATCGTTCTCGACGACTACGGCGCGATTGGCAAACTCGGCCGTGAGCACCCCGCGCGACCCCAACACCTTCTGGAACTGCTCCGCATCGCTGCCGTGATAGGCCACCGTGGCGGTCGGATCCTTGAGCTGATGTCCGGTGAGGATGCAGACCACGCGCTCGTTCGGGTGGATCAGGCCTTCGGCAATCAGTTTTCGGGCGCCGGCCACGCTGGCGGCGCTGGCCGGCTCGCAGCCGAAGCCGCTGCCGCCGACCCGGGCCTTGGCATCCAAAATCTCCTGATCGGTGACTTGCCGCACTACGCCGCGGCACCAGTCCAGCGCCCGCAGGCACTTGGTCAGGTTCACGGGCCGATTGATCTCGATAGCGCTGGCAATGGTCGAGGCCCGGCGGTGCCGGGCGTCCATTTCGTCGTAATAGCGCTGGACCGCCGCCGTGTCCAATTCTCCGTTGTTCCAGCGAAGGCCCCGTTTCTCGTACAACTCGTAGAGTGTGTTGGCCCCGGCGGCATTGATCACCGCCAGCCGCGGCGGGCGGGGGATGAGGCCCAGTTGACACAGTTCGTTAAATGCCTTGCCGAAGGCGCTGGAGTTGCCCAGGTTTCCGCCCGGCACGATGATCCAGTCGGGCACTTCCCAGCCGAGGGCCTCCAGCACGCGGTACATGATGGTCTTCTGGCCTTCCAGGCGGAAGGGGTTCACGCTGTTGACCAGGTAGATGCCCAGTTGCTTGCTGACTTCCTGGACGCGGGCCATGGCGTCGTCGAAATCGCCGTGGATCTGCACGGTCAGCGCGCCGTAGTCCAGGGCCTGAGAAAGTTTCCCGTAGGATATCTTGCCGGAACCGATGAAGATGATCCCCTTCATCAACCGGGTGACACTGCAATACAGAGCCAGCGAGGCGCTGGTGTTGCCGGTGGAGGCGCAGGCGGCCCGGCGGGCGCCCACGAAGCGGGCGTGGCTGAAGGCCGCCGACATGCCGTTATCCTTGAAGCTGCCCGACGGGTTCATCCCTTCATACTGAAGGTAGAGCCGACCCCCGGCGAGTCCGACATAGTCGGCCACGCCCGGCGAAGCGTGCAAAAGCGTCTGCCCTTCGCCCACGGTGACGCATTGCGGGCGCGGGATGAACGGCAGCAATGCGTGAAACCGCCACACGCCGCTGAAGCAGTGCGGGTCGCTACGGCGGGCCCATTGCTCCTCGAAGGCCGAGAGCGACTTCGGCACGCTCAGCCGGGACCAGTCGTAGGCCACGTCCAGCAGGCCGCCGCAGCGGCCGCAGGCCACGCGGACATCGTCGATCGGGTAGGTCGCCCCGCAAGCGGGCGAGATACACTGCTGAAAGGCGGGGTCGGTGTCGGAAATGATCGTTCTCGCTCGTGGCAGGAGTGCGTAAGGTCTCCAGTAGATAATTTAGAATGCGGCCGCCGGCGCAGCAAGGCTCCCCCATAATGGTCCGTTTGTAGTAACGCAGCAACGGGGAGGCATTCTACGGCTGAATTCCACGGCCATTACACCAAGAACCGGAAGGAGCCCTGTACCTTGCCGGAAAACATTGGCCGCCCGCAGGAATTGCCGCTGTTTGACAACATTTTCAGGCCGGTTTAGAATTGACAGTCTGTGAGGGTGTGACTGAGGCCAAACCGAGTATCCAGTCTCGCACGGAGAGAAGATTCGATGAACTCATCTGAGACCAAGATTTACAAGGAACGACTTCTTGCCTTGCGGGCGCGATTGCGGGGAGACGTGAACGGCATGGCCGACGCCGCCCTGAAAAAGAACCGCTCGGAAGCCAATGGCGACTTGTCTCGCATGCCTATTCACATGGCGGACATCGGCAGCGATAATTACGAGCAGGAATTCACGTTGAGCCTGATGGAAACCGACGGCGCGGCATTGGAGAAGATCGAGGCCTCGTTGGAGCGGATCGAGGAAGGCAGCTACGGCAAGTGCGAAGAGTGCGGCGTGAAGATTCCCAAAACCCGGCTGACCGCGATCCCCTACGCCACGTTGTGCGTGAAGTGCGCCTCGCAACAAGAGGGCAGCTAAGATAAGCCAGCTACGGAAGCTTTTCGGCCATGAAGGCGGTTCCCGCAAGCCGTTATCTCCTGTTCTTCACCCTGAGCTTGGGGGGCCTTGCCGCCGACCTGGCCAGCAAGCACTGGGTGTTCGGCTGGCTGGGGATGCCGCGGTACAACGGCGACGCATGGTGGCTCGTCAAGGGCGCAATCGGCCTGCAGACCAGTCTCAACGAGGGGGCCTTGTTCGGCCTGGGCCAGGGGTGGGTGCCCCTGTTCGCGACCCTCTCGGTACTGGCCGGGCTGTTCATTCTGTGGTTGCTGTTCATCACCGGCGCCGCCCGGGACGGCTGGCTCACCGGGGCCCTGGGCTGCGTTGCGGCAGGCATCTTTGGGAACCTCTACGACCGGCTGGGCCTGCCCGGCTTGCGTTGGAACTACAGCGGTCCGCTGCACCGGGCCGGCGATCCGGTCTATGCGGTGCGGGACTGGATCCTGGTCCGCTTCGGCACAGACCTGCACCACTGGAATTGGCCGAACTTTAATATCGCCGACAGCCTGTTGGTGTGCGGGGCCATCTTGTTGGTGTGGCACGCCTTTCGGAACAAGTAGGTGGCAGATGGCAGGTTCCGATCCGCTACTGGGCCGACTGGAACTGGCCGTCACGGCCGCCCGCGAGGCGGGGGCGATCACGCTGGAATACTTCGGCCGCCCGGATCTCGAGGTCCAACGGAAGGCCGACGACTCGCCGGTCACCGTTGCCGACCGCCGGAGCGAGGAACATCTGCGTCGCCGGATCAGCGGGGCCTATGCGGACGACGCCATCGTGGGCGAGGAGATGCCGGCCCGCGACGGCAGCAGCGGTTTCCGCTGGATCATCGACCCGATCGACGGCACGAAATCGTTCATCCACGGGGTGCCCCTCTATGGCACGCTGGTCGGCGTGGAGCATGACGGCGAGCCGGTGGCCGGCGTCATCTTGATGCCGGCCTTGCACGAGCTGGTTTATGCCGCCAAGGGGCACGGGGCCTGGAGCGTGCGGGGCGACGATCCGCGGCAGCCTGCGCGCGTCTCGCGGCGCAGCCCTTTGGCCCAAGGGCTCTTCGTGACCACCGCCGTAAAGACCTTCGACGAGATCGGCTGCACTGCGGTGTACCAGCGGTTGCAAGCCTCGGCCGCGCTGACGCGGACCTGGGGCGACTGCTACGGCTATCTGCTGGTGGCCACAGGCCGCGCCGAAGTGATGGTCGATCCGGTGGTTTCGCTGTGGGACCTCGGCCCGCTATTGCCGATCCTGGAGGAGGCCGGCGGCACGTTTACCGACTGGCAGGGCCGGCGCACGATCCATTCCGGCCAGGCGATCGCCACCAACGGCCTGGTTTTGGACGAAGTCCTGCGGGACATCAGCGAGGAAGACGGCGCGCGGTGGGCGTGACGAATGCCTTACGCAAAGGCGCGAAGGTAGAACTGCGGTAGGACAAGAAGATAACGGACAGGAAGATCGGCAAGACATCCATTTTCCTGTCCACACCCAGATTCCTGTCGACCGGTCCCTGCCTTTTTTGCGCGTCTTGGCGCCTTTGCGTGAGGCCAACTTCTCCGAAAACTCGTGCTCCGTTTGCGCAAGAGAACGGCGGGTGGCACGGGCTTGCCCGTGTTCTTTCGGGAGGGCTCTTGCGGCAAGAAGTTGCTAAAGCAATGGTGCGCAAGAGAGGTCAACCGGCCACGGCTATTCTGCACCCGGCGGGTACGTTCCGTACGCGCCGACGGGCCACGCGCAGAGGTTTCCCGCGATTCACTGCTGCAAGAACCGATAGGGAAGCGCACTGGCAAGCCAGTGGCACCCGGCGGGAAATCGGATAATCACGAAAGCCTATTTTTCGGGGTTTCGTTTCTTCGGGGCTTCGTGATTCGTTTCTCCCGTGTTTCGGGACGCGCTGCCTTGTTCAGATCCCGGCCACCAAACGGATTCCTCCCACAAGGCGCGGTCGCCGCGGAGGAACCAGACATAGAGCTGTCCCCGCTTTGAGAAACGGTCCTTGGGCAGGTCCAGGGTCAAGGTGTGGTCGTCCAGGGCCCAGGAGTCCAACAACAGGTACACGCCCATGGTGGCGAGGTCCGCGTTCTTGCCCCCCTCGCCGGCGATGACCATCACCGATGGTCGGCCCAACGAGTTTCGCTGGGCGAGGATTTCGAAGTCCAGGCGATCCTTGCTGAAGGTGGCCACCACCGGCTGTTCGGCGGCGTGGTCGAAACAGTGGTAAATCGTCTCCCGATTCCTGGCTTTGAAATACTCGCTGAAGAAGTACAGCGGGGCGTAGGTCGACGTGCGCGACGGCCTGCCCGGCACCAGTCGGACCTCGACGGACGCCTTGTCGTGGACCTGCCAGCGATAGTCGACTACCAACGTCTGTTGGCCCTCGCGTTGCTCGACGAGCGAAATCGAGGCCCTTCCGCCGGTCAGCCGCCCGGAGTTGGGCGGCGGTTTCTGCCGGGGCGGTTCTTCGCCCCCGACGGAAACCGGCAGCAGTGCCGCGGCAACTGCCAGCAGCAACGATCGAAAGTAGTACACGTCAGGATTCCTCGTGCATGAGTGCTTGGTGCCACGGGCTTGCCCGTGCGTTGCATGCCACGGGCTTGCCCGTGCGTTGGGTGTCAGGCTTGCCCGTGCGTTGGGTGCCACGGGCTTGCCCGTGCGTTGGGTGCCACGGGCTTGCCCGTGCAGTCCGCGCTGGCGCCGGGCACTGGCAAGCCTGGCACCCGGAGCCACCGCGCGGGCGGCAACATGCCCCGGCTTGTCTTCATTGTATCCTCGCCCGGCCCGACTTGTCTTCACGAAACGCGGCGCGAAGGCACGCCGAAGGCACCCGGGTCCACCATTAGGGGGATGCTAAGCCGGGAAGATTTTTCTGTTTGGCGGCTGCGGGTGCTTGTGGCTTGTGCCAAGAGCGATGTATGCTGAAATAAGCCATCCACCTTGCACTTCTGTATCTTTGGCACTTGTCAAGAGCCGAGACCGATCCCATGCCGCGTTGTATTTCTTCGGAGAGATGCTTGGGTGAGAACTCTTTAGCAGAACCCGGCGCGAGTGAAAGCGGGTTGACGTCCGTGCGGGTGGAACTCGGTCCCAGATCCTATGACATCTGGATCGGGTCTCATTGGATGGAAAGATTTGGCGGGGCGATTCGGCCGGTCGCCGGAACATCGCCTAACGCTATGGTGTTCACCAGCCCGAGAATAGGGGCGCTGCATTATCAACCGTTCGCCGACAGCCTTGCGAGCGCGGGTTTCACTAACGTAAGGAGGCATGACATCCCCGATGGGGAAGACCACAAGACGCTGGAAGAATTCGCGAAAGGTGTCAGGGCAATTGCCTCGTGTTTTCCAGACACGGAAGTCAAACCCGTGGTTTTCAACTTGGGCGGCGGAATTGTCAGCGATGTCGGCGGATTCATCGCGGGAACCTACTGGCGAGGAAACGGCATACGGTACGTCCAGGTGCCGACCACGTTGCTGGCCTGTGTTGATTGCTCGGTGGGTGGCAAGACCGGCGTCAACGTAGACAACGTCAAGAATCAAGCAGGGCTCTTCTGTCAGCCCCACTTGGTACTCGTTGACTTGGCCTTTCTTGACACTTTGGACGACGCCGAGATGCGATCCGGCCTTGCAGAAGTCATTAAGTACGGAATGGTGTGCGACGTGGAACTGTTTGAGTTGCTTGAAGCTCATGCGACAGAAGTGCTGCAACGCACAAAGGACGTCTTGCATGCGATTGTGACGAAGTGTTGCAGGATCAAGGCGCAGATTGTTGAAGACGATGAAAGGGACCTGTCCGGGAACAGAATGCGATTGAACTTCGGGCACACAATCGGCCATGCGATCGAGACAGCTTCTAATTTCGCGTTCCGGCATGGAGAGGCTGTCGCCATCGGTATGCTGGGAGCGACCCGCTTGGCAGTCAGGCTGAATCTTTGCGAACAGGCATTGCAGGATCGTTTCGCGTCATTGATCCGCAGGGCAGGATTGCCGGCCACGGCGGCGGGAGCGAAGCTCGATCTTGAACAAGTATTATCCGCGATGGCACTGGACAAAAAGTTTGCCCAGGGGGTGAATTGCTTTGTACTGCCGACTCGCTTGGGAGAAGCAAGGCTCGAGCGCGACGTACCGGACGAATTGGTCAGGGAAGCCGTCGGTTCCTGCCTCGTGCCGTAGTTTCTCACCACTACCTGCTCTCACGCCCCCTTGCGTTCTCTTGGCCGTTGCGTGTAGAATATCGGGTCTAGCTTCGGTCGATGAACTGCGCTTGTTAGGAGAGTGTGCCGTGGGTCAAGCATGTGAAGTCTGTGGGAAAAAGCCGGTGATGGGAAACCAGATCACCCACCGTGGTAAGGCCAAGTACCTCGGAGGAGTTGGAACCAAGGTGACGGGCATTTCCCGGCGGGCCTTCCGTCCCAATCTGCAGAAGGTCCACGTTAGTACCGCCAACGGCACGCACAAGACGGTGCGGGTATGCACCCGCTGCATCCGCAACGGGGCCGTTACCAAGCGCATCCGCGCCGTGCCGTTCCAACTGCCCAAGACCGCGGAAAAATAGGCGGTCCCCTGGCCATGGCGATTTCCCGGGAAGAGGTGGAAAAGGTCTCGCTCTTGGGCCGCTTGCTCCTGTCCGAGGAAGAACTCGACCGGATGACGCACCAACTGGGCGAGATCCTCAGCTACATGGACCTGCTCCGCGCGGTCGATACCGAGCAGGTCGAGCCGATGGCGCACGCGCTGGAGGTCTGCGACGTCTTTCGCGAGGACAGGGCCCGGCCGGGGCTCGATTGCCAACAGGCGCTGGCCAACGCTCCGCATCGCGATGACCAGTGCTACCTGGTTCCCGCCGTGTTGGGCGAAATCTAACTCAACGCATCATGTGCCTGACCGATCAAACTGCCACCGCACTGCTGGCCCGGTTGAACTCGGCAGAGATCACGTCGGTCGAGTTGACGCAGGCATTCCTGGAGCGGATCGGACGGCTTGACGGCTCGGTGAAGGCCTTTCTGCGCGTCGACTCGGCCGCCGCCCTGGCCCGGGCCGAGCAGATCGACCGCCGCCGCGCTGCCGGCAAGCCGCTGGGCCGCCTGGCCGGCCTGCCGGTGGCGGTCAAGGACGTGTTGTGTACCGAGGGGGAGCCCACGACCTGCGCCTCGCGGATGCTGGAGAACTTCCGCCCGCCCTACGACGCCACGGTCATCGCCCGCCTCCGAGCGGCCGACGCCGTGTTGATCGGCAAGACCAACATGGACGAGTTCGCCATGGGCGGGTCGAACGAGAACTCGGCCTGGTTCCCCACGCGCAACCCGTGGGACTTGACGCGGATCCCCGGCGGCTCCAGCGGCGGTTCGGCGGCCTGCGTCGCCGCGCGCATGGCGCCGTTGGCCCTGGGCAGCGATACGGGCGGATCGATCCGTTGCCCGGCCGGACTGTGCGGCATCAGCGGCCTGAAACCGACCTACGGCCGCGTCAGCCGCTACGGGCTGGTGGCCTTCGCCAGCAGTCTCGACCAGGTGGGCCCCTTGGCCTATACGGCCGAGGACGCGGCCTTGCTGCTGGAAGTCGTCGCCGGACATGATCCGCTGGACTCGACGTCCATCGATCTGCCGGTGCCGCCGTACAGCCAAACGGTGCGGCAGCCGCTCGGCGGCCTGCGCATCGGCCTGGTCCGCGAGCATTTTGGCGAAGGTCTGGACGGCGAGGTCGAGACGGCGGTTCGCGAGGCGGTGCGGTTGTACGAGTCGCTGGGGGCCAAAGTCCACTGGCTCTCGCTGCCGCATGGCAAATATGCCGTGGCCGTCTATTACATCATCGCGCCCTGCGAAGCTTCCAGCAACCTGGCCCGCTACGACGGCGTGCATTACGGGCACCGTACCGAGGAGAAGCAAATGCTCGCCGAGTTGGAGGCCGAGCGCAACAGATTGCTCAAGGCCGGGGCTGCGGCCGCGGCCGAGCGACTGGATAACCCCCTGGTGCGGATGTACCGCCGCACGCGCGCCGAGGGTTTTGGGGCCGAGGTCAAACGCCGCATCATGTTGGGCACCTATGCCCTCAGCGCCGGCTATTACGACGCCTATTACAAGAAGGCTTTGAAGGTGCGGCGGCTGATCCGGCAGGACTACGATCGGGCCTTCGCGGAGGTGGACCTGATCGCCGGGCCGGTCACGCCCACGCCCGCCTTCAAGATCGGCGAAAAAATCGACGACCCCTTGGCGATGTACCTGTTCGATCTGTACACGGTGAGCACGAATCTGGCGGGCATCGGCGGCATGTCGATCCCCTGCGCTTTCAGTTCCGGCGGCTTGCCGATCGGTTTGCACTTGCAGGCGCCACCCTTTGAGGAAGAGCGGTTGTTGCGTGCCGGGGCCATGTTCCAGCAGGCAACCGACTGGCACGCGCGGCAACCGCTCCATTAGGAGAACCGGCAGGGCGAAAGAAAAGACGCGCCGCGCCGTTGCACGCGGCGGCGGCCGTGTTGACATTCAGGTATTTGTGCGCTTAGAATAACCGTGTGGCTCGCCTTGGTTTTACGTTGGGATCGAAGAACCGACGGATGCCGCTGCCTATGACGACGACTCGCTTCACTGCCGACATCCGCGAGGACCAAACCATTCGTCCGCCGGCAGGAGTGCGCCTGGCGCTAGGCAAGGCGGAGGTTGTTGTCTTTCAGCCGGCCGACGTTGTCACGGAGTTGGCACGGGAAGACGACTCCTTTCCGGCGGCGATACCGGACATCGCCAAAGACCTGGCCCAATTCGCCGCCGAGCACAACGCCCAGAGCTTGCCGCCTGACTTGGCCATCAACCACGATCACTACTTGCACGGCGCGCCGAAACGCGTTGACCAGCCGTGACCGAGGTCTTCGCCGATTCCTTCTACTGGATCGCGCTGCTGAACCCCGCCGATGCGTTCCATGACACCGTAAGGCGCGCGGCGGTTTCGGGTCGCATTGTCACCAGTGCTGCGGTTCAACTGGAGGTTTTGGACGCCTTTTCCGCGTACCCCGCTTTGCGGCCGGCTGCAATTCGGTTCTGGGAGCGGACGACGCACGATCCACAGGTCACCGTGATACCACTAACGGCGGACGTCATGCAAGATTCGATTGATCTGTTCAAAGCGCGCGATGACAAGACGTGGTCGTTTACCGACTGCATTTCCTTCGAGATCATGCGGCGGCGAGCGATTGCCTTGGCGTTGTCCGCGGATCACCATTTCCGGCAGGCGGGTTTCCAAACGGCGTTTGTTACGTGATGTCGAATCCACATATCTGGCGCAAATGCCTAATCCCTACACCATCGTCATCGGCCTGGAAGTTCACGTGCAATTGCTCACCGAGAGCAAGATGTTCTGCGGCTGCAGCACGAAGTTCGGCGCCCCGCCGAACACGCTCACCTGCCCGGTGTGCATCGGCATGCCCGGCAGCCTGCCGGTGATGAACCGGCGGGCGGTGCAGTTGTCGTTGAAAACGGCGGCGGCCTTGAATTGCCGTGTTGCCCGCTTCACCAAGTGGGACCGCAAGAACTACTACTATCCCGACCTGCCCAAGGGCTATCAGATCAGCCAGTTCGACCTGCCCTTGGGCAGCGGCGGATGGCTGGAGATCAGCGATCCGAAGGGCCAGATCGAGCCCAAGCGGATCGGCATTATCCGCGCGCACCTGGAGGAAGACGCGGGCAAGAGCATGCACGACGAAGTGGCCGGCAAGGCCGACAGCCGCATCGACCTGAATCGGGCCGGCACGCCGTTGCTGGAGATCGTGAGCGAGCCGGACCTCCGCTCGCCCGCCGAGGCCAAGGCCTATTTGACCGAGTTGAAGCTGCTGTTGAACTACCTGGAAGTGTCCGACTGCAACATGCAGGAGGGCAGTTTGCGGGTCGACGCCAACGTGAACCTGCACATCGACACGCCCGAGGGGCGGATCGCTACGCCGATCGTGGAAGTGAAGAACATGAACAGCTTCCGCGCCGTGGAGCGGGCCTTGGCCTACGAGGCCCAGCGGCAGTACGAAGTCTGGCAGGAGACCGGCCAGCGTTTGGGCCAGGTGCCCAAAACGACCCGCGGCTGGGACGAGACCTCGCAACGCACGTACGCCCAACGCTCCAAGGAAGAGTCCAGCGATTACCGCTACTTCCCCGAGCCGGACCTGGCGCCGGTGACGGTGACCGACGAGGAGGCGCGGCGGATCGGTGCTTCGCTGGGCGAGTTGCCGGCCGCGCTGCGCTGCCGCCTGGAAGCGACCTACGGCATCACCCCCTACGACAGCGACGTGTTGGTGAACCAAGGCCGGGCCCTGGTCGACTACTACCTGGAAGTGGCCGAGGCCTGCGGCGATGGCAAGCTGGCCAGCAACTGGATCCAGCAGGACGTGCTGCGCACGATGAACGAGCGGCAACTGGCGATCTGCCAGTTTCCCGTACGGCCGCCGGCCCTGGCCCAACTGCTGGGCGTCGTGCGCGCCGGGCGGCTCACCACCAGCCGCGGCCGCGAGGTGCTGGCCGAAATGATCGACTCAGGCCAATCGGCCGAAGAAGTCATCGGGCGGCTGGGCATCGAAGAGGTCGATGAGTCGGCCGTGGTCGAATTGTGCCGCCGATTGCTGGCCGCCAATCCCAAGATTGTCGCGGAGGTCAAGGAAGGCAAGCTCAAAGGGGTCGGCCAGGAGGGAAAGATTGTGTAATAACTGTACTCTTGGAAAACGCCGATTCGCGGTCCCCCTCTCCCTCCGGGAGAGGGCCGGGGAGAGGGGGCGCTGATCGAGATGGGGAGTTCACGGAGTTGCGTTTTTTTCCCAATTCCCTCACCCCAACCCTCTCCCGGAGGGAGAGGGGGACATTATGAGCA
Source organism: Thermoguttaceae bacterium (assembly GCA_049509675.1). Lineage (GTDB taxonomy): Bacteria > Planctomycetota > Planctomycetia > Pirellulales > Thermoguttaceae > JBEKZQ01. The sequence continues at coordinate 2,022 of JBEKZQ010000072.1, read as the reverse complement.
TCATCACGCTGACCACCGACTTCGGCACCGGCAGCCCTTATGCGGCCGCCATGAAAGGGGTGATCTTGTCGATCAACCCCGCCGTGACCATCGTCGACATCACCCACGCCGTGGCGCCGCAAGACATCCGTCACGGGGCCCTGGTGCTGGAAGAGACCACCCGCTGGTTTCCCGAGGACACGATCCACGTGGCAGTGGTCGACCCGGGCGTGGGCACGTCTCGGGCGATCCTCTACGCCCGCATCGGCAGCCAGCAGTACATCGCCCCGGACAACGGCCTGTTGAGCCGGGTCATCGCCCGCACGCCGCCCAGCAAGCTCATTCGGCTGAGCGAATCGGAGTATTGGCTGCCGCGGGTTTCTGCCACCTTCCAGGGCCGCGACATCATGGCCCCGGTCGCCGCGCGGTTGAGCATGGGGCTCAGCCCGGACCGCTTGGGACCGCCCGTCGAGCAACCGACCGTGCTCGACTGGCCGGGCGTGCATAGCGGGCCGCGCAAGATCGAAGGCCAGGTGGTGGAGATCGACTCCTTCGGCAACCTGATCACCAACATCACCTCCGACCTGCTCGTGGGCCGGCCCACCGACACCCGGGTGTGCGTCGTCTTTAGCATCTACGAGACGTGGGGCATTTTCCGCACCTACGGCGAGCAGGTGGAGGGGCTGTTGATGGCGGTGGTGGGTTCCTCGGGCCGCGTCGAGTTGGCGATCGGCGGCGGCAACGCGGCCGCCCGGCTGGGCATCTCCATCGGTACGCCGGTTACCATGGCCTGGGAGTGAGTTCCTCGCACTCTCCCTCTCCCCTTGCGGGAGAGGGGAGCTAATAGAAACAGCCATTGGCACACAATGCAACCTTCCATGCCCGAGCCCACGCGCGAACAACTTGAAACCTGGGACCGCACGCTGGTCTGGCACGCCTTCACGCAAATGGCCGAATACGAGCCGCTGCTTTTGGAGCGCGGCGAGGGCTGCCTGTTGTACGACGTCGACGGCCGCGCGTATATCGACGGCGTGAGCAGCTTGTGGTGCAACGTGCATGGCCATCGCCATCCGCGCATCGACGCGGCGATCCGCGCCCAATTGCAGCGCGTGGCGCACGTCACCTTGTTGGGCTCGTCGAACCCGACCACGATCTGCCTGGCGCGGCGGCTGGTGGATCTCGCGCCGCCGGGGCTCTCGCACGTGTTCTTTTCCGACGACGGGGCCACGGCGGTCGAGGTGGCCGTGAAAATGGCCTTCCAATACTGGCGGCAGCGGAACCCGCCGCGGCCGGAAAAAACCTGTTTCCTCGCCCTGGGCGATGCCTATCACGGCGATACGCTGGGCGGCGTGAGCATCGGCGGAGTGGAGCGGTTCCACGCCATGTTCCGGCCGCTGTTGTTCGAAACGCTCCGCGTGCCGGCCCCCGACACCTATCGCTTGCCGCCCGGCGTGAAAGAGGCCACGCTGCTGGAGCATTCGCTGGCCCAAGTGGAGAGCGTGTTGGCCGAGCATCACGGCCGAATTGCGGCCATGGTCATCGAGCCCTTGGTGCAGGCGGCGGCCGGCATGATCGTACACCCGCGCGGCTATTTGCGCGGCGTCCGCGAGTTGACCCGCAAATACGACGTGCTCTTGGTGGCCGACGAAGTGGCCGTGGGCTTCGGCCGCACGGGCCGGATGTTCGCCTGCGGGCACGAACAGGTGACGCCCGACCTGCTGTGTTTGGCCAAGGGACTCACGGGCGGCTATCTGCCGCTGGCCGCCACGCTGGCGACCGACGAAATCTACCAGGCTTTCTTGGGAACCTACGCCGAGAGCAAGACGTTCTTCCACGGCCACACGTACGGCGGCAATCCCTTGGGCGCCGCCGCGGCCCTGGCCACATTGGACGTGTTTGACGAGGAGCAAACGCTGCGGCACATGGAGCCCAAAATTGCGCGGCTGGCCGAACATCTTGCGCAGATCTCCGCGCTGCCCCACGTGGGAAACGTCCGCCAGTGCGGCTTGATCGGCGCGATCGAATTGGTGCGCGACAAGGCGA
>JBEKZQ010000071.1:0-17221 GCA_049509675.1 Thermoguttaceae bacterium | reverse complement strand
GTACGCACGCGGTCCCCCTCTCCCATCGTGCCGAAGCGAAACGCGGGAGAGGGCCGGGGTGAGGGTTTTCGGCCAGCAAGAAGGATTCGCCTTGCGGCCTTTCTTCAACAGATTAGCCGGGCAAACGATCGCAAGTCAAGCGGATTTCCCCAACGGGGGGGTGCGGGCTTCCGCGCGGCTGCGGCGATACGGCGACTTGCCCAAATACCCTATGGCAGGGTAAGTTAGAGATAATGCCTCAGTTAGCTTATCTCGTCATCCGCGAGGGGAACAAGTGGAGTGACGTTTTCCGGCTCGTGCCCGGACAAACGGTCACGGTCGGTCGCGCTCCGACCAATTGCGTGGTGATCAAAGATGAGCGGTGCAGCCGCAACCACGTGGAGTTGTTCTATACGGCCGGGCAATGGACGTTGCGCGATTTGGAAAGCCGCAACGGCACCTTGGTGGGCAGCCAGCGGGTCATCGGCGACTGGCCGTTGCAGCCCGGCGACATCGTCCGCATTGGCCGCTCGCAACTGGTATTCGTGCATCGCCTGGCCGACGCTTTTTCCGCCGATTCCAGCGCCTTGCTGCGGCCGATGAGCGACAAGGACGCCCTGTCGCCCGCAGGCGCTCCGGAGGATGATCGCAGCATCTTGAGCGAGCCCGGCCCGACGACCATCACGCATCGCCGTGGGCAGACGCGGTTCCTGGAGCCGGAGGAAGAAGACGAGAGCGGGACCTCGAAGATCGGCCGGGCGGCGGCCAAGCTGTGCCGGTTGGCGTTCGAGTTGGCCAAGGCCCCCGACCCGGCCGCCGTGGCCGAGTTGGCCTTGCGCGGCCTGGTGCAGGAGACCCACACCGACGGCGGCGCCGTGCTCTTGCTGCCACGGGGCTACGATGGTCCGCCCCGCGCCCAGGCCCTGGAGGTGATCTCCTCGCAAAGCGCATCGCCGCGGCACTACCAACGCGTCTCGCACGAACTGGCCACCACCGTGATGCGCGAGGGCGAGGCCGTGTTGGCCCGAAACGTCATGGGCGATAGCACGCTGGGCAGCCGCGACAGCCACGGCGAGATCCATACGACCAGCGTGATCTGCGCCCCGGTGCGCCATGCCCGCACCGTCCTGGGCGTGATCCACCTGTACTCGACCGACGCGGCGCGGGCGGCCGACCCCGACGACCTGGAGTTCACGCTGGCCGTGGCCGACACCGTGGCCGTGGCCCTGGAGAATCTCAAGCACCGCCAGGAACTGGCCGAGAAGCTCAGCAAAGTCCGCACGGAAAACGTGCAGCTCCGCGAACGGCTGGGCGTGAACAGCGAGATGCTCGGCCACAGCGCGGTGATCCGGCAGGTCACCGAGGAGATCAGCCGGGCGGCCGCCAGCCACGCCACCGTGTTGATCCGCGGCGAGAGCGGCGTGGGCAAGGAGCTCGTGGCCCGCGCCATCCATTATTCCAGCCCCCGCCGCGACCAGGTGTTCGTCTGTCTGAACTGTGCGGCCTTGTCCACCGAACTGCTGGCCAGCGAGTTGTTCGGCCACGAGCGGGGCGCCTTCACGGGGGCCACCGAGCGGAAGATCGGCAAGTTCGAGGCCGCCCACAAAGGCACGCTCATGCTCGACGAGATCGGCGAAATGAGCCCCGCCATCCAGGCCAAGTTCCTCCGCGTGCTGGAAGGCCAGCCCTTCGAGCGCGTGGGCGGCAGCAAGCCGATCACCGTCGAGGTGCGGGTCATCGCCGCCACCAACCGCGACCTGGAACGCGACGTGGCCGACGGGCGATTCCGCCGCGATCTGTTCTTCCGCCTGCGGGTTCTGGAAATCGTGGTGCCCGCGCTGCGCAAGCGGCCCGAGGACATCCCCCTCCTGGCCGACCATTTCCTGCACCGCTTCAACACCGAAACCGGCCGCAAAATCCAGGGCTTTACCCCCGCCGCCCGCGAACAGTTGCTGCGTTACCTCTGGCCGGGCAACGTGCGGGAGCTGAAGAACGTCATCGAGCGGGCGGTGGTTCTGTGCCGCGGCGCGGAGATCGATCAAGAGGACCTGTTGCTGACCAAGCTTTCCACGGCCGGCGACACGGCGGAGGCCCAGGCCCTGGCCGAGGAATTCCTGCCCGCCTCGCTGGAGGACATCGAGCGCCGCTTCATCCTCGCCACGCTGAACCACACCAACTGGAACAAGAGCCGCACCTCGAACATTTTGGGCATCGAGCGATCCACGCTGGACCGCAAGATCCGCCGTTACGGTTTGGAAGAAGAGGCCGGCCGCGGACGGTAAGTGGCTGCGTCGTGTGCCACTGGCTCTGCCAGTGTTTTCGGGCTCTACAACTCTCAGGAAACGCTGGCAGAGCCATTGACACCCTGCGATTCTCCTTCGGTTGCAACGCCCAGCACGCGGCACGGATTGACGTATAGCAGTTGATGGATCGCCTCATCCGACAGGCCCAGCCCCTGCTTGAGCCGCTGGGCGATTTGCGGCATGGTGGCCGTGGCGCCGACGAAGTGCGAACGATCGGCGGCCTGCGCGACCAGGTCCTCGCCCACGTCGACGGTCTGACTGCCGATCGCGTAGCGACCGGGCCCCAGGCCGGCGGCCGAGATGCCGTCGCTGACGATGATCGACCGCTCGATGCCGGCGGCGCGCAGATAGTTTCCCAGGGCGGGCGGAGTCACGTGGACGCCGTCGCCGATCAGCGAAATCCACAGCCGGGGGGCCAGGCTCAGCACGCGTTGGATGATGTTGTCGTGGCGGTGCAGCCACATGGGGCAGCCGTTGCCCAGGTGGGTGAACATCGACAGGCCGGCGTCGATCGCCGCGCGGAGCTGATCGAGGCTCGCGTTGCTGTGCCCGGCCGACGCCACGATTCCCCGCTCGGCCAGGAAGCGGACGACTTTCATCCCTTCATCGACCTCCGGCGCCAGGGTGACGATGCGGGTCAGGCCGGCGGCGGCCTCCAAGAGGCGCGCGAGGATGTCCACGTCGGCGGGCCGGACGTGCTCGACGGGATGGGCGCCCACGTAGCCCGACGACGCATTGAGGAATGGTCCCTCGATGTGGACTCCCCAAAACACTCGGGCCACCAGTTCGTCCTGCCGGCGGATGGCAGCCAATCGCGCCAGCCGCGCCGCCATGCGGTCCGGCGCGTCGGTGACGATCGTGGCCAGAACGCCCGCCACGCCGTCGCGCATAAGCTGCGCGCAGGCCTCGTGACAGGCCTCGGCCGATAGGTAGTCGGCGTTGAAGTCGACCCCCTTGTAGCCGTTCAGTTGCAGATCGACATAGCCTGCTTCGTTTCGCATGGCTTCCATTGTAGTGCGCATTGACTTCCGTGTACACCTCAGGCAGAATGGGCGTGCGGTAAAGTTTTCTGGCAGACGATTTGTCGCGCGCTTGACGCGTTTCCGACGTAGCCGGGCGTAGGCATGGTGGGTGTCAGGCTTGCCCGTGCTTTTCGGAGGGGTCTTGCGGCGAGAAGTTGCCAAAGCAGTGGCGTGCGAGCGAGGTCAAGAGCCCGCAGTTGTTCCGCGCCCTGCGAATACCTCCCATGCTTGCCGACGAACCGCGCGGAGAGGTCTCCGGCGATTCCACGCTGCAAGAACCGACATAGAAAAGCACTGGCAAGCCAGTGGCGCCCAGCGGAAGAACAGGGAATATACTATGGCCGAAACCGAAAGCAAGTCGCTCCGTCGCGACCAGTGGGTGGTGCTGGCGGCTGCGTTCCTGGGGTGGATGTTCGACGGCATGCAACTGGGGCTGTTTCCGCTGGTGGCCCGGCCCGCCCTGCAAGACGTGCTGGGCATCACCGACGACGCGGTGATCGCCTCCTGGAACAGCATCATCGTGGCCTGCTTTCTGGTGGGCGCGGCGGCGGGGGGACTGCTCTTCGGTTGGCTGGGCGACAAGATCGGCCGCGTCCGCGCCATGACGTTGAGCATCCTGGCCTATTCGCTCTTCACGGGGGCCTGCTACTTTGCCGGCAGCGCTTTGCAGTTGGGGGTCTACCGATTCCTGGCCGCGTTGGGAATGGGCGGCCAATGGTCGCTGGGCGTGGCCCTGGTCATGGAATGCTGGCCGCAGCGACACCGGCCCAAGTTGGCCGGGGCGATCGGCGCCGCCTCGAACGTGGGCTTTCTGCTGATCGCCCTGGTGGCCATGACCCGCTGCGTGACCACGCACGATTGGCGTTGGCTGATGTTGGTGGGCGCCTCCCCGGCCCTGCTGGCCCTGGCGATCATCGCGCTGGTTCCCGAGTCGGAGCGTTGGAAGGCGGCGGCAGCGAAGGGCGGCCGCAGCCCGGTGGTGGAAATCTTTTGCCCCGGACTGCTGCGCAAGACTCTGCTGGCCATGGTCTTTTCGGCCATTCCGCTGATCGGCACCTGGGCCGCCGTCTCGGGCTGGGTCCCCATCTGGGTCGATCAGATGGCCGAGATCGCGGCGGGGCGGCGCGTCTTGCAGGGGGCCGCGCTGGCCGAGTTCGACGAAGCCGCCCAACCCCAGCAGAAACACGCCGTGCTGGTGGCGGCGCTCAGCGAAGAGCAGTGGCGGCCGATCCGCGACGAAACGTCCCACGCCCGATCCCTGGCCCAATTGGTGCTGTCGCTGGGCGCAATCGTGGGCTGCTTCGTGGCCCCGCTGGTGGGCGGCGCCCTGGGACGACGGCCCACGTATTTCGGTCTGTGTTTGCTGTCGCTGGTGACCTGCCACTACCTGTTCCGCCTGGTGACGTACGACGCGGGCTTCCTCGTGATGGTGGCCATCACCGGCGCGATAACTGCCGCCTTCTACGGCTGGCTGCCCTTGTATCTGCCCGAACTGTTCCCCACGCGGGTGCGGGCCACCGGGCAAGGTCTGTGCTTCAATTTCGGACGCCTGGTGGCCGCCGGGGGAAGTCTCTGCATGGGCCAGTGGGTGGGCTTGATGGGCGGCGACTACGGCCGCGCCATGGCCGCCATCACCTCGGTCTATGCCCTCGGCCTGGTGCTGATCTGGCTCGCCCCCGAAACCAAGGGCCGGCCGTTGCCGGAATGAGAAAAGTTGGAAAGAGGAGGAGCCACGGATGAAACACGGATGAAACACGGAAAGGAGCCGGCGTGGGGCGGGCGACACAAATTCCGTGTCCTTCGTCGCGTAGCGACGGCATGAAGGTAGCCGTGGGTTTCAACCCACGGATCACGAGGCACCCCGCGTTCCGTTCGTCCGGGCACCGTGCGTAGCATGGTCGGCGACGGTCGAGCGTTTTTCAATCGTCGCTACGCGACGAACGATCCAACGGGGCCACATCGACCGTGGGTTGAAACCCACGGCTACCATCGCAGCGTCGCTACGCGACGGGGAATGCATCCAGCCAATGGTTCTTGACCCGGATGGACGAGTACGACGATTACGATGCACACCGGGGGCAATCATGCGCCTTCGACGTGGCGACATCGAGACCAGCCCCCCACCAACCGGCGACCGCGAAGTCAGGGCGGCCCCCAGCCCTCACCGGGATGGCCTTGAAGGAATGGACATCGGGGGTCCACCCTATGGCGAAAATGCCACGGCATTTGCGTGCCTTGGATCGGCCTTACTTCGTCGCCGCAATCGCAGAAGTACGAACGATCCTTGCGAGCATTATTGACATGCACGAGGGGGCCGTGCGGGGTCCGTTCGTGTGCTTCAATCATCGTACCATCTCCTTCGCAAGCGCTTATCCTACGCCGAAATATCGAGAAACAGGACAGCTCCGATTTCGGCGGTGTAGACAAGAATGGGTATTATCCATTGCCGCAATATTTGATGCCGTGCCGTTCTTCCGCCAATTTGCGATTTTCCGATGTCCCCTCCGTCGCCCCGACCTGCGAAGGCGAATGTTACAGTTCATCTAGTTGCTGGTCGAAGTCAGCCTCGCTACTTTCTTCCAATGCGATCGCAATCGCAGGGTTCGGCTCCGGTAGGGTTTTGAGGATTTTCTCAACCCGCTGCTTCGCAAGGTCTACGCCGCCCGTCTGGATTTTGAAGCCCACGAACGGGACATCAGTGGCAGGCATCACCACGAACTCCGTCGGCCACTGGATCGCCTTCAGTTTCTCGATGCTCTCCGCGAAGTCCCTACGAATGCCAAAGACGTAGGGATTGCTATGCCCCCGGTAGAGGAGCTTGAAGTACGTCTCCATCGACCGGCTCGGATAACCGGCACCGGCGAGCCAACTGGCCGACCCCTTGTAGGACACCAGCGGGAAACCGTACCCCGCCATTAGCCGGTTGATAACATCTCGGATCGCCAGGAAGTCAGGATCGTTGTTTATGGGACGGGTTTGGATCGCTGGCATGATATGGCCTCAACAAGGTGGCCGGCGGTACATTTGCGGGCCCGCCGTAAGGTTGGTATTCGGTAGAACGCCCCGGACGGCCGACTACTCAGCGCTTTCATGCGGGTGGCCCTGTTTGTGTTTTCGTGCCGTGGCCTCATCCCGCCGTGGCCCGCGCCAAGCGTCGGCCGGTTCCTTGCGCTTGGACTCCTTTGTGCAGAGCACACAAACCGTGGAACGGCGCTCCGCAGGTATTTCCCGGCCGCAAATTTGACAATTCATCGTCGCACCATCCAAATAGTAATTTACTTATAGCTATTGGGCTGGCATGGGCTGCCCGTTTTCCGACACTCTATTATAGTGTAAAGCGCGTGAGGCTCATTTGCAAGACCCACGCGCAACTTGTTTCAATCTGTTTCATATGCCATTAACGTATGGATCAACTACCACCTATAGTTGTTGGTGTTGTCGTTTGCCGGTTACTGGGATCGGGAAGAAAGCGCCGGGATAAACCGAAATGGAATAGCGGGTGAAAGAGCCGCATAGAAGCCGCATAGAAAAGGAGCCGCGTGCCGGGGGTCAGGGGCCGTTGCCCTTGACCTGCTTTTGGCCAATGGCCCCGACCTTAACCCGGAGTCCCGACAAGCTCCCCGCGAGGCAACGGAAAACGATCTCCGATCCGAAACCCTTACCCCTGAATGACTTTCCTCAAGAACCAGCGGTTGGCCTACCGATTCCATTTGACGCAGCTACACGTGCTGGCGTATATTACAAACAGCCTCATCCACCATGTTGTGTGGAAGGAGATCTTTCGCCGTCCCAAAAGGGCGGCGATTGCATTTTCAGGACACTCGTTTCTCGTATTTCTTCTCCATCGCTCGTCTCCTCGACTTTCCGTCCAGAGGGAACGCTGTCACGAGCATGAAGGCAACCGCCTTCCTCTTCCTGAGCGTTCTTTCCAGAATGACAACGTAGTCGGCATCTTTCACCCAAAGGTACGTCCTCACCTTGCCGTCGCCTTCAAGGTAGTCGAAGACCAGGACTTCCGCCGCGCCGCAGCGGTCGATCGTCGCACGACACCAAGCCAGCCGCTTGGCTCGTGGCGTCTCCAGTAATCGCTCACCTGTCTGCTTGTCGTCTCTGGTCACGAGGTGCCAGAATCCTTCCTCGTGCGGGTCGTCGTCTTTTTCTGTCTCTGCCGAGGCCTATTGGCCTTCAATTGAGAACGGCAAATGGGCCGGGAGTCCTTGTTCTTGACTTTCTTGGGGCAAGCCGGCCCTCACCCTAGCCCTCTCCCGGAGGGAGAGGGGACATTGGATCGCTAGACCGCCTCGGGAACCACCCACGGCTTGCGATAGCTTTCGCGGCGGAAGAGCTTCATGGCCGACGGGTTGTCGACGATCTGCTCGCTCTTCGCATCGATCAGCAGTTTCTCACCACCCAGCCGATAACTGATGTTGGCGTAGTGGATCCATAAGGCACTGCGATGTCCCTCGGCCACGTCGGCGTTGGGCAGCGCGCGGCTGCGGATGCACTCGATGAAATTCGCGCGGTGCTCCGGATCGGGGAACTTGCCCTTCTGCTGGTCTTTCAGCACCCCTTCGTGCAGTTTTGGGCGGACGAAGACCTGCCAGCCGCCGCCGTGCCGGCCCACGTACATCAGCCCCTCGCTGCCGTAGATCTCGATCCGCGTGGCACATTGCGGCCAGTAAGGGTATTGGTCGGTCGACTCGCGGATGATGGGCGAGATTTTGAGCATGTAGGGCGTGTAGAGGGTGAGATCGAAATTGATAATCATGTTGGGGAACTCCCACACGGCGGTCTGGGTGTCGGGCGTTTCCGCCGCGCCGCGACTATCGAAGCGGCCGCCCACCGCATAGACCGACTTCGGATAGTCCAGCCCGAGGATCCAGCGGGCCAGGTCGATCTGATGGCTGGCGTCGTTGGCCATGTCGCCGCCGGAGTATCGCCAGAAATGGTGCCAGCCGTCGACGCAGGTGCGGTTGTAACGGTGCTCGGGCGCCGGGCCGTTCCACATCTCCCAATCAAAGCCCGCAGGCGGATCGGCGTCGGCAACGAGCGGATAATTGGGCCAATCCTTCTGATTCAGGATGCGGCAGAAGTGGATGCGGCCCAGCTTTCCGGCGGCGATGTAGTTCTTGGCGGCCAGGTTGTAGGCCGCACTGCGGTTCTGCGTGCCCACCTGCACCACTCGCCGGTATTTCCGCGCCGCCTCGACCAGCTTGCGTCCCTCCCAACAGTTGTGGCTTAGCGGTTTTTCCACGTACACGTCTTTGCCGGCCTGGCAACTCCAGATGGCGGCGGGCACGTGCCAGTGGTCGGGCGTGGCGATGACCATAGCGTCGACCGACTTGTCGTCCAGGGCCCGGCGAAAATCCTGCACGCATTTTGGGCTCCGCCCGCCATGCGCGTCGGCAATCGCCCGCGCGCGAGAGGCAAAGAGATTGCTGTCGACGTCGCACACATAGGCCACGCGGCAATCGGGCCGGGAGGCGAATGCCGGTCCGTGTTGGCTGCCCCGGCCGCGGACGCCGACGACCGCCAGGACGATCTTCTCGCTGGCCGGCGTGCCCCGGACTGAGGCGGCATTGCTCAAAATGGTCAGGCCCGCGGCCAGGCCCGTCTTCTGCGCTCGATCAAGGAACGTACGTCGGTTCATCGCGGTCATGGCAATCCTCCTTTGTGTAGGCGTGCCTGATTATCCGCCCGCGGCCGGCCGGATGTCAAGTTCGCGCGTTTTGCGATTGCTTGCGACAGGAATATGAATGGACAGGAAAATGAGACGCGGAGAATGGAAGTCTTGCTGATCTTCCTGTCCGTTATCTTCTTGTCGTACCGTAGCTGGGGAGCTATATTCCCGGTTAATACCATCGAGGAGGTCTGCCGATGCGTCTGCGCCCTTGCATGAAAGTCGTCATCAGTGTCTTGCTCACGTCTTGGCCCGCCGCTCCGGTAGCCGCCCAGAGTGACCGGTCGCATTTGCCCGAAAATGCTTCGCACCAATCGGCCCCGTTGCCGCTGGCGGGAACCGAGCCGTTGGAGTGGACCGGCGACATCGCCTCGCGGCTGGTGGATGGCGTGGACCGTTTTCTGCTGGGCGAAACCGAGAAATCCGTGCTGCGTCGGGCGCGGTTCTGGAATCGCGACACGTCTTCCGCCGAAAAGTACGCGGCCTCGATCGAACCGCAGCGGAAGCGGCTGGCGCACATCCTGGGTGTGCGCGATCCGCGCGTACACTTCGAGCGTTTGGAACTGGTCGCCGCCGTGGGCCAATCGCCGCAGGTCTTTTCGATCGGCCGATGCCAGGTCCTTGCCGTTCGTTGGCCGGCCTTCGGCGACGTATATGGCGAGGGTCTGCTCTTGACGCCGGCGGGCAAGCCACTGGCCGATGTTGTGGCCATCCCCGACGCCGACCAGACGCCCGAGATGCTGGCGGGCCTGGTCGAGGGCGTCCCCAGCCAGTCGCAGTTCGCCCGGCAGCTTTGCGAAAGCGGCTGCCGCGTGCTGGTGCCCGTGCTCATCGACCGCGCGGCAACGCATGGCAAGCTTGCCAATCGCGAGTACTTGTACCGCTCGGCCTATGAGTTGGGCCGGCATCTGATCGGCTACGAAGTGCAGAAGGTGCTGGCGGCGGTGGACTGGTTCCAAAAAGAGTCGGGCGGCCAGGCGGCCAACATCGGCGTCATGGGCTGGGGCGAGGGCGGCATGCTGGCCCTCGATGCCGGCGCGTTGGACCCGCGCATCGGCTCGGTGTGCGTGAGCGGATATTTCGATTCGCGGCAGGATCTGTGGCAGGAGCCGATCTACCGCAACGTGTTCGGCCTGTTGGAGCAGTTCGGCGACGCCGAGTTGGCCACCATGATCGCGCCGCGGTGCCTGGTGATCGAGGCGGCACGGGGACCGGAGTTGGTCGTGCCGCCGGGCACCGGGGGCGGCCCAGGCCGCTTGATTACGCCGCCGTTGGACCGTGTGCGCCGCGAGGTCGAGCGGGCCCGGCAGTTGCTCCGGGGGTTGGATCCGCCGCCACCGATCGAATTGGTCGAAAGCGGCGACGGTCGCGGCCCCTACGGCTCGCAGCCGGCGATTGCCGCATTCATCGCGGGGCTTGCAGCGGGCAGCCCAACGGCAGCGGCGCCCGCGGTTGTTCCGGCCGGCGACGCCGGTCCCCCGGTGCCTGACGGACGACGGCAGGAAGTCGAGGCCCGGCACGCCCGGCAGATGCACCAGTTGGATCGCCACAATCAGTGGTTGCTCGGCGAGAGCCCGTACGTGCGGCAGGAGTTCATGCAACGCCTCGATACGGGTTCGGCCGAAAAGTTCGCCGAGAGTGCCGTCTGGTATCGGGAGTTCTTCTATAACGAGGTGATCGGTCGCTTTGATGATCGGTTGCTGCCGCCCCATCCCCGCACGCGAAAAAGCTACGAAGGCCAGAACTGGACCGGCTACGAAGTGGTGCTGGACGTCTTCCCCGAGGTGATCGCCTACGGGGTGTTGTTGGTGCCCAACGACATCAAGCCGGGCCAACGGCGGCCGGTCGTGGTGTGCCAGCACGGGCTGGAAGGCCGGCCGACCAATGTCTTCCTGGGCGACACGCCGTCCTATCACGATTTCGCGGCGCGGCTGGCCGATCGCGGACTGGTGACCTTCGCCCCGCAGAACCTCTATCTGTTCGGCGACCGTTTCCGCAGCTTGCAGCGGAAGGCCAATCCGCTCAGGAAAACGCTGTACTCGATCATCGTTCCGCAGCATCAGCAGATCGTTGATTGGCTGGGCAGCCTGAGCTTTGTCGACCGGCGGCGGATCGCGTTTTACGGCCTTTCCTACGGGGGCAAGACGGCCATGCGCGTGCCGCCCTTGGTGAGTGGCTATTGCCTGTCGATCTGTTCGGGCGACTTCAACGATTGGGTATGGAAGAACGCTTCCACCCGATCGCCCTATAGTTACGTGGGGCTCGGCGAGTACGAGATCTTCGAGTTCGACCTGGGCAGCACGTTCAACTATGCGGAGATGGCGGCCCTGATTGCGCCGCGGCCGTTCATGGTGGAGCGCGGGCATTTCGACGGCGTGGCACCCGACGAGGCGGTGGGCTACGAATTTGCCAAGGTCCGCTTTCTGTACGAGGCGCGGCTGAAACTGGCCGACCGCTGCCGCATCGAGTGGTTCGCGGGCCCGCACACGATCCACGGCCAAGGCACGTTCGATTTTCTGGCCGAGCATTTGGCCTGGCCGAAGGGCCGGCCGTGAAGAAGTCAGGAGAGGAGCCTTTCGGCACCTGGAACCTGGCTGCGATCGATGCTATACTCCCGGTTAAGAAAGGTCCCACCCCAACCACCATCCCGCCCCAAAGGAGTCTCTCATGAGCAAGAGTCGCTTGAGCAGGCGTAACTTTCTGGAGACCGCCGCCGCGGCGGCCGCGCTTCCGTATCTCGTAAGCTCCCGCGCCCTGGGCGCCGCAGACAAGCCGGCGGCCAGCGAGCGCGTGACGCTGGGGGTCATCGGCGTCGGCGGGCGGGGAATTTTCCACAACTTCCTTCCCTGCCGTACAGGACAGATCGTGGCCGTGGCCGATCCCTACCGGGACCGCCGCGAGGTCCACGCCCGGATCTGCAAGGGAAAAGCGTATGACGATTTTCGCGAGTTGCTGGCCCGGCCCGACATCGACGCGGTGGTGATTGCCACGCCCGACCATTGGCACGTGCCCATTGCCATGGCGGCTGCGCGGGCCAGGAAGGATTGTTACGTGGAGAAGCCGCTGGGGCTGTCGATCGCCCAGGACCTGGCCTGCCGCAAGCTGTTCCAGGAGGCCGGCCGGGTCTTCCAATACGGCACGCAGCAGCGCAGCATGGCGCACTGCCACCTGGGCTGCGAGTTGGTCCGCAGCGGGCGGATCGGCAAGGTCCAGCGGATCGAAGTCGTGGCCCCCAACGGCGGCGCGGGCGGCTCGACCCAGGAGATCCCCGTGCTGCCCACCCTGGATTACGACATGTGGCTGGGTCCGGCCCCCAAAACCCCCTTCACCGCCGACCGCTGCCATCCGCCCGGAACCTATTGGATCTACGATCAATCGATCGGCTACCTGGCCGGCTGGGGCGCCCATCCGCTGGACATCATGGTCTGGGGCAGCGATGCCGACTTGTCGGGCCCGGTCACTGTCGAAGGCATCGGCGAGATTCCCACCAAGGGCCTGTACGACGTGGTCTACAACTGGGACATGCAATTGCAATTGGGCAACGTGGCCATGACCTTCAAGCCGGGCGGCGACCTGACGAAGTTTATCGGCAGCGACGGCTGGATCGCCATCTCGCGGGGCGGATGGGATGCGAACCCGAAATCGCTCCTGACCTCCAAAATTGGCGGCAACGACACGCATCTCATCAATAGCCCCGACCACTACTACAACTTCATCGACGCGGTGAAGAACCGCAAGGGCGCGGTCAGCCCCATCGGCGACGCCGTGCGCAGCGACATCCTCAGCCACTTGTGCGACATCGCCGTGCGGCTGAAGCGAAAGATCACCTGGGATCCGCAGAAGGAACAGATCGTCGGCGACGCCGAGGCCAGCGGGCGGCTCTCGCGGCCCATGCGGGCGCCTTGGAACGCCCTGGTGTCGTAATTCGAAATCGCCGGGCAGCCGTTTTTTGGTGGGGCTCGCTGCACTCGACCCGCCCTACATGAATAATCCGGGCTACGGGGTTGCCTGCGAGGGGCGGAGGCGAATGACATGAACGGAAGCGGGCCGCATGTCCTGTTCCACGAGGAATTCCCGCTGGGTGCCACTGGCTCCGCCAGTGCTTGCGCCGGGTTGAAATGGCTGGCGCAATTCAATCCGGGATAGATCGTGTTGGGCGTCCAGGAGCAGGACTTCGCAGGTGGTTTCGCCGTTCCAGGGGACGCCGGTGAATCGCAAGCTCAACTTCTCTTCAGCGGAAGAGAAGTTGCTCGCCAGAACGGTCACCCGTGCGCGCCGGCGGTCGATGCCGGCAGTCACGGCGAGGCCCGCCGGCGGGGCGCCTTGGAGGGGGATTCGCGCAGGCGTATCGAGCAACATCTTGAAGGCCTTCAGGGCGTAGAAGCTCTTCTTGGGTACGCCATATTCATTGAAGAGGCCGAAGCCCTGGATGTCGGCCGAATAGTAGTTGGCCGCATCCAGCGGCGCGTCTTGCAGCAACATCAGGGCGGCGGCGGTGAAGGCCGCGCCCTGAGGACCGCTGAGACGTTCGAACCAACGTTGCCGCGCACGGGCGTCGGCCGAGAGCATGGCCCCCCAATCGTTGCCCGGCAGGTAGTTCCATTCGTTCAAGTGGTTCTCGGTGCGGCGGAAGCCGTGCTGGTCCAGCAGGCGGCGGACGGCCCGAGCGCGGCGCACGAGTTCTTGCGGATCGTCGGTATAGGTGTGCCAGGAAAAGAAGTCCAGGGGGGCCGCGTCATGCGTACAGCGGTCGAGGAACCCGGCCACGAAGGGTGTGGGCTCCAGCGCGTCGCCTTGCATCCGGCCGGCGTAGCCCGCGGCAGGGCCGCCGACCAGCACGGCGGGCAGCGCCGCCTTGATGGCCTTGGCCGTGGTCGCGTAAAGCCGGTAGTAGTCCTCATCGGAGCCGCTCCACATGGCGGGACGATTCTCCGGCTCGTTCCATATCTCCCAATAACGGATCTTGTGGTGGAAGCCGCCGGCCCAGCCGTCGTTGTAATGGCGGATGATGGCCACGCACGCGGCGGCCCATTTCGCCGCGTCGGCCGGCGGGTGAACGTGATACTTTCGCCGCGAATGCTCGATGCTCTCACCCAGTCGGAAAACGATCCCCGAACCGGCCTTGACAATCGTCTGCAGATAGTCGTCGGTGCGGGCGAAATCGTAACTCGCCGGCAGAGCGGGATCGGCCCGGAAATCGGGGAACAACACGTGGATGTCGACTACGTCGGCGCCGGGCCAATGGCAGTCGTGCAGCCGGGTGAGCGGTATGCCCAATTCCCGATAATAGGCCGAGAGGTCCAGCGTATCGCCGGCATGCAGAGGGCCCGTGTTCACGCCGTGCAACGGGCGGATGGCGCCGTCCGTGCGGGAGCAATCGACCGCCAGTTCAGCGGCCGGCGCGGCCGTGCAGAGCAACGCCCAAACTGTACAGCCTGTGCCGCAAGCAAGGAGGACCGCAGCGGCCGTCGCCAAGGCCGCCAGCGGCCGCCGGTAATATCTGTGCGAACCAACCATCACCATGCTCCTGGAGTACACCGGGGAATCGAGCGTGCCACTATTGTAACTGGAACGGAAGCAATATTCCTCCCTCGTAACCGTGAACGGTTACCCTCCCTCCGCACCGGCATTTCTAAAGGGTGACCGCTGGCGGAGAACTGCAAAGTCGGGGTCTGGTCCGTTTTTCGGCTGATAGGCATTGCCATTTGGCCGGACTCACGACCGAAAACATGGACCTGACCCCCTCGCCTCAGACTTTGCAGTTCTCCTGGTGAGCGCTGGCGGGCACTGTTGTCGTCCGATGGAATGTGTAAAATGCGCAATATCCCGTCAAGGCAGCAGAACAGGGGGTACACGCATGAAAATCGGCTTCCACACCGACGCCTTTAACTCGGCCTATTGGGATTTCGACAAATGCCTGCACTGGGCCCAGCAGCACGATGTTCACTACATCGAATGCGGCCTGATCGACGGGGTCAGTTGGATCCACGGCTTAGGCTATCAACCGCACATCGCCCTCTACCAGGATCCGCTTTTGCTGCGGCGGAAGATGGAACGTTGCGGAGTGCAGTTCTCGCAGCTCGACGCGGCCTATCCGCTGTCGGGCCGAGACGGCCCGCTCTACGGGGTTCCCTACGTCTTGAAATCGATCCCCTGGGCCAAGCACGCCGGCTGCACGCGGATCGCCACGACCGACGGACTGCACAAGCCGGAAGGGCTGTCCGACGCCGAGGCGATGGAACTGATGAAACGCAGCTACGGTCAGATCCTGGAAGTGGCCGAAGCGTACGAGATCGCCATCAACATCGAGATCCACGGATACTTCACAACCAATCCCGACCGCGTCGAACAGATGCTCGCGTTCTGCGATTCGCCCTACCTGGGGCTGAACCTGGACACGGGCAATTCGTTCATTGCCGGCCAGGACCCGGTGGCGTTCTGCCAGCGATTCCAACAGCGCGTGTCGCACGTTCACGTCAAGGATGTCAGCTCCTCGCTGGCCGCGGCGGTGCGGGGCGAGCAGACCGGCATTGCCGTCAGTCAATGCGCCATCGGCGACGGGGTCAATGCCGGCAACATCCGCCGGGTGCTGGAGATCCTCAACAAGCGCGGCTACACCGGCGTACTGAGCATGGAGTGCGAAGGCCAGGGCGGCCCGCTGATCGAGCGCTCGCTGGCCTGGCTGCGGACGACGCTGCGGGAACTGGGCATCCCGGAAGAAACATATTGAGCGGGACGCCGGATGCGTATAATGGGGCAAGGCAGCCGGAGGAGTTGAAGGAGGGAAAATCATGCCGCTGACCATTGAAGTCGAACAAGAGGTGGATGGCCGCTGGCTTGCGGAAGTGCCTGAACTGCCTGGCGTGTTGACCTACGGTGAAACGCGCCAGGAAGCGATCGGCCGTGTGCAATCGCTGTGTTTGCGGGTTCTCGCAGACCGTCTGGACCACGGAGAGCCTATACCTCAGATGGGTAGCGTCTTCGCGGTGACGCCATGAGTCGGTGGCCCGCGACAAGGGCCAGAGCAGTCTTGGCGGCCCTGCTACAGATTGGATGGCATATCAAGCGCCAATCAGGCGGATCGCACCGCGTCTTGGAACGAGTCGGTTGGCCGGATTACGTATTCGCGTTTCACGACGCTGACGAACTCGGCCCACGCATGCTGGCCCGCATCGCCAGGCACACGGGCCTGACTCCTGGAGATTTGTAGTTCCAGATACCATGTATGGTGGGGTGGAAGATGGGAAGAAAAATCTATCTCGTTTTCTCCGGCACGATCTTCGGCCTGGTCGCGGCGGCGCATTTTATCCGCGCGGTCTGCCAAACGCCGGTCCATGTGGGCACGTGGGATCTCCCCGTGTGGCCGTCGTGGGTGGCCCTGGTGGTGGCGGGAGGTCTATGCGCATGGGCGCTTCGGCTTCTGGCGGCAGTAAGGATCGCTAGCGTTCCGGACGTTCCAGCAGCAGATCGACGTCGAAGCGCTGATGGAGCTCCGCGGCCTTGACGACCGGGGCGGAGCGCATCTGCAGAATGCTGGCCGGCCTGCCGTCGCCGCCGCGGGCCTCATAAACGAACAACCCGGGGTCGTTGGTCAAACGCCGCGCCAACTGGTAACGGCCGGTCACCAGGGCCAGCAGATTCCCCGTATCGCCGGTCTTGCCGCGGAAGGTGATGCGCTCGACCTGCTGCTGGGAATTAAAATAGTAGGTCAACGCGCCGGCCAGATCGCCCGGCCCGGTGCCGCTGACCAACGTCACCCGGTAACCTTGCAGTTGCAACTCGGCCAGCCCGGTCGACACCCGCGGCCAGCGGTGCAGGATCCAATCGGGCGTGATGTCGAAACGCAGGACCTCGTCCAGGCTGCGGACCGGCTCGCCTTCCACGACCGGGGCCGATCCCGGGGCGGCAGGGGCGGCAGCAGGAGCCGCTGCGCTCGCAGGCGCGGCCGCCGACGCGACGGCAGGCCGCGCGGTCGCGGGCGTGGCGCCCGTGTGCCCGTGCTTCCAGTACTCCGATACCGTGTACAAGACGATGGGCAAAGCGGCGGCGGCCAAAATACCCGAGCCGCCAAACATGAGTTTTCGTATCATGGCGGAATCCTCATTCCCCATCCGCTTAGTATTACTGCGCAAGGTTACGGCCACTCGCAACGGATGAGGTCTTTGAGGTAGATGCCCTTTTCCCGCAGTTTTCGCCGGGTTCGCTTGATGTGTGACTTTCGTGCCGCAGCGATACGC
>JBEKZQ010000070.1:0-17327 GCA_049509675.1 Thermoguttaceae bacterium | reverse complement strand
AAGACGAGCCTGGGCCGCAGACGGTCTGGCTGGGACTTCAACGCTTGCACGACATCACCCTTTGTTGGCAGGTGTTCGGCCCAGAGGCCGAAGCCGAGGCCGTATTTGTGTAGAACAACAAGCCGCGCCGGGGGCTGCCTAAAGTTTCCTCTCTGCTCTGTCTTGGCTCGTCTCCCGGCGCAACCGACTCCGCCACGCCAAGTCCAGGAGTCGGCCTACCGGGAACAGCGGTAGGTTATGCTTCAGCATAACGGAACCGTTTATCCGCCAAGATGTTATGCTAAAGCATAACCTACCCACAAAGAACCGGGGAATTGTACTCCTCTCGCTCCGCGAGAGGTCTGACATCTCGCGGAGCGAGATGAGTACAATTTGCGGTATTCCTCTCGCTCCGCGAGAGGCCCCATGAAGATGGGCAAGTCCCCGAACAAGCGATCGGATTTGCCAGCCCTACCCATGCAAACCTTCGATCCGCGGCAAGAATTCGCGGTCGTCGAGCGCCGCTTGCCGCACTGGTCGCAGGCGGGCACCATCGCGTTCATCACCTGGCGGACCTGGGATTCCATGCCTGCGCACGTGATCGAGGCTTGGCTGGCCGAGCGCGACGCGTTGTTGCGGCAGCACGGCATCGACCCGTCGCGCGGGGGTTGGGAGGCCGGCGTACAGACGCTCCCCGCGCGGGTTGCGCGTGCGCTAACACTGTCTGTCTCCGCGCGTTGGAACGAGCATCTGGACGCCTTGCACGGGACCTGCGTGCTGCGGCGGCCTGAGTTGGCCCGCATTGTTGCCGACAGTCTGCGTCGTTTTCACGGCGAACGCTACTTGTTGACGGATTACGTGGTGATGCCCAACCATGTGCATCTGCTGGCCGCTTTTGCCGATGAAGGCGCAATGCTGGACCAATGCGATTCGTGGAAGCACTTCACGGCCCGGGAGATCAACCGGGCCCCGGGCCGCAAGGGGCGATTCTGGCAGCAGGACGGGTTCGACCACCTCGTTCGTTCGGCAGATGATTTTGAGAACTATCGGCGGTACATTGCCGACAACCCGAGGCAGGCGCGATTGCAGCCGGGCCAGTACGTCCATGAATGCGTGGAACGGCCAACTGTGGAGGGCTTGCCGGGCGCGAGAGGCCCGACATCTCGCGGAGCGAGATGAGTACGGTATTCCTCTCGCTCCGCGAGAGGCATAACATCTCGCGGAGCGAGATGAGTACAGAGGCGGGCGGCCGGGATTAACGCTCCGGTTCGTCGCGGGGTTTGCGTGGCGGGTCGTTCAACAATAACTCGAACAACCTGGCCTCCTCCGACCGCAACAACAACAACCCGACGAACGAGAACAACAACATCGGCTTCCGTGTTGCAAGCCCCTGGCAGTGGGTGCAGACCGCAAGGTCCTCGCTCGGCCAGATTTTCCTCGCGTGGAGCATGAAGCCGAGGGAACCGCGCCAGGCTCAGGGACTACCCGGTGCGTCCGGCGTGTCTGCTTTCGGGCAGACAGGCGAAGAATGAGGCCATTGTCGCGGCGAGTAGCTCGTCGAAAGTCGCGGCCGAGGCCGAACACAAGACAGGCCATGAGTCCGATTGCGGGCTTGTGGCCTGTCTGTGTCTTGCTCCGGCTGAATCTGGGGCTGGGCGGGCAGCGATTCCAACGGGACCCGGGCTATCCGCAAAATGCTGGCTTTGCACCTGGAAACGGAAGAGCCCCCGAAAACATGGACCCGGGTACCCTCTGGGTCCCCTTTCGTCAGACTTTGCAACTCCTCTGCTTGACAAGGCATGGCCCCGGTCACAGAATTGGGAAACCGTTCACGGGGACTTAGGGAACTCCATGCCTGGCAAACCCGTTCCGTCTCGAATCGTCCTCAGCCTGTTGGCGCTGGTCCTGGTGCTGCCGATCGTCATTTCGGTCATCGTCGCCTTGGCCGCGCTGTTGGGCGGCATGGGAGATTCGGCCGGCGCCGGCGCGCTGAAATACGTGGCCCTGGCGGCGGGCATCGTTTGGACCGTCGGCCTGGTGTGCCTGGTGCTGGTCGAGGGGCTGAATTCGCTGGCCAATACGCCGGATCAGGATGACTCGCCGGCGGGCCGGGATGAAAACGACCAATTTCCCCCCGTTCCATAATGTCGATCCGCTTCCACTGCCCACATTGCCGCCAACTGCTCTCGATTGGCACCCGCAAGGCCGGGACCGCGATCGTTTGTCCCAAGTGCGGCGCGGCGCAGACCGTTCCCGCGCAGTCGGACGCCGCGCTGGACCTGCCCCCGCGCGCCGCTGGCAAGGCAGCTTACGACAGCAGCGAAGTGCTGGCCATGATCGAGGCGCCCACCCAATCAGCACTGACAGAGCCAGCGGCACACGGGCCGACCCAACCGGCACTGGCAGAGCCAGTGGCAGGCCAGGGCACGGCCCAGGCATCCCGCGCGCCTGTGCCGCCGCCGCCCACGCTGCAGTTCGTGCCCTCCGACATGATCCTGTTTCCACGCCGCACGATCTACGTACAGGCGATTTTGCTGGTGATCCTGGCCATGTTGGCGTTCGTGGTGGGGTACTTTGTCGGCCGTGGCAACGCCTCCTATGAGAAACAGGTTAGCGAAGAGGCCCAGATCCGCCAACGGATCCTGGTCGAGGGCAAACTGGTGTACAACCCGGGCACGGGCCGCATTGCCGGCGACGAGGGTTCCGTGGTCATCGCGCTGCCGAGCAAGACCTTTCCGGGGCACCCGTTGAGCGTGCAGGGCATCCGGCCGCATGACAGCATGCCGGCGGAGTCGCACGACACGCTGCGGGCGATCCGCGATCTGGGCGGGGCCTACGCGCGGTGCAGTGTGTCGGGTGATTTCTCGCTGTTTGTGCCCGACGCCGGCAAGTACTGCGTGTTGCTCATTTCCCGGCACGCCATGCGGCCCAAAGACTTGGAGCCCGACGAGATCGATGTGGAGGCGATGGGCAAGTACTTCGACGAGCCCGAAACGCTGCTGGGTCCTTGCAAGTACAAGTGGACCGTGGAAGAGATCCGCCTGGGCTTCAATCCGATTGAAATCGACTTTCGGCAGGACGGACAGAAGTAGGGAGCAGTGTTCAGTTTTCAGTGTTCAGTTTTCAGTCTTGAACCCACACTTAAGACTGGGCTACAGGCAGTTTTCAGTGTTCAGTTTTCAGTGCTCGGTGTTGAACGCCCACTGAAAACTGAAAACTGAAAACTGAAAACTATTGATAGACCGTCTCTTCCATGACGTGAGCGGGTTGGGCCGCGGCGCCTACGCCATCATCTTTCTGCTGGTGATGTGCGAGTCGTCGCTGCCGATCGGTTTCCTCGTGCCAGGCGAAACGGCGGCCGTTCTCGGCGGCGTGCTCGCGGCCAACGACGCGCTGGACGTGCGCGTCGTGCTGGCCTTGGTCGCCGGCGGAGCGATCCTCGGCAACCTGGTCGGCTACGAACTGGGCCGGCGACTGCGCCGCCCTTGGGTCCTTCGCCACGGGGGCCGCTTCGGGCTCCGGGCAGAACATCTGCGGCGGGTCGACGCCTTCTTTCGCCGCCACGGCGGCAAGACCGTGCTGCTGGGCCGGCTGACGCCGCTCTTGCGGGCCCTGGTGCCCTTCGTGGCCGGAGCCTCCCGTCTGCCTTACCGGGTGTTCGTCTTCTACACCGTGCTGGGCGGCGTCTGCTGGTCGGCGGCCTTCGTGGCCCTGGGCTACCTGGCCGGCGAAAGCTGGCAGGCCGTCCATCGCTGGCTGGGCCGGGCCGGACTGGCCATTCTGCTCATCGTTCTGGCCATCGCCGCCGTCGCCTGGCTCCGCTTTCGGCTGCGGAAGAAATGAACTGCATTCCAGCCCGACGCGCTCGTCTTGAAGTTGCGCATTTTTCACCGCCGTGCGGGGGCGGGGAAGCGAATCACGAAACCCCGAAAGGACGAAAGCCCGAGTCGAGAACAATGATTTCTCATGACAAGAATATGGGTGGACAGGAAAATACAGGTCTTGTTGATCTTCCTGTCAATTTCGGCTAATTGCGGCCGGATTGAATCATTTCTTGCCGTCCGGTCGTATAAGAGGACGGTTTCTTCAGGAGAAGGTATGATCGAAAGCGCAATGGCTACACCATCACGGCAGCGTCGGCCGGACGAGCCGCCGACATCGATCGAGGACGCCGAGATCCTGGCCGAAATCGCCGGGGGCGATCTCCGCCGTTTCGACGTGCTGGTCGACCGCTACAATGTCCGACTGACGGCCTACCTCGCCCATCGCGTGCCGGACCGGCAGCACGCCGAGGACCTTGCCCAGGAGGCGTTCTTGCGGATGTTTCGGGCTGCCCGGATGGGCGGCTATTCGGGACGGGCGGCTGTCTCGACTTGGCTGTTTACCATCGCCGACAACTGCGCCACCGACTTCCTGCGGGCCTCGGGCCGGCAGCCATTGGCCCTGGAGAGCGACATGGCGATTGACCCGGGCGATGGTCGGTCGGGCGCGCTCGATCGCTTCTCTTCGGCCGACCTGGACCCGGCCGACGCGGCCGCGCACTGCGAAAGCCAAGATCGCGCCGACGCCCTGTTGGCCTCCTTGCCTGAAGAACAACGCCGCGTGGTCGCCCTGAAGATCCTCGGCGGGCTGACGCTCTCCGAGGTCGCCGCGGTCGTCGGGTGCCCCGTGGGAACCGTCAAGTCCCGGCTGCTCTATGGCCTGCGAAAAATCGAAGCACTGCTTGCGCGTAACAGGAGGCAACAATCATGAACGATAAGCACGTTTCCAACGAGGAACTGATGCAACTCGTCTTTGGCGAGTTGGACGCTGCACGCCAGTCCGAGGTGCAAACGGCGATTGCGGAAGACGCCGAGTTGGCTGCCGCGGCCCAAGGACTGGAAACGGCGGCGGCGGCGGTGCGGGCCGAAGCCACCGCCGGGATCAGCGGCGATTTCAACGACCGGCTCCGGCGCCAGGTCCGGGCCGAAGCGGTCGCCACGGCGATCGCTCCGCGGCGGCGGCGATTTTGGCTCCTGGCCCCATTGCCCCTGGCGGCGGCCCTGGCGATACTGCTGGTCCTCGGACTGTTTGGCCCGTTCTGGCCCGGCGGCCAGCGCTCGCAAAGCGCCATGGCCTGGTCCGACGTGGTCCTCGCCGTCAACCAAGTCCGCTTCTTCCACGCCACGGTTTACCAGGATAGTCACGGCAAATCCGACCGCCTGGATTTCTACTACCGCCATCCGAACACCTGGCGAATTCAGGGGATAGGGCTGGTGACGTTCGTCACGCCCAAGGGCGCCGGTGTCTATGAAATCGCCAAAGACGGTTCGGTCGTGCGTCGTGAGAAGCTCGTTGCGTGCGAACAATCGCAGATCGAAACTTTTGCCGCGATGATGGGCAAGGGCAACATGCTCGACGCCGTGCTGGCCGCCATCCCGATCTTCAACGGGAAGCCGCCCGCCGGCGAGCCGGTCAAGTCGGAGCAGGCGATCGCCGGCCAAGGCATGGAGGTCTTCGATTACGCGCACGACCCGAACAACCAACAGTGGGTGCGGATCTGGGTGCTCAAGGAGTCGCGGCTGCCGATCCACATGGTCGTCTATCAGCCCGACCACAAGGAGTTCATGCTCGTGGTCTTCGACTACACGACCGCGCAGCCCGAGGAATTCTTCGACCTTGAGAAGTTCGAAAAGGCCGTTGCCGGGAAGCCTGGAGCAACCCCGGAGGAAATCTATCGCGAAGGCGCCGGGCCGGCGGGCGGAAAGCCGATCGATAGCCGGCAGGCCTTCAAACTCAAGGGCGGCTACAAGGTGCCCGTCTTGACGAAAATCGAGTCGGACGACATGGGCGATCTGTTGATCACTGCGGAGAGCCCGCGCAACCGCACGCCCGCAGGAGCCCCCGTGCCGGGCACGTACTACGAGCAGCTTTTCGACAACTGGGGGAACACGTACTGGCGGCTGACGCCGGAAGAGTGGGACCGCGAGAAGGTGCTGCGGCAAGTCTATCTGGCCGTCCCACCGTTGCGGCGGGGAGACGGACGGCACACGATTACGCTCCGCTACTGCGTGCGGGGAACTGATGAAGGAGGGCAGTTGGCTTACGACAAGATCCAGAACCAGGAGACCGTCGAGGTGCCGCAGCCGGTCGCCAAGGGCATCCCGGAGGGCTGGCCCGAAGTGCTGCTCGATCCGTTGGAGCGAGCGTATGCGTTGTGCCGCTTCCATTGGGCGAGGAGCCCGCTCTGGGTCCAACTCGGCACCGTGGATCCGCTCTTGGCGAAGAAGCCCGACGACGTCCGCCTGCTTTGCGAGAAAATCGAGATCCTGAGATTCTACGATCTGGACGAGGACCGCTTCCGGCTCTTCGAGCGCACGCTCAAGGACCGCGCGCTCGCCAAGCCGTTTGACGACTGGCGGCTGAGCAACGTCCTGGGCGATTACATGATCCATCTCTTCAACAGCGGTCGCCGCGGCGAGTTCGACGCCCTCATCAAGCAACTGGAGCCGTTGAAGGAGAAGTTCCTGGCCTCGACGACGCCGGACGCGCACCCCAATCAGGATGCGTTCCGACGTTACACGTCCAGCCTTCCCGTCGCCCTGGCCATTCCCAAGGCGCTACAGGCCATCGAGAACGGGCCGCGCCCGACCGTCGAGGTGCTCGGCCGCAGCCGCGACGGCTGGCTCTGGCTCTCGGTGGTCCGGCCGCCCAATCGCAACCATAATTCATCGGATCATAGCTGGTCGTCGCCTCACGTACACAAGGGCAGCCCTTGGACGCTGGTGTCGAATTGGGTGGTCGATGATAAAGTCTTCATCAAGGCCAAAGGCGCGGGCGATGAGATTCAACTTGTCTTCGACGTGACGATCGTGCCGCTCGTAAGCAACGCGGAGGATGCCTCGTTCAGAGTCCAGCGTATGGGCTGGTCGATGGCCGTGAAGGTCCCGCCAGCCGCGGTTGCAACTGCCGGCGACCTGACCCCCTATCAGCCCAAGTGGTTTAAGGGCGGCGCGCCGGGGATGAGCTATTCGGGCGCTCCGGCGCCGCTCAACTCGGCCTGGGACAATGCGGAGCGGCTGTTCGATGTCGGGCAGTACGCGGCCGCGCTGGATGCCTACCGTGAGATGCTCTCCGGGCCGCGCGGGACCAAGGCCGCCGCCAAAGGCGGGAAGACTATTTCCGAGGGGTCCCGCCGGGGCATTCAGTTGCGCCAGATCCAATGCCTCCTGCGCCTTGACCGGCTGGACGAGGCCAAGGCGGCCGCCGACCGCTTGGAGGCCGAATCGCCCAAGCCCGACTTCGCCAACCCGAGCAACGTTTTTGTCAGCATGGAAGCCCGGGGGGCCCGCGTGCAAATCATCGACTGGCTGATCGAGCACAAGCGTCTCGACGAGGCCCAGAAAGCCCTCGATCGGCTCAATCGCGGCCGACCCGACACGCGGCTGCTCGACTGCCGGCACCTCGCGACCAAGGTCTCCTTTGGCGTCCAGGGCTGGCAGCAGACCCTCGAAAACTGGCGGGCATGGGGGGGCGTAGACCTCGCCTGGTGGCGGCTCCGCCAGGCCCAGACCGGCCAGCGAATACCCCCGGTCGAGCGCTAGCCGGAATTGCGATAATGGCTTGCGGATAGTCTTCTCGTGACGAGGTCTGAACGTTCTTCTTCTCATCGCGTGAACCGATTGCTTCCCGGCAACGACCTATTGATGTTCAGCAAAGTAATGCAACGGCACGCAGACTTTTCTCCCGCAGAACCGGCCTGCCGTTGGTCGGCCTCGTTGCATTACTATTCCGAGGCCCAATAAACACATCTGATGAGCGAACATGACCGCCTCAACGACGAATTGCTGGTGCTCCGGTGTCAGGAGGGCGATGCCGAGGCGTTCGAGGCATTGGTCGCCCGCTGGCAACGGCGATTGTGGCGGCACGCTTGGCGGTTGACAGGCGATGAGAGCGCCGCCTGGGATGCGCTCCAGGAAGCATGGATCGGCATTAGCCGCGGGATTAACCGACTGACCGAGGCGGCCGCCTTTCCGGCCTGGGCGTACCAGATCGTCAGCAACAAGTGCCGGGACTCGATGCGCCGCGAACAGCGGCGGCGCGAGGCCGCGGCGGCGTATTCCCAGCGGATCGAGCGCGAGGAGCAGCAATCCGCGGCGGCCCGGCAGCAACACGGCACGTTGGCGGAGGCCCTGCAACAATTGCCCGGCCCGGATCGGGCCATCTTGTCGCTGCGGTACGAAGACCAATTCGACACGGCGGAGATTGCCTGCATTCTGGCCATTCCCGAAGGGACGGTCAAGTCCCGTCTCTTTTACGCAAGACAACGACTACGCAAATACCTGGAGGAAAACAATGAGTGAAGCCACAAACGAACTGAAGAAAGCATTGGCCGAGAACGGAAACTTCGACGCCGCCAAGGCCGATCGTGATGTTATCGAAGCAAGTTCCTATTTCGACTCGCAACTCAGGCGGGGCGCTCGGTTCACGTTTCTCTCCCTGATCATCGTGGTTGCGGTGCTCGAATTCGCCTTCATCGGCTTTTTCTTGACCTTCAGCACCAAGGCCCTAGTCGGCTTCGCCACCCTGCTGGTGGTCACCGTCGTCCTCATCGTGCGGTTCGCGATCGGGCATGAGATTACCAATACCAAGATCAGCCTGCTCCGAGAGATCAAACTCTTGCGGCTAGAGCATCTGGGGTTGCCGGCCGATCAGACTATCACACCGCCTCGGAAAGCCGCTCCAACCGGCACTTCCCTATGGCGAGTCCTCTCCCTCCGGGAAAACACGGCATGGCTCCTGGCGGCGATATTGGTCGCCGTAGTCAGCGCGCACTTCACATTGCAGCTTATGAATCGGGGGATGACGATGACGGAGGAGTCCCAAGTGACTTTATTGGCTGATGGTTCGAAATCAACCGTGAGCAAGGTCTCCTATCGCAACCCGGCCGGATTATTCCCGACAACCTCCCTTTCCCTTTGGACTGGTGATGGACCATTCGCCATCACGCAATGGCTCGACGGTCGAGGACGGGAATTGCCCATCAGCGTTTCAACCATCGGCGGAAATCGAAAATATACGGTCCAACTTGCCGAGCCGATAATGCCCGGCGATCAGGTCAACTATACGACAACTACCGAGGCGGCGAAAATGGCGACCAGGCAAGGAGAGACCTGGACCTATCATGGGGGCCAGAAATGGACCGGAAAGGGGCAGAAATTCTTCTTGGAGACGGTGCAGCTTCCGCAGGGGGCTGAAATCGTTTGCGTCGAACCCAAGCCGGCCCAGCAGTTCCTTCGGGACGGCCTGCCGACGGTGCGATTCCAGACCGTCGTCGACCAAGGCCATGAGCTTGCGTATACCATTCAGTACCGCCTGCCCAAAGAAACGGGCACTCAGAAGGCAGCGAAGTGACAAATCCTTTCCATTTCCCCTCGATCCGGCGAAAATAGGGAGTTTGCCAGACAAATTCTCCTCTCTCGCCGCTCTATTGTTGTGGGAGACCTCCGTGGAAAGCGCTGACACCGACCCGCTGGTTGTTGGCCTTGCCGCCGGTGACGAGCGGGCGTTTGCCGCGCTGTATGACCGGTACGCAGTGCGCCTTTGCCGCGCGGCCGTGGGGATGCTGGGCCGTCGCGAGGATGCAGAGGACGCCGTGCAAGAGGTGTTTGCCGCCGTGTTGCAGTCCAGACACAAGCTGGCCGAAGTGCAGAACCTGACAGCATACCTGTTTACGGCCTTGCGCCGGGCAGCCGGCCGCTCGGCGGCGAGACGGGGGCGCGAGCCTCGCAGCGGCGAAGCGGCAATCGCCGACATTGCCAGCAAAGCCGATCCGAATGACCGGTCCCATTTTGACGGCGAGCGGCTCCAGAAGGCATTGCTGGCCCTGCCCGCGGAGCAGCGCGAGGTGCTCGCCTTGAAAATCGATGGCGGATTGACCTTCGCCGAGACTGCCCAGGTGATCGGCATCAGCGCCAATACGGCCGCCAGCCGATATCGTTACGCCCTGGAGCGACTTCGCGCCTCGCTGAAGGAGCAGTGCGGCGGCGAGACGGGCAAGCCCGTCGCAGCGGCCGGGTCGAAAGCACCTGGGACCTTGGACCAGGGAGGCTGAAAATGGAAGCCTGGCAACTGTCCGTCGAACTCCAAGAATTAGAGCGGGCCCTGGCCGGCCGCCCCTTGCCCGGACCTTCCGCGCACCTGCGACAGAAGGTGCTCGGGGCGGCCGGGGACTGGTCCATTTTTCGGCCAACTGGCGAAATATGCACGAATGACGAGATCCGAAAACATGGACCTGTCCCCTTCCCGCCGCCCTGTGAACGGTTACTGCCTCCGGACCGGGGGCAGGCGCGATGGCGGTTCGCCGTTGCGGCCGCGGCCGCGGCGCTGGTGTGGCTCAATCTTTCGCTGGCGGCAACCCGCGCCACGGATTGCGGCCTGCGACGGCACGGCCCCGGCCAGTCCATCGAGACCGCCTGCCGACAGATCGAGCAACTACTCCCCGAATTCTCGCCGGAGCAGTCACGGCGCCAGGCGATCTTGTTGCGCGCCGGCTCCGCGCTGGTCCCCTGCCCTGACCTGTCGTCGAGCGGCGAGGTCGCAAACCTGGCTCGCTCCTTCCTGTTGGACGAGCGACGTGAAGAAAGGAGCAACTGATGGGGTACGTTCTGTTGTGGATCGAAAGCCTTGCCGTGTCGCTGCTTTTGGTCGCCGCGCTCGCGGCCTGCCTGGCCCAGTTTGGGCCCGGACAATCGCGTTGGTTCGCCAGGGGATTTGCGCTGTTGATGGTCTGCGTGGGGGCCCTGGCAGTCGTTCGCCTGGTGGCAAGCATGGGAATCGGGATGAGCGCCGCATTCTCGTGGCTGTGGATCGCGTTGGTAGTCGCCTTTGCTTTCGGCGGAGCTTGGGCCGTGCTGAGGGGACCATGGCTTGGGGCTGCGGCCATATTGATCGCGCTGGCGCCGTTGGCGATCTATGTGGTGCTGGCTTTGTTGGCGGCAATGCTCCATTTCCGGCACATGGCGAGCGGAGCACTTTTCCCTGCGATGGTGATGCTCACGGTCGCCTATGGCGTTGGCGCCGTAGGAGTGCTGGTGTATGGGCTGCGCCGCCAGTCGGAACCGTCGCTGGTCCGCGCGGGAACCTGGCCCCGCGGCCGCCTGGCGGTCGCCCTGCTGGTCGCCGTGGCCCTGCACCTGATGACGTTCTGGAACCTGGACCTGGCCGCACGGCAGCAGTTGGCGACCCTGCGGGCCGAGGCCGGTGCCCTGGCACTGTCGGTTGGCCCGCCGCGCGTGCCCGACCGCGACAATGCGGCGATCGTTTACCAACAGGCGTTCGAGGCGATGGGTTGTAACAAAGACCCTGCGAACGGCTGTCAGGAATTCTTTGCGAGCGGCTGGCAGTGGGAAAAGCAATGGCAGGACGCATGGAAGGAGAAATGGACGACGTGGCAGGATTCGGAGAAAATCGGCTTCGACCTGCACGCCCCGGAACTCCGCCGATTCCTGAAGAGGCAGGGGGGCGCATTGTCCTTGCTCCGCCAGGCGGCGGCCAAACCCGGCTGCACCTTCGAGCGCGATTACGGCCACCCCAGCATCTACATGCCCCTGCCCGAGTTGAATTCCTTGCGCACCGCGGCGCGGCTATTGGCGCTCGATGCCGTATGCAGGGCGTCCGACGAGGACTATCGCGGGGCAGTGGAGGACGTCAACGCCATGTTTCGCACGGCCGAGCACGTCAGCACCGATCCGATCCTGGTTTCTCAGTTTGTTGCCATGGCCATCGATGGCTCGGCCATCGACACGCTGCGCCACGTGCTGGTGTCCAGGCAAGTGCCGCCGGAGGACTTGGCCACGATTCACCTTCCGGACGGCCCGGCGTACCGTGCCGTGCTGCGACGGTCTCTTCGCATGGAAGGCGCGTGCCAACTGGCCACGTTCCAGCAGTTCGGCGAGGGGCAGATCGGTCTTTTCGAGATCACCTCCGGCCCCGGCGGATATCCGCGGGCCAACCCTGTGTTCAGCGCCCTTTACCGGGTCTTCTTGCTGGGCGACGACATCGCGGCACAAGCCCGGTTCGCTGCCCAGATGGACAGGGCTGCCGGACTGCCCTACGCTCAGGCCAAAGAGGTCGTCAAGCAGTCCGACCACGAGCTGCAGTTCTACCCGGGCGGAGTCCTGACGAAGTTGCTCACGCCGGCACTTGGCCGCGTCATCGAGGCGGCGGCGCGGGCGGAAGCGCGACGCGGCACGGCCCGACTTGGGCTGGCCCTCTACGCCTATCGTGCCTGCAACGGCCGGTTTCCCGACAAGTTGGACGAACTGGCGCCCGACTTCATTCCCGCCGTCCCCCGCGATCCGTTCGACGGACAGACCATGCGGTTCAAACGCACCGGGCCCCGCGCGGTAGTCTACAGCATCGGCCCCGACCTGACCGACAACGGCGGCGCCCCCTACGACCGTAAGACGAACACCGGCGACAGTACCTTTACGGTCCCGTAGGTCAGCTTTCCGTGTAACGCCGGGCGATTTCGGTTGTGTATATTGGTAGGATGCAACCATGACGCTCAGCCCTACCACCCGCGCCAGCTTGCTGCTTCGCCTGCGTGACCGGCAAGATCACGAGGCCTGGGTGGAGTTCGTATCTCTTTACGAGCCTGTGACTTATCGCTTGTTGCGGCGATACGGACTACAGGATGCCGACGCCCGAGAGGTCCTGCAGGAGCTCTTGATGGCGGTGAGCGGGAGCGTCGACCGCTGGGATCCGGCGAAGCAGCACGGGTCGTTTCGCGGCTGGCTGCGGCAAGTTGCTCGCAACCTGGTCATCAATTGGTTGAAGCAACGCCAACGCCGCGTGACCGCGACCGGCGGTTCGGACCTGCAGGCGATGCTCAACATGCTGCCCGCCGCCGAGGGACCGGAGAGCGCCGAGTTCGATCAAGAGCTGCGCCGGGCGGTGTTTCAGCGGGCGGCCGAGCAAGTGCGGGGCAAAGTCCAGCCGGCCACCTGGCAAGCGTTTTGGGAGACCGCCGTCGTCGGGACTTCTCCCGCGGAGACGGCCAAGAAACTGGGCATGACGGTGGGGGCGGTCCGGGTCGCCAAGTGCCGCGTCCTGGCCCGGCTGCAAGCCGCCGTGAATGAAATGGAGAAAACAACATGAACACCCGCTGTTCGATCGCACTTCTGGAATCGGCGTTGGCGGGGAGTTTGCCGGCGGATGACGAAGCCGCGCTGAACCAACACCTGGAAGAGTGCGAGCAATGCGGCGCCGCGCTGGAACGCATGGCGGGCGGGGCGGCCTGGTGCCGGGAAGCCGCCTCGCTGTTGGCCAGGGATGAACTGGATGCGGCCGTGCCGGGGCACCCGCTTGCGGGTCGCGACGAATGGTCGGAGGTCGATTTCACGGTGGAACATCTGGAGCCCACCGACGAGCCGAACGTGCTCGGTCGCTTGGGCGGCTACGACGTGCTGGAGATCATCGGTCGCGGCGGCATGGGGGTCGTGCTCAAGGCGTTCGATCGCGAGCTGAAGCGGTGCGTGGCGATCAAGGTGCTCTCTCCGCACCTGGCGCAAAGCTCGCTGGCCAAGAAGCGGTTCGCCCGCGAGGCCCAAGCCGCCGCCGCCGTCGTACACCCAAACGTGCTGGCAATTCACCAGGTGCAGCCGGGCGGGCGGTTGCCGTTCCTGGTCATGCCGCTGGTGGCCGGGGAGTCGCTGGCCGGGCGGCTCGCGGCCCAGGGCCGCTTGGAACTCAAGGAAACGCTCCGCATCGGCATGCAGGCTGCGGCCGGGCTGGCGGCGGCCCACGAGCAGGGCCTGGTGCATCGCGACGTGAAGCCCGCCAACATCCTGCTGGAAAAAGGCGTCGAACGGGCCGTGCTCACCGACTTCGGCCTGGCCCGCGCGGCCGATGACGTCACGCTCACCCGTTGGGGGATCATCGCCGGGACGCCGCAGTACATGTCGCCCGAGCAGGCGCGGGGCGAACCGTTGGACGGCCGTTCCGATCTCTTCAGCCTGGGCTGCGTGTTGTACGAGATGGCCACCGGCGTTTCGCCCTTTCGCACCGACTCGGTGATGGCCACCATGCGGCGCCTGGTCGACGACCCGCCGCAGGCGATGCAAGCGCTCAATCCCGAGTTGCCGCCGTGGTTCATCGCCATTGTCGATCGTCTGCTGGAGAAAGACCCGTCGCGGCGATTCGCCTCGGCCAAGGAAGTCAGCCAGTTGCTCGAAGGCTGCCTGGCGCACCTCCAGCAGCCCGGCAGCGTGCCTTTGCCGGCCGATTTGCCCAAGCCGGTTCCTCGTCGTGGCTGGTGGCCACCAAACGTATTCATCACGCTCCGCCGTGATGGAAAGGCATTACGCGGGCACCGACGCACAGCGTTGGTCGGCGTGATGAGTACAGTTATCGCTTCGCTGGCCCGTATCCGTCTCAAAGGAGTCCTTGCCATGATCGCCGCTTTGGGAGTCGGACTGTTGGGAGTTCTTCTGCTATCCGCCGCGCCGCCGGACATCGCCGGCCAGTGGTCGGGCGAGGAGTGGGGCCAGGTTGTCCTGAAAAAGACCAGCGACGCAGAATACACGGGCACCTACACCGACACGGTCGGCAAGCAGCCGGGCGAGATTCAATTGAAATGGTCGCGCATCGAGCGGCGGTTCAACGGCACCTGGCGCGAGGGGGACGATCGTTTCGGCGAACTCTCCGTGCGGCTGGTCGGCGACGAGATTCGCGGCGCGCTGACCACGGATCCCAAGTCCAAAATCAACCCCGCCACGCCGCGTTTGGCCGATCTGACGTGGACCAGGGCCAAGCCCACCGTGGCAGAAAACCCGGGCGCGCGTTCGGAAGCGACATTCGGCCCGGTGATCGAGCGGGTAGTGACGAATGCGATTGACTTGGATACCGGGACGCTGGCGCATTGGCCGGAGCGACCCGAGCCGCCGGGCGGCGCCGTGTCGCACGGCGGCGTCGGTATCGATAACCTCGAAGAGGGTATCTCGCTCATGATTACCTGGAGTGAACAACATGGCATGGATGCGTGGTATTCCGACGGTGACCTATTTGGCCTCGGCCTGAAGCTGAAGCCGCTCAGCAATGAAGATTGGGACAAGCTCACACCCGTGCAACTGGTCGCGAGCCTCGCGTCGATCGCCAGCAATGGGTTGCCGAAAGTGAAGCTGAGCGCGGGCAAGAATCCCCCGGCGACCTACGCCTTCCAAACGCGTGAGGGCGGTATCGGCCTCCTGCAGACCTTCGGCACAACCCAAGATGGCAACGGCGTAAAGATCCGCTACA
The DNA here is from genome assembly GCA_049509675.1 of Thermoguttaceae bacterium. Classification (GTDB taxonomy): domain Bacteria; phylum Planctomycetota; class Planctomycetia; order Pirellulales; family Thermoguttaceae; genus JBEKZQ01. Next base: position 2,069 of record JBEKZQ010000070.1, on the reverse strand, counting down.
AGCTGGTGCAGGGTGGCGCGACGAACACCGCCGCCGCGCGGCATCTTTCCTTCGGCCCGGCGATCGGGCGGGTGCTGCCCAATGGCGCCCTCTGCACGGCCCAGTATTTCCAGTTCCAGAAGGGCGAGATCCTTATGGTCTGCAAGGGTCCCGGCATGACCAACGAAGAGTGGGCCAGGGACTGGAAAAAGGCCGAAGATGCGGGCGGCGTGGATTTTACCGCACTTTGGAGCGAGAATGGGCAGGTTTATCTCCAGGGGCGCGGGTGCATCTTTAGCCGGGGGGTTGCTTCGGTTGTGCCGGGCGAGGAATCCACGGCGGAGTTGAACTGGGACAAAACGACCGCCGAGGATGCGGTCACAAGCATGAAGGTCGCAAGCAGTGACGGATCTGTCGAATGGCCGACGCGGGATTTGCCGATCACTTATCTCTTCAAGACTGCGCGCGGCGAGACCGGGATCATGCAGATCCTCGGGGCCGTCGAGGATAAGCGCGGCGACGGTGGGCGGGGCATCAAGTTCCGCTACAAGCTGGTGCAAGGCGGCGCGCCGAAGCCCGCAGCCGCCGCCGAACCGACAACGCCAAATTCTCATCCGAAAGCGCCGTTGACGCGGGCTGTCATGGCGACCGGGTCACTCGATGCCACGACGAGCGGGCCGGCAACGAAATGGGTGTGCAGAGCGATAGTGGACGAGGCGGACATTATCGCCGTGGAAGTCGGGCAGGAAGTTCGTTTGACGGTAGATGCGCTTCCACACCGCACGTTCCAAGGCAAGGTGGCAGAAGTCGGCAATACGCCGGTCGCGGCCCAAAACGCGGTGCTCTATGAAACGAGGATCGACATCGCCCACCCGGACCCGAAGTTCAAAGTGGGTATGTCGGCTAACGTGTGGTTCAGCCAAGCCAAGCCCGCCGCTTCCGCCGCCGAGCAGAAGCAGCCGCCAGCGAAAGCCTCCGCGACGCGCCAATCGAAGCCATCCTTCGACGAGGCGAGAAAATTCGAAGAGGCACGAAACGCCGCGTTGCAGATCATGCAGTCCCGCGCTCTCTGGCCCCAATCGCCGGAAGCCCTCTGCAAAGAGTTTTGGGCAGCCAGGGCCAGGAAGGACTACGCGGAGATGAAGGTCCTTTGGCCCGGTTCAGCCTCGTTCGATTGGGAAACGCTCCGTCGCCAGGACGATGCCAACGTGACGTATGTGTTTGGAGCGTGGGACGGCCGCCAGGTTCCCTATGCCTCGGCGGAGTATCATCGCCGGCATGGCTCGTACAATATGAAGATGCTGCTCGGCAGCATCGAGACTGCGAAGGGCAAAAGGCACTTCGTCATTTCCGGCAATTGAGGCTCCCAACAAACTGCTGGCAGTGATCCTGTCCTTGTTTCTTGGCGCGCACCCGCTAAATTGAGGGCAACATCGGCTCCCGGACGTTTCCGGAAACGAGCGGTTTCCGGTCTCCTTCCCTCATTGAGGGCGCCGCCATGGCCAACAAAACACAAGATCCTTCTTCCGCCCGCGGCGGCCGGTTTACAACAACCCATTGGAGTCTCGTCCTGGCGGCAGCCGGCAGCGAGGATGCCCGCGGCCGCGAGGCGCTCGCCAAGCTTTGCCAGGTCTATTGGTATCCGCTTTACGCCTTCGTCCGCCGGCAGGGTCACGGTCCGCACGAGGCCCGGGATTTGACGCAGGAGTTTTTCCTGCGGCTCCTGGAGAAGGATTATCTTGCCGACGTGGACCGTTCGAAGGGCAAGTTCCGCTCGTTTCTCCTGGCGGCTTTGAAGCACTTTTTGTCGAAGGAGCGGGCCCGTGCCAAAACCCTGAAGCGCGGCGGCGGGCACGCGCTGGTTCCGCTGGACATCCCCTCCGCCGAAGATCGTTACCGCCGGGAACCGGAAGACAACGCCACTCCGGAAAAACTCTTTGAGCGACGCTGGGCCTTGACTCTGCTGGATCGGGTGTTGACGCGGTTGAGCGAGCAATATGAAACGGCGGGCAAAGGGGCGATCTTCAAACAGTTGCAGGGATGCCTGACGGGCGACAGCGACTTGCTGCCTTACGCCGAACTTGCGGCCG